>JAFDCZ010000371.1 GCA_019312665.1 Deltaproteobacteria bacterium | reverse complement strand
ACAGACGGACACCTCACCATCGTCACCATCAACCGGCCGGAGCGGATGAACGCGTTGCATCCGGCGGCAAACCGGGAGCTGGCCGAGGCGTTCGATGACTTCGCCAACGACCCGGACCAATGGGTGGCGATCATCACCGGCGCAGGAGACCGGGCCTTCAGCGCCGGGAACGATCTCAAGCATCAGGCCACCGGCGGCGACATGAGCGGGCAACCGATGAGCGGGTTCGCCGGCCTGACCGCGCGCTACGACCTGGCCAAACCCGTGATCGCTGCGGTAAATGGCGTCGCGATGGGCGGCGGCTTCGAGATCTGTCTCGCCTGCGATCTGATCATCGCGGCCGAGGGCGCCATCTTTGCGCTACCCGAACCGCGAGTCGGCCTGGCCGCCCTGGCTGGAGGCTTGCACCGGCTTCCCCGGCAGATCCCGTTGAAGCAAGCGCTCGGGATGATCCTCACGGGGCGCCGTGTGCCGGCCGCCGAAGGCCAGCAGCTGGGTTTCGTGAATGAAGTCGTCCCGAACGGCGAAGCGCTGGCCGGCGCCCGTCGCTGGGCGGAGATGATTCTCGAATGTGCGCCCATTTCGGTGCGCGCCAGCAAGCAAGCTGTCCACCAGGGCTTGGACATCACCGGCCTCGAAACCGCCGTCTCCGGCCACTACGACCAGATCCGCGAGATGATCAAGAGCGAAGACTTCATCGAAGGCCCGAAAGCCTTCGCCGAGAAGCGCCCGCCCTCCTGGAAGGGAAAGTAGCCGCAACCGAGGAGCGTCCCCTCGCTTGCTTTCAGCCGAGGTGAGAGGGGAGTTCGGAGAGGTCGTGGAGGATGAGATCCGGGCTGGGGCCTTCGTGGGCTTCGAGGGATTGATCCGGGTCGGCGATCCGGCGGGTGATCCAGGCGGTGCGCAAGCCGGCGGCCGCGGCGCCGGTGACGTCGGCCTTCAGGCTGTCGCCAACGTGAAGGGTTTCGTCGGGCTCGACGCCTAGCGCGGCAAGGGTTGCCTGGAAGATCTCCGGCCGCGGCTTGCGCCAGCCTGTCGCGTCGGAAACGACCACGACGTCGAAATGCCAACGCAGACGGGCCTCTTCGAGCACCCGAAACGCGGTCTGGCTGTGCGAGAAGTTGGAGCAGACGGCGAGCTTGCGATCGCCGAGCGCTTCCAACACCTCGGGGTGGTGATCGAGAAAGCCGACCTGCCCGCGCAACATGTCCATATGCGTCGCGGTCAGACGCGCAGCGAGGCCCGGCACCTTCTCTGCACCAGGCACCCACGGAAGGAGCCGTTCGAAGCGTTCGAGGGTGGGAAGCTCGCGTCCCTGCTCGTAGCGGCTCTTGCGAAGTTCGCTGTCCAGCGCGAAGAGCGTATCCGCGAAATCCTCGAAGCTCATGTCCGTGAATTCAGCGACGATCTCGTGGAGCACGCCGAGGCTCGACGGAAACTCCTTCTCCCGCAACCGGACCTTCGGCAGGCCTTCCAGCGAGAGATCGACCAGGGTATCGAAGAGATCGAAGACAACAGCGCGGATCGTCACGGCCCGAGCGTAGCTTTCAGCCAGCGACGATGCGGCGCAACTCGGGCCAGGCCAGGTTCCCGCCCGAAAGCACCAGCACGACTTGCTTGCCTTCCACGAGCGCGGGATGTTCGAGCGCGGCCGCCAGCGGTGCAGCGCCGGCATGCTCCGCCAGGTTGCGCGTGTGCTCGAGCAAAAGGCGGATGGCAGCCTCCATGCGCGTATCGCTCACCAGCACGAAATCCGAGAGTCCAACCACTGGATCCCGCATGATGCGTTGGGTGTTCTCGAAGGGAACTCACGTTGCAAGCCCTTCGGCCACGGTCTCCGCCAGCCCGGCCTCGAGCGTCCCCGCCTGCCAACTCTCTCGCATGGCGGGCGCCGCTTCAGCCTGCACACCCACGACGCGAGTCTCGGAGCAGCGTGCCGCCGCCACGATGCCACAGCCACATGCGCCACTCCCCGCTCCAACCGGCACGATCAACACATCGGGGTTCGGCAACGCATCGAAGATCTAGACGGCGTAGGTCCCGACCCCTGCGATCAACTCGGGATCCGTGGGCCCGACGAAACGGCCCCCCCGCTTCGTCGCCTGTTCGCCCGCCCATTCCCGGGCTTCGTCGAAATCCTCGCCGTAGAGAACGACCTCGGCTCCCAGGGCTCTCATCGCCGCCACCTTGGCCGG
>JAFDCZ010000216.1 GCA_019312665.1 Deltaproteobacteria bacterium | reverse complement strand
ACCTGCACCTCACACGTCAGGCGTGGATCCCGATGGCGATGGCGGGGCTGCTCACCGCACTCGAAGGCACGAAGCTACATGCACGCCTGGCTCGGGAGGGGAGGTTGCGGTCGGACTCGACCGGATGCAACACCGCGATCGATCTGAACTTCGAACCGGAGCTGCCGCGGGAGTTTCTGCTCGAGGAGTACCGGCGGCTGATCCGAACTCTCTACGAGCCTTCTCTGCGGGGCTACTTCGAACGCTGCCTGACCTTGTTCGAACATCTGGCTCCGCGTCGGAACGACGCGCGCACGGTCAGTTGGATTGACTTGCGGGCGGCCTTGCGTTCCGTGCGGCGGCAGCTCTTTTCGCGCCAGGGGCCTGCCTACGCACGCTTCTTCTGGCGGGTGATCCGCCACCACCGCGAGCACCTCGCGGAAGCCTTCCGGTTGGCGATCAAGGGGTACCACTTCGAGCGCGTGACGAGCCAGCAACTGCGGGTCGATGCCTTCGAGCGCAGGCTCGAAAGAGAATTCCAGGCCTCGCGCGTGCATCCCTCAGTTGGCGCCGACGCCGAGCTGAAGCGCCACTCGAGTTCGGTTCTCGACCGGCTCGACCCGGCCTTCCGTGCGCTCGCCGAACGCGCGATGGCCGCTCACAAGGCCGCGAGCGCGCAGCCCGTATCGGGCACCGAAAAGTGAGCAGGGAGCGCCCGGGTGTGGGCGAACCTGAAACCCTCCGGGAAGCACCGGCGACCCGATGTGGGGCGCGCTGTCGCAGCCAATTGCCTGGAGACCTGGCTGCGATGGACCGAGAGGTCGAAAGTTGACGAGCGGGTCGTTTTCACCCCCGAAACGAGAGAAACCCTTTGCGTTCGGCCGCTTATTTTGACAAGATCGCCGCGGTTGAAGCTTGCTCGTCGGCCGGATGCGAGGTCGGCGTAGCTGGACGTGGTGTTGTGGGCCTCGGACTGACGGGCAGCGAATGACTATAGAGGTCCCATGCTGCTCCCTATTCGTGTTCTTCTCACTTTCGCCGCGGTAGCCCTGCTGGCGGCTCCGGCGGCGGCTCAGTCCTCCTTCGTGGCGTTCGAGAGTGGCCCCGTGCGCCCGCTCGCCATCTCCCCCAACGGGGCCAAGCTGTTCGCGGTGAACACCCCGGACAACCGGCTGGAGATCTACAAGGTCGAAGACTTCGGTCTGGTCTCGAAGGGATCGGTCCCGGTCGGCCTCGAGCCCGTGGCTGTGGCCGCTCGGACCGACACCGAGGTCTGGGTGGTGAACCACCTCTCGGACAGCATCAGCATCCTCACGCTCGATGCGAATGGCTGGCGCGTCACACGGACCCTGCTGGTTGGTGACGAACCCCGCGACATCGTGTTCGCGGGCACCGGAGGCAACCGAGCGTTCATCACCACGGCCCACCGCGGCCAGCACCGGACCCATAGCTCGATCTCGGGCGTAACCGGCGCGGGCGATCCCCAGCTCACCACGGCTGGCGTGGACCGTGCCGATGTCTGGGTCTTCGACGCGGCGGCGCTGCCGCTGGACACCACGCTCGGTGGCACGCCGCTCGAGATCGTCACGATGTTCGGCGACACGCCGCGCGCTCTGGCCGTGAGCCCCGACGGCAATACCGTCTATGCAGCGGTCTTCCATTCGGGCAACCAGACGGCACCCGCTAGTGAAGGCCTCATCTGCGACGGCTTCGGCAGCGCAGGCAGTTGTAGTGGCGACGGCATCACCTCGCCGAACGGTCTGGGCAGCGGCAATATCCCCGGCGGCAACCCGGGGCCGGCCCAGAACAGCAGCAGCGAAGCGGCGCCCGAGGTCGGCCTGATCCTGAAATACGACAATGGCTCGGGCCAGTGGCGCGACGAACGGGGCCTGAACTTCAGCAACGCGATCCGCTTCAACCTGCCGGACCAGGATGTGTTCACGATCAACGCGAACACCCTCGCGGTCGGCACCGATTACCCTCACGTCGGCACGATCCTGTTCAACATGGTGACGAACCCGGTCAACGGGAACATCTACGTATCGAACACCGATGCCAACAACGCCGTGCGCTTCGAGGGCCCGGGCGGTGGTGGAAGCACGGTCCAGGGCAACATCGCGCGCTCCCGCATCACGGTGATCACGCCGGGTACGGGTGATGTCGAACCTCGGCACCTGAACAAGCACATCGACTACGGCGTGCTTCCGGCTCCGGCGGGCATCAAGGCGCATAGTCTGGCAAATCCAGTCGAGATGGTCGTTTCAAGCGATGGTGCCACCCTCTACGTGGCGGCCTTCGGCTCCAGCAAGGTGGGCGTAATCGACACGGCGGATCTCGAGAACGATCTGCTATGGGACGATGCGGGCGCCGAATTCGATCCGACTGTCGAGAGTGCCAATTACATCGACGTCTCGGGCGGTGGCCCTTCCGGCCTGGTGCTGGACGAGAGCAGCAATCGGATGTTCGTCTACACCCGCTTCGATAACGGCATCTCGATCGTGGATACGAATACGGGCACGGAGACGGGTCATGTGAATTTCCACAACCCCGAGCCGGCGAACGTCATCGATGGCCGCTTCATGCTCTACGACGCTCTCCAGACGTCATCGAACGGCGAGGCTTCCTGCTCGAGCTGCCACGTGTTCGGAGATTTCGACAGCCTGGCGTGGGATCTCGGCAACCCGGATGACGCGAACCACCACAACCCCCAGGTGATCAACCTCGGGATTGGAGCCCCCGGCGACATCAACGGAACCGGCGTGCTGACCGAGTTCTCCTCGATGAAGGGCCCGATGACGACCCAGACCCTGCGCGGCATGGAGACCTCCGGTCATATGCATTGGCGGGGGGATCGGTCCAACGGGTTCTTTGGTGAGGACAGCCCGAACACCAACGACTCAGACCTCTCCTTCCGGAACTTCATCGTTGCGTTTCCGGGCCTGGTCGGGATGGACATCGATCTCTCGGGTGGCCCGGGTGCGAACCCGGCGTTCGAGGCGGATGTCCAGTCCTTTGCGGACTTCATGCTCGACGTGAGGCTGCCGCCCAATCCGGTGCGCGCGTTGGACAACTCGCTCGACACCGACCAGCAGGCCGGCCGGGACTTCTACTTCGGCGACCATGGTGGGAACGATTGCTCGGACGGGCTCTGCTTCCCCGGTGCAGAGGGGGTCTTTGGCTTCTCCTGCAACGGCTGCCACACACTGGACGCGTCCCAGGGCTTCTTCGGAACGGGAGGGAACGCCAGTTTCGAGAACGAGCCTCAGATCCTCAAGATCCCGCACCTACGCAACCTCTACCAGAAGGTCGGCATGTTCGGGGTGCCGGATAATTCCTTCACCAACGCGGGCGACAACGCCCACAAGGGTGATCAGGTACGCGGAACGGGCTTCCTGCACGACGGGTCGGAGGACACCCTGTTCCGTTTCTTCCAGGCCGTGGTCTTCAACAACAGCCCGGGTAACAACGCCGGGTTCGATGGAGGCGACAACCAGCGCCGGGACGTCGAGCAATTCATGCTCGCCTTCGACACGGATATCGCGCCGATCGTCGGCCAGCAGGCCACTCTCGATGGCGGCAACCTCGGAATCGTGGGCGGACGCATCACCCTGCTCGAGCAGCGGGCTAGGGCGAACTTCACCTCCCTCGTGCTGGGTGGGGCCGTCAAGGAATGCGACCTGATCGTGAGCGCCCTTGTCGCCAAGGTGCGACGCGGCTGGCTCTACCAGCCCGGCACCGACGACTACCGGACCGATCGCGTGGCCGAGCCGGCAGTCTCCCGGGCCTCCCTCGAAGCGCTGGCCGGTGGCACGGCCCAGGAGCTGACCTGGACCTGCGTTCCCCCGGGCTCGGGCGTACGGGTCGCCTTGGACCGCGATGAGGACGGTTTCCTGGATGGCGATGAACGGGACGACAAGACCGAGACCGACAACGCGGCGAGCTTCCTGGGCGCCTGCAACAACGGCATCGACGACGACGGGGATGGCGATATCGACCTCGCCGACGGCGGCTGCTTCAACGCGACCTGGAACAACGAAGAGCCCGAATGCGACGACGGGCTCGACAACGATGGCGACGGCAACATCGACCTTGCGGACGCTCAGTGTGGCGGTTCGTCGTCGCTGAACCGCGAGGCCTTGGTCAACAGGACCAGCTGCGGATTGATCGGCCTCGAGGTCCTACCGCTGCTGGCTCTGGGGGCTCTGCGACGGCGCCGACAGCGGTAAGTCGTTTCTCTACCCGCGGAGTTCGAGGCTCCTGAACTCGTTCAGGAGTCTCGAGCGCTGCGCCCCGGGCATGTTGGGAATTGCTTGCGTTCCCCGCGGGAAACCGCCACGGCCAGCAGGATACGCGCGAGGCCCAAACGCGCGGCTGGACTTGAAAGATCGGGGATCGCGCCCATCCTCTCGGAATGGATCGTGATCCCTACGAGATTCTGGGCGTGGCGCGGGATGCGCCTGACGACGAGATCAAGAGCGTGTACCGCCGGTTGGCGCGAGAGACGCACCCGGATGTGAATCCGGGGGACGAAGCCGCCGAGGAACGTTTCAAGGAGATCTCCTGGGCCAAGGAGGTGCTGCTCGACAACGAGAAGAGGCAGCGCTTCGATGAGTTCGGGGACGAGGGGCTGGCGGCCGGTTTCGATCCAGAAAAAGCTCGCGCCTATCAACAATGGGCCCGGCGGGCGGGCCGCAGTCCGGGTCACGATCAATTCGGCGGGGATGTCGATGTGGAGGATCTGCTTTCGCAGCTCTTCCAGGGCCGCGGGGGTGGTGCCCAGGGCTTCGAGGGGATGCGCGGCTTTGGCCGCCAGGGCCCGTTGCGCGGCTCGGATCTCGAGGCCGAGGTGGGGGTGGATTTCCTCGATGTGGTTCGTTCCGCCGAGGTGGAGCTCAAGCCGGAAGGCCGCCCGAAGCTCAAGGTGAGCATTCCGCCGGGTGCCCGAGACGGAACGCGCATTCGTCTGGCCGGGCAGGGCGCCCCGGCACCTGGCGAGGGCCCGCCGGGCGATCTCTTCATCCGTCTCCGCGTACGCCCACATGCGTTCTTCAAACGGGAGGGTGACGACCTCCGAATCGACGTCCCCGTGACGATTCCAGAGCTGGTGCTGGGAGCTGAGATCGATGTGCCGACGCCCGATGGGCCCGTTCGCATGACGGTACCCTCGGGCTCTCAGGCGGGCCGCAGGCTTCGGCTCCGGGAGAAGGGCGCACGGCGGCGGGATGGCGGGCGAGGAGATCTCTACGTCCGGCTCGACGCGGTGCTCCCCGAACATGCCGACGCTGAAAAGCTCGAGGCCGCAGTCCGCGAGCTCGAGGCGCTGTATCCGGACGATGTGCGCGCGCACCTGCGGGAGGGGCTCTGAGATGCCGACTTTCACTCGCCACCAGATCGCAGAGATTCTCGAGATCGACGAGGGTTTTCTGATTCGACTCGAAACCGAGGAGATCTTGTTTGCCGACGTCACGAGCATAGAAGCTCCGTACAGCGAACGGATGCTCGAACGCGCGCGTGTTGCCTACAGCTTGTCCGAGGAGCTGGAGGTGAACCTCCCCGGTGTCGCGGTGATCGTTCGCCTGCGCGAAGAACTCGGGACCAGCCGGGCACGCATCGAGGCCTTGGTCCGCGCGCTTCGCGGCCAGAGCCAACGGCCCTGATCCACTTCCTCCCACGCGATCGGCGGCTTCTCGGGTTCCGCCGGTCTCAGTCCGGCATCGCCGCGCGCTTCCAGCTCAGCCCTTCGCCCTCTCGGAACCCGCACCGGCATTCTGCGGGCCGACTGTGTTGCTGGTTCTCGGCGATGAAGGTCGAGTCTTCTGCGCCCTGGGCTTCGCAGGTGGCCTGACACGCTTTGAAGTGGTTTCGAGCGTGCCAGGCATCGGTCAGCCAGAACCCGAGGGCGAGTACGAGAATCGGAATGCCAATGGCGCTGGGCAAGGTCGTCCGCCCGGGTCTTCCCAGTGCATGGATCAAGCTCATGGGGGTGGATTCGGGTTTCAGCTGGTTGGCCTTGAGCACGGGTATCTTCTGGGTTGCCCCCGTGCTGTGGGAAGGTCTACGCTCGTCAGCGATGTAGAGCAGGACTCGGACAGCGAACGACCGCTCCGCACCCGTTGCGCGCTCCGAATCCGTTGGGCGCTCCGGACCCGTTAGGCGTTCCGAACCCAGGCTGAGATAGCGTCGAGACGCACTCGCGATCGCCTTGCCATGCGGAGGACCTGCTCATGTCTCTATCTTCTTCTCGTGATCGATCTCTTGCCAACCGTGTCGTGCTCCTTACGGGCGTCTCTCGGGAAATCGGAATTGGTGCCAGCCTGGCGCGCCGCCTGCTCGACGAGGGCGCTTCGGTGTTCGCGACCGGTTGGGCTTCCCACGACGATGAAATGGCCTGGGGTGCCGACGTGGACTGCGGAGCCGCGCTTCTCGCGGAGCTCGATCCGGGGGACGGCCGCTTCCACTACCAGGAGGCTGACCTCGAAGATCCGATAGTCGCCGACCTGCTCGTTCGTGAGACGGTGGAGCGGTTCGGTGCGATCGACATCCTGATCGCGAACCACGCGCGCAGCTCGCGCGAATCGTTGGCGGAGGTCACTGCGGTCGAACTCGATCGTTGCTGGGCCGCGAACGGGCGCGCCTCGGTCCTGCTCGCCCAGAGCTTTGCCGCGCGTCACGACGCCTCCCGTCCCCACGGCCGCATGCTGCTCTTCTGCAGCGGACAACATATCGGGCCGATGTCGAACGAGATCGCCTACGCCGTGACGAAGGGCGCCATTCACCAGATGACGGCATCCCTCTCCGATGCGCTGATCGATCAGGGGATCACGGTCAATTGCATCAACCCTGGCCCGACGGATACCGGATATGCGACGCCAGGGATGCACCAGGCCGTCGCCGAGAGAATG
>JAFDCZ010000370.1 GCA_019312665.1 Deltaproteobacteria bacterium | reverse complement strand
GCGAATCCCCAGCGCCCCCAGCTGAAGTGGTCCCCGAAGTGCGTGGTGGTGTCGTAGTGGGCCGCGAAAATGAGCGTCGAGCCACCGGGGAGGCCGGGAAATGTCCCCACTACATTGTGTTCCGTGGCTGGCAGCAGGCCACTGATGGGTGACCGCAAGAACTCGAACTCGAGAAGAAGTAACGCCGCAGTGAAGACAATCAGGCCAATGGCGAGCCCGTAGCGACGGGTTGCGATGGCGGCGCAGTACCCGAGCATGAGAATCAGGACCACGCTCCAGACGAGTTGAAAGCCGTAGGGCGTTGCGACGAACTCATGGCTCGCGACCGTAGCGCCGGTGCGGTCGAGGACATCTGAGATGAAACTGGCAACTCTCGCCAGCCCCTCGCTTCCATTCGGGCGTGGAATCAGAATTTGGTCGAGCAACGCATCAATCGTCACTGGGCTCCACCGCCACCCTCGGCAGTTTGACAGGGCATGGCTTCCGATGCTTTATTATCCACATGGCGAATAAGTCTGGCACGCCCGGTCGTAGGACGCAAGCTGAATCCGAGCGCACGAAAGCGCGGATACTCGAGCGTTCAGAGCAGCTCTTCGCCCGCCGTGGCTTCGGCGGCGTATCGCTGCGCGAGCTCGCGGCTGAGAGCGAGGTGCAGCACCGGACGGTCCAACATCACTTCGGCTCGAAAAGGGGGCTCTATCAGGCTGTGCTTGGGCGCTGGGATGAAGAATTGGAGTCACGATTGCTGGAGGCCATCGAGGGGCACACGGAGTTGGCCGATGTCGTCGATCATGTGGTTGAAGAACTCTTCGAGTTCCTCCTCTCCAAACGGGAGTGGGTAACCCTGACGGCGAGAGCCACTATGGGCGAAGAGCTCCCCGAAGGCGCGGACCTCAATGAACGGAGCTGGCTTCGCTTCATTGACGATTCGATGAAGCGCCAGAAGCTGGCTGGTCCGAAGGTAGATCTCGGCCTCCTGCTCATCTCTGTCGAGGGCATGCTCAATAATCATATTCTGGCCAAGTCCCACTACGAAGCGCTCTACGGCAAGGACGTGACCGACCCCAAACTCAAGCGACGGACCGTGGAGCACATGAAGGCTGTCCTTCGCGCTGTTCTCGCTCCGGATTGAGGAAGGAGAAGTCTCGATGACAGGTTTGACCGACGTGAGCGGAAAGATTGCTCTGGTGACAGGTGCTTCCAGTGGAATCGGGGCGGCCCTGGCTAGAGAGCTTGCACGACAGGGTGCGAAGGTAGCCTTGGTCGCGCGTAGGAAGGACCGTCTCGAATCGATCGCAAGCGAACTGACGCAAGCCGGGCACGAGGCCCGAGCCTATGCCTGTGATATCCGAGATCCCGATATGATCGCATCGACCGCAGCGGAGGTTCGCGATGCATGGGGCGAGGGCTCATCAACAGCGCGGGCTATGCGCGTCACATTCTCTTCGTTGATCACGATCCAGCAGACATTCAGGAGATGATGCTCACGAACTACATGGGAACCGTGCACTGGATCAAGCAAGTCTTGCCGGCAATGCGGGAGCGTAAGCAAGGTTGGATCGTAAACGTCTCGTCTTTCGCCGGCAAGATTGGGCAGGCGGACGAAGTGGCGTACTCGGCGAGCAAGTTCGCCGTCACGGGGCTGTCCGAGGGACTCTCCCAGGAATTGGCTCCAATGGGGATTCATGTTCTCTGCGTGTATCCCACTCTGGTTCGCACCGAGATGTTCACCCCGGAGATCATGGCCCGGATGCCCGACGCCGCGGGGACGTTCATCGAGGCAGATGACTTCGCGAGGCGAACCCTGCGCGCACTTGCGAAGGGAAGAATCGAGGCCGTCATTCCCTCGCAGATGAAGGGACCGATCATTCTCAACACTCTCTTTCCCCAGTGGATGGGAAGGATGGTGGGGCGCGTCAAGCTGGCCGCGCTCAAGAAAGCGGGGGTCAACATTCAATGAAGGAAGGCAGCCCAATGATTGGATGGGTGAACTGATGGAATATCGAGACAAGGTGGTGATCGTAACGGGAGCCTCATCGGGTATCGGCAACGATGCGGCGAGGGCGTTTGCGGAGCGTGGGGCGATCGTCGTAGCAGTCGCTCGCAGGGAAGGCCACCTGAAGGATCTCGTCGAGGAGCTTCGACGTGTGTCGCCGGATTCATTCTACCTGGGGGGTGATCTGGGTGATCAGAACTTTGCCCAGGAAGTTGTCCGAGAAACAGTGCATCGCCTTGGTCGCATTGACATCCTGGTCAACAATGCGGGCATCTCGAAGCACAAGCAGATCTACCACCTGTCCCCCGATGAAGCCGAGCACGTCATGCGAGTCAACTTTCTGTCTTCCGTGTGGACCAGCCTCGCAGCCATTCCTCATATGCTGATTCAAGAGGGTGGTTTCATCGTGAATGTATCGTCCTTTGCTGCCAAGGTCGCACCGCCTCGCGAAGCGATCTACGCCGCTTCGAAATCGGCAATGAACAGCTTCACTGAAGGGCTGTGGGGCGACCTGGCGGGCTCGAACATCCACACGGCGATCGTCAATCCGGGCCCGATCGATACCGAGATCTGGGATAAAGAAGATGAACCCGCGGCCTACGATGGCCCCAAGTATCCCACGCGAATCGTCGTGGATGCGATCTTCGAGGTCATCGAGAAGCGTCGCCGTGAAGTGACCGCACCGAAGTGGAATCTGCAGCTCGTGTCAGCGCAAGTCATGAAGTTGTTGGCGCCCGGAGTGCTCCAGGCCGGAATGGCGAGGATGGAGCCGGTACCGCCCGAGGTGATCGAGCGGGCACGAGAGAAGGCGCGCAAGGAATCTGCCGGTGAGACCTGAGATTACGAGCATCAATTCGATGACGGGAGCAATCGCGGCCACAATGTTGAGTGGTGGGCGTTGGTATCGCCGATTCGACTGGACCACGACACATGACGAAGAGCACGTCGCCCGCACTTCCGACGGCTGGAACCTGGCGCTCTATCGCTATCGCGCAATGGGAAAGGCCAAGCCCTTTCCGGTCATCTGCGGGCACGGAATGGCGGGGACCCACTTGATCTATGACCTCCACCCAGATTATTCCCTCGCGCGCCATCTAGCCGCACAGGGCTTCGACACTTGGCTCGTCGATCTCCGCGGGCGGGGCGAGAGCTGGCCGGACTCGGGACCGGGACGCCAGCTACAGTGGAGTTTCGATGATTTTGCCGAAGTCGACGTTCCTGCAGCAATCGAGAGAGTCTGCGAACTGTCTGGTGCGGAACAAGCCTATTGGTTGGGCATGGAGATGAGCGGACAGGCCCTTTATGCCTCGACCGTACTCGGTCTGGCCGAGAGGGTTCGGGGTGGCATCACGTTTGGCTCGCCGGCCCTGACCTCGAAGGAAGCCATGGTTCCGGGAGTGACGGCTGCGCCGCAAGCGAGCTTTCGGGGTCGCGTTCCGTTTCGAGCTGGATCGAGGCTCGCCGGCCCTATCCTTTCCTACGGCCGATCTTCTCAGCTCGAGAGTAGCTTTCGCAGCTGCAACATCGATCCGATCGTGCCCGCCCGTTACTTCCGGAACGGCATCCCAGATGAAGCGACCGATCTGGTGGACCAATTCAAGGGTTGGATCAGTGAGG
>JAFDCZ010000369.1 GCA_019312665.1 Deltaproteobacteria bacterium | reverse complement strand
CTCCGAGAACTCGCAACGTCTCTGAGTTTGGATGAAGTCCGTGTCGTTGGAGTATTGATCGAGTAGTTTCAGCCTTCGGCGGAGGCGATCAGCGCGGATCGCGCTTCTCAATGAATCGATGCGCCGGCTGGACACCGTTGCGGTGCTACTTTGCAAGTCGACCTGCGTTCGCACAGCCATTGAAGGTAGATCTTGAAGAACGTTCTCGAGCTTGGATGGCTACGAAAACACCTGACGAGCATCAATCCGCGCACGATCTACCTGTACTCGGTCGTGATCGGTGTTCTCTCCGGGCTTGGCGCCCTCGCCTTCAACGAACTGCTGCACGCGGCCACTGAAATCACGATGCACGGCTGGGCGCGTGTGGTGCTGCCGGAGCCGACTGGTGAGGCCTCCAACCTTCCCATTCCGGACGGCCCTCCGCGGCGCTGGGTCCTCTTCTTCTTGCCCGTCGTCGGTGGCCTGATCTCAGGTCTGCTGGTCAAGACGTTCGCACCCGAAGCCGAGGGAACGGGAACAGACGGCTACATCGATGCCTTCCACAACAAGGCCGGGTCGATGCGGCGCCGGGTGCCCTGGGTCAAATCCCTGGCGACCCTCGCGACGCTCTCCTCAGGTGGGAGCGCAGGCAAGGAAGGGCCGATCGCCCAGATCGGCGCGGGAATCGGATCGGCCCTTGGCCGCACCCTGAAGGTGGGGGCAAGAGCCCGCCGCACGATGATGGTGGCCGGGGCAGCAGGTGGACTGGGTGCGATCTTCAGGGCCCCTCTCGGGGGAGCGCTCACGGCAGTCGAAGTGCTCTACAAAGAAGATCTCGAGACGGACGCGCTGACGCCAGCGATTCTCTCCTCGGTCACCGCCTACACCGTTTTCTGTTCCGTGAACGGGTTCGACCACGTCTTCAGCTACGTCGGCGAATCCTTTCACACGCCGATCCGGCTGCTCTTCTACATGGTCCTGGGTCTGGTGTGTTCCGGGGCAGGCTTTCTCTACGTCAATTTCCTGCACGGCTCGAAGCGTGTGTTCTTCGATCGATTGCCGATCAACAAATATCTCATCCCGCCCCTCGGAGGGCTCCTGGTAGGAACGATCGGCCTCGCCTACCCGCAGGCCATGGGCCAGGGCTTCGGCTACGTGCAGCAGCTGATCCTCGGTCAACCCATCGACGGAATCCAAGCGACCGTTGGATTCCTCGCCACATTGGCGGTGCTGAAGATCGTGACGACCTCGTTCACGATCTCGTCGGGCGGCTCCGGAGGCGTGTTTGCGCCGAGCCTCTTCATCGGCGCCCTGCTCGGCGGATGCGTTGGAACCCTGAGCCAACAATACTTTCCGGCGCTCGTACCCGATGTGGCGCCCTTCGTCGTCGTCGGCATGGGCGCGTTCTTCGCGGGTGTGGCGAATGCACCGATCGCATCCCTGATGATGGTCTGCGAGCTGACTGGCGCCTACGAACTCCTGCCTCCCCCCGAATTTCCTGAAGCAAGTGACGATCGGGAACGCGATGCACGGGAACTATGGTCGGTCGGCCATCATCTCCCCCGATCTGTCGATCCGAGCCGTCGAAGCCTTCGCGAGCGAAGCAGGAGAGACCGATCTGCTCTTGCAGAATGCCCGGGGTGAACTCACCGGGCTCTTGTCACTTCATGACCTGGAGGATCGAGAGGATCTCGAACATCTGGGGTCGCTCGTTCTGGCCGATGACCTCGTCAATCGGCAGATCGTTTTCTTGAGCCCCGACGACAACCTGATTCGCGCACTCGAATTCTTTGGTGCGCGCGAGTTCGACAAGCTTCCCATCGTCGATGACGACGATCGGCTCCTTGGCCACGTGAGTTATCAAGACATCATCGGCTTCTATCAACGAGAGCACAGCTCCGAGGAGCTGCAACTGGGAATCGATTCAGCCGATCGTCCCTGAGAGATCGAGTCCGAATCCTCCACCCGGAAAACGCGGTAGCATCCGGCCGAAGGAGGCCCCCCATGAACCCTCAGCCTACGGTTGCCCGTGCACTCATCACCGGCGCGTCGACGGGAATTGGACGTTCTTTCGCGGAAATCCTCGCCGAACAGGGCACCGATCTGGTCCTGGTGGCGCGCGACACCAAGCGGCTCGACGAACTCGCCGCCCAGATTCGCGACCAGCACAGCCGCCACGTTCAGGTACTGACCGCCGATCTGACGCGCGCCGACGAGCTGGCCACCGTTGCCGAACGACTCTCCAGCGATCCCGCGATCGACCTGCTGGTGAACAATGCCGGCTTCGGCTCGAGCGGGTTCTTCGCGGACCTGGATCTAGAACTTGCGGAGGGCCAGATCGATCTCAACATCAAGGCGCTCACGAAGCTGGCCCACGCGGCGTTGTCGCGGATGCGATCGGCGGGCACCGGCAGCATCATCAATCTCGCGTCGGGCGCCGCCTTCCTGCCAACTCCGGGTGCGGCGGTCTATGCCGCAACCAAGGCCTACGTCACCAGCTTCAGCCAGGCGCTCCACGAAGAGGTGTCCGACGACGGCATCACCGTCACGGCCGTATGCCCGGGCTTCACACGCACCGAGTTCCAGGTCCGAGGCAGCTTCGCCACGGAGGGTGTCCCCGATTTCGCCTGGCAATCGGCCGAGGACGTCGTGCACGAGAGTCTCGACGCCCTTTCGCGCCGCGAGGTCGTGCGCATCACTGGGCGCCCGAACCGAGCCATGCTCGGCTTGGTCCGGCTGCTCCCGCTGTCACGTATCGCCAGCCTGGCTGCACGCTTCACCCCCGGCGCGGGCAAGCACTGACGGGCTCCCTTTCGTGTTCGGCAATCATGAGCCAGACCCGGTCCGGCGCCCGGTGCCCGGCTGGCGCCGTACCGATCAGCTCGTCTTCTCGGCGGCGCTCTCCAGGAACTTGCTGAGCGACTTCAGTACGAAGCGTTCGTGGGTGCCCGTCGCGATCAGTTCGCGATCGTCGTGGGCCTCGACCTCGAACACCAGCCGGCGCCGGTCGACTTCGATCAAGCGCGCTCGGGCTGTGACGGTCAAACCGACGGGCGTGGCGGCTTTGTGCTCGACGTTCACACGCGTGCCTACGGTCGCGGCTCCGGGCTCGAGCGCCTCTGCAACGCAGCGGATCGACGCTTCTTCGAGCAATGCGACGAGCATGGGCGTCGCGAACACGAACGCCCCGGCGTTTCCGAATCGGTCGGCTGTCAGCTCCGACGTGACTTCACGCTTCAATTCGAACTCACGGCCTGCTTCCAGTGTCTCTGCCATCGGTGTTCTCCTCGGGTTGCCCCGAGACGGTACGGCACGAGCGCGGACTTGGCTGCCGGAGCAAACGATGGAGCCCTGTACGACGGGTCGCGTTCTGGATGCCCACCTCTGTGCAGGTCTCGCCCGAAGGAACGGATCTGGCTCGAAGGGTGCGGCGCGGTGACGCGTATCCGCAAGCGGACAGCGTCTCACCCTCCTCCTTCCTCGAACGCGATTCCATCTGAACTCAACAGCTTGGCGCTACAGAGGCCGTCGAGGCGGGACCAGCTCCGAAGTGAATCGGCAGCAGGTCCCGCGCGCGAATTGTGCCTAGGCGGCCTTCGTTCGAATCCCCTTCTTGCGATCGACTTCCTTGTAGGATTCCGACCTCTCATAGGTGGCCTTGCCGATGTCATCCCTGTGCTCGGGGCTGTCGCACATA
>JAFDCZ010000072.1 GCA_019312665.1 Deltaproteobacteria bacterium | reverse complement strand
GGCGTCGTGCTCGGGACGGCACTCGTCTACTGCGGCCTGATCACCCTCTTCAACCTGGTCGTCGATCTGGCGCAGACGTGGCTCGACCCGAGAGTTCGAGAGGCGACATGAGCTATGGCCATGACGAGCGAGGGCCGGATGTGGCGGGCATGATCGAGACCGCCGGCCCCTGGGTGCGTGCTTTTCGCAGGTTGCGGCGGCATCGCGCAGCGATGGTCGGTGTGGGGATTCTCTGCGCGGTCTTCTTCTCCTGTTTCGTGCTGCCGTTTCTTCTCGGGCTCGATCCAAAGGTGACGGCGCCGGAGCTGCGACATCTGTCACCGTCTTGGAGCCATTGGTTCGGTACGGATGCGCTGGGTCGCGACCACTTCGCCAGGGTGCTCATCGGGGGCCGCGTATCCTTGCTCGTCGGCATCGCGGCCACCGCCGCATCCGTCACGTTGGGCGTCGCCTACGGCGCAGTCGCAGGCTTTTACGGCGGGCGCCTGGACGAGGCCATGATGCGCATCGTCGATTTCTTCTATGGCATCCCCTACATGTTCCTCGTCATCCTCGTGATGCTGATGTTCTCGGAGACCGCGCGCGGCGAGGCGCTGCCCGTCTTTCTGGCGCTCGGGCTGGTGCAATGGCTCACGATGGCGCGGATCGTGCGGGGCCAGGTCTTGACGTTGCGCGATCGGGATTTCGTGATGGCGGCCCGGGTCGTGGGTGCGGGCGATGGCCGCATTCTTCTTCGGCACATCCTGCCCAACGTGATGGGCCCGGTGGTCGTCTACGCGACGCTCACCGTGCCGGCGGTGATCCTGCTCGAATCCTTCCTCTCGTTCCTGGGTCTCGGTGTGGAACTCTCCTGGGGCCAACTGGTCGCCGAAGGCGTGGCGGTGGTGAATCCGATCGAATCGCCCTGGTGGCTGCTGGCGTGGCCGTCAGCCTTCCTGGCGGCCACTTTGCTCGCGCTGAACTTCCTGGGCGACGGCCTGCGCGACGCCTTCGACCCGAAGTCGGCCAACTGATTCAGCGAGCGGAGTGGCAGCGCCACCTTCATCGGGGGCCGCGTGCGAGGGGTGCTACACGAGTGGCGGGCTTGCACGCGCCATCGCGTCAGCGCAGGGCCCGCTCCGATGCACCCACAGGAGCGGCGAAGCCCGTCACAGCGACCCCTCGGGCTCTGCCGCGGATCGCTCCCGATCTGCTGTGAGTTGCAAGAGCGCCGGGAGCAGGATGAGGTTGCAGAGCAATGTGATCACGACTCCGAGGGTCAGCAATTGCCCGAGCGTCGCCATCCCGCGGTGACTCGCGAAACCGAGACTCGCAAAGCTCGCGGCAGTCGTCAGCGCGCTCCAGAACACCGCGCGGGAGGTGCTGGTCTCCATCAGGCCGGCGGTACCCTTTCCCAGGGCCCTGTAGCGGTGAACGAGATGGATCCCACTGTCGACTCCGATGCCGAAGAGCAGCGGCAGCACGATCACGTTCGCGAAGTTGATCGGGATACCGATCCACACGCACGAAGCAGCGGTCAAGACAGCTGCGCTCAACAGGGGGACCATCACGAGCGCGACATCGCGAACATTGCGCCACATCAGGACCAGGATCAGCGCCACGGCAGGGATCGCAAGGGCAAGCGCTTCGCGCAACGCTTCGAGGATCGTCTTCGCGGCTTCGATCTGAAAGACCGCTGTGCCGGTCCCACGCGGTGTGACCTCTTGCACACGGTGCACGAAGTCTCGGAGGACTTCCGCGTCGTTGAGGTTCCCCGATGGATGCACTTCGACGAGATGGCGTCCGTCTTCCGTCCGCATGCGCAGACTCAGTTCCTCGGGAAGATCGTCGAGCCCAACGGGGCCCGCCTCGAGAGCCGCCTCGAGACGCTCGATGCGCTCCTGAACAGGCGCCACGAGGCCGGCTCGCAGCGCTTCCATCGCGGTCTGCCTGCCCTCTTTGTCGCGGACCAGGGTGGCAAGGCTTTCGTCGAGCGCCCGGGCGCTGAAGATGAGTTCCGGATCCGCATCCCGACCCGCCAGGAGTGTGAGATGCTTTCGCAGAGATCCGATGGCCGCGAGATTCTCTTGTTGGGTCGGGGCAGGAAGAGGCTGCGCCAGTCCGAGGCCCAGGAAAGTGGTCATCTGTTCGAGCACCCAGAGCTTCTCCTCCTGCTCTTCGGGTACGTAGCGTTCGAGGGTGATGACCCGCTTGATCCCGGGGAGTTCCTCGAGGGTTCGTGCAAGGGATTCCGCCTGGGCGGCATCCTCCGCGAGTACATCGATGCTCCAGGGGTTCACGTCTCCGGACGCCACGAGATCGAGAAACGTCTTGACGGTTTCGGCACTCGGGTCCCGCACGTTCAGGGGGTTGGCGTCGAACTCGAGCCGTGGGAGCGAATGGGCGGCGAACCCCAACAGCACCACGGCCGCCGCACATGTCGTTCTCGGATGCTGAAGGGGCCAGGCCGGCAATCGGATCATTCCACCCCGGGGCTTGCTCTGCGAGCTCCGCTCGGAGCCGTTCCTGCGAATCGACAAGATGGCGGGCAGGAGTGTCAGGCTGCACACGAAGCTGATCAACATGCCTGTTCCCGAGATCAAGCCCAGTTCTGCAATGCCGAAAAAGCTCGTCGGCACGAAGGCGTAGAACCCCGCCGCCGTGGTGAGTGCGCAGATCGCCAGCGAGCCGCCGACCCCACGCGCTGATTCGAGTAGCGCGGGGAGATGTGCTTCTCCCTGGTCGAGCAGTTCCTGATACCGCAATGTGAAGTGAGTCCCGAAATCCACCCCGAGCCCGATGAAGAGAACCGTGAACGCAATCGAGAAGATGTTCAGATGACCGACCGCCAGGGCGGCGAAGCCGGACGTCAAGACCAGCCCGACGATCAGGGTCAGCACGACGGAGGAAATCAATCTTCCCGATCGCAATGCGAACCAGAGAATGCCAGCGACCAACGCGAGCGATACGGCTCCAGCCTTGATCGCCTGGCCTTCGATCAGGCTGAATTCCTCGACTTCGAGCGCCCGATCTCCGGTCATTCGCAATCGGAAACCGTCCTGCCCCGTTTCGAGTTCGTTCATCAACTCGAGCAGCCTCCGAACCGACGACTCGCTGTGCAGCATCTCCGTGAAGTCGATCTTCGGCCGCACCAGGACATAGGCGCGGGGTGTCCCGTCGCCCGGACTCAGGATGCGATCCGCAAAGCCGAGCTGGATCTTCTCCCGACGTTCCGCGTGATCGACCGCGAGACGCACTTCGTCGAGGAGTTCCGAGAGCTGGAAAGCGGGTTCGACGCGTTGGGGGTCCCGCGCATCGCGTACCGCGACCTCCAGCAGCCGAAGGATGCCACGCACGCTGGGATCGCGATCCACCGCAGCCAGCAGGGGCTGTATGGCGGCAAGGTCGTCCGCGAGCTGCTCGAGTTCGGGAAGATCAAGGTAGAGCAGGCCGTGGCGCTCGAAGAACGGGCCGCCTCCGGGCGCAAACGCTCCGCCGAACGTCTCAGGCTCATTGCGAACGCGCCGAGTCAGCTCCCAGGCGAGGTCGTTGGCATGGGAGAGCGTCGGAGCATCGATGACGACGAGGAGATTGTCGTACCGTGCCGGAAGGTCGTGCCGGATCTCGAGGTCGGCACGGCGAAATGCAAGCTCGCGATCGAAGAGAGCGTCGGTATCCGTGTTGACGCCGAGAAAGAGTATCGCCCACACGCCCGCCACCAATGCCACAAGAGAAGCGACGAGGATCGTCCGGCCGGGCCGGGCGGCCGCGGCCGCAACCCAGCGCGTCAACGCAGCCCCGATCCGTGCATCCAGGAGGTTCAGCATTCCGCTTCGCTAGCCATCCCATCCGATTCCGGAGCCAGGCAGCGGCTCGCTACCCTCTCCGGATGCGGGAGATGCTGGTGCTCCTCGCTCTTGCTGTCGGTTTCGGAAGCGAATCCGTGGCTCAGGAATCTCCCGATCTCCAGGCAGCGCGTGCCCCCATCGAGAGCTTCTACGCGGAGCTGCCGTATTGCATGAAGCATTCCGAAGAGCTCGGCTTCGATGGGAGGAGAGACCGCCTCAGGCCGGTGCTGCAGGACGCCTACGACCTGAAAATGATGAGCGCGATGGCGATAGGCCAAGTCTGGAGGAACCTCTCTGACGATCAGAAGAGCCGCTGGACGGATGCTTTCGGTCGGATGACGATCGCCACCTACGCGCGGCGTTTTGCCGGCTACTCGGGCGAACGCCTGATTGTAAACGAATCCGTCCCGTCTTCCCGCGGCACCGTCGTGGTCCATAGCGAGCTCGCTCTGCGCCGTTCCGAGTACAGCTCAGCGCTCGACCGCGAAGGCTTCGAGTGGTGGGTCGCCTCTTTGTTGGAAAAGTCCAGGTAGCCCCGTCTCGCCACGGCCAGGAGGTTCAGTTTCTACGCGTCGGGTCGGGCCTGGACGCGATCGATGCTGAGCTTGCCGTGACCGTCGAGGCGGCCCCTTCGGCCGCAGAATTCCTCGTGCATCATCGCCTTCATCACGTCCGGATCTTCCACGGTTCCCCAGCTGCGGCGACCATCGTCCGTGAGGCACGCCACATGGGCAATCCGGGGTGCGCCGCTGCTGTGGGCGACCGTATAGGCCTCAAGGGTGACGGGGCCTTCCCAGTCCACCAACGCCTCACGAGACGGGAGCGCGTCCACTGCTTCCTGGAGATTCTCGTAACGGAAACCATCCTCGGGAGGATCCGTGGAGTAGACCACGAAGGCGTGCTTGGCGAGCCAGCCGCCATTGCCGTGGACCAGGCCGGTCGAGCCACGATCCCCGCGGACGACCTCCGCCATGCGCGCGATCGAATGAAGTGTGGCGCTGTTCAGGGGGCCGCCGCCGAACGTGAGGCCTCCCGTCACGGTGAGCGTCCGGTCTTCGGGAATTCCGAGCTCTGTCGCGGCTACCTGCACCGACGATGGGAAGCAGCTGTACAGATCGAAGTGGTCGATCTGCTCGATCGTCTTCCCTGCGAGTTCCAGAACCCGCCCCCCCGCGATTCGAACGGCGGGCGAGCGGTCGAAGTCCATCCGGGTGGACAGGAAGGTGACGTCGTTGGCCTCGGTGGCCGCTTGCATGAAGACGAGCTTCTCGTCAGGAACTCCGGCCTCGCGAGCCGTCGCCAACGAGCAGAGGACGACGCCGGCTGCCATGTCCACCCGCGCATTGGCATTCATCAACCGCGTGTAGGGGAAGGAGATCATCGGGTTCCCAGGCCCCGCGCTGCCAATTTCTTCCGCCGTGTAGGGCTTGCGGATCCACGCATGCGGGTTGTCGCGTGCGACGCGGTTGAACCCCGCCCACAGCTCCGAGAGGCGCAGCGCGTGGGCCTCGAGAGACTCTCCTCCGGCGAAGCGGATGGCGCTGTCGATGATCGCAAAGATGTCGCTTGCGCTGTTCATCCCGCGCGCGAGCTCGGCATCATGAAAGATCGCCTTGTTGTCGGCGATGCTCCGATCGGGCGCCCCCGGTGCCTCGGATTCGCTGAGCTCGATGCCCTGGCGCTGGGCCTGTCCTGAAGTGCGCCCGATTTCCGCGCCCGCGATGAGCACGACCTCCCGGCGCCCCGCCCGGATCTCACGGGCAGCGTCGATCACGCATGCCTGGGCGAAGTTCCCTCCGTACGGGGTGCCAACGGTCTCTTCTGGCGTGGCTCCGAGTCTTCGCGCGATCACTCGCCCAGGGTTTCCATAGGCCCACGCTCCGCGGACGACGTAGATCGAATCTGCGCGCTGTAGCAGCTTCGGCGCTCCGGAATCCTGTCCCGCCTGCTCCAGCACGGAGATCATCATCTCCAGCGGCTCGGCGGCCTCTCGCGGATCTTCCAGGCGTTGAAGGAGCTGACCGACCCCGACGATGACCGGAACCGCATGCGATGTGTTCATCGTCCCTCCTTCGAGCCCTGCTCGGACGTGGGGACGAGGCCGCGCAACGCGAAGCTGGCGAAGCTCGCTGCGGATTCCTCTACCGCCGGTGGTGCGTCCAGCCGACATCGGGCGCTCATCGCCCCGACGATCAGTGTACCGAGGCAGTAGCGGTCGGTGGAGCTGATGGGGCGCTGGAGTTCGCCGCGCTCGAATCCATCCGCAAGGATCCGGTCCACCGTGTCGTTGAAGTTCTTGATCACCATGGCGAACTCGGTACCGCCGGGACCTTCCGCAGCGGAGGCTTCGTCGAGCGGCAAGGGGAAGGCAATTGCGAGGAAGAACTCACGATTCTCGTCCACTCGCGAAAGACAGATCTCGAAGAACGCAGTGAGCTGTGCTTCCAGGCCGACAGCGCGGTGAATGCATCGTGCCAATGCCTCGGCGAGCGGCTCGCGATGGGCCGCGAAGCTACCCTTGAGGATCTCCTCTTTGGAGGAGAAGTACTCGTACACAGTGCTGCGGCTGAGCCCCGCGCGCTTCGCGATCTGATCGACGGACGACTGGTCGTAGCCGCTCTCGCCGATCACCTCTCGCGCGGCGCTCAGGATCTGATCGCGTCGATAAGCCTGGAGAAACTCGACGGGTGTCTTCGCCATGCTGCAAACCGTCCCTTCCCGCGAAGTCTCTCGTTGTCGGACACTTGATTGATATATCGGACAATAGTACGATTCGCCAGACAAGGATCCGAACCAGTCCAAGGAGGAGCGCCCCGGACGCCGTCTGCGCTGCGCCCTGATCTGCGGAGCGCACTCCGCGGAAATTGATTCGCCGGCAGCGACTGGGTTCCATCCGCGAACCGATTCCTGGAGATGACATGACGACCGAAGGCCCCCCCGTTTCCAGCGCTCCCGGAAAAAGCGACCTGCGCTTCCTGATCATCGGTGCGGGGATGTCGGGCATCCTCAGCGCCATCAAACTGCAAGAGGCTGGCCTCGACAACTTCGCGATCTACGAGAAGGCCGACCGCCTCGGAGGCACCTGGCGCGAGAACACCTACCCCGGCATCGCCTGCGATGTTCCGTCCCATTTCTACAGTTACTCTTTTGCACCCAATCCGGAGTGGAGCCATCGCTTTGCACCGGGATCCGAGATCCATGCCTACTTCGAAGAAGTCGCGCGGCGTTACGGGGTGGCCTCGCGAATCCAATACGGCAACGAGGTCACACACTGCGCCTTCGAGGATGGGCGCTGGAAGATCGAGCTTGCCGACGGTACGACGGACCAGGGAGACTTCGTCATTGCGGCGACGGGCGTTCTCCACCACCCCGCCTACCCGGAGATCGAGGGCCTGGACTCTTTCGGGGGTGCGGTCTTCCATACCGCGCGCTGGGATCACGAAGCGCCGTTGGCGGGCAAGCGGATCGGGATCGTCGGGACCGGTTCCTCCGCGATCCAGATCGTCTCTGCGATCGTCGATGACGTCGCGGAACTCACACTCTTCCAACGCACGGCCCAGTGGATCACGCCCATCGACAATGGGGAGTATCTGGAGGAGGAGAAAGCCGAGTTCCGAAGGCGCCCCGAGGCGATGGCCGAGATCCGGGAGGAGGTCGCCCGCGCGTTCACCGATGGCTTCGCGAATGTCCTCGTCGATGCGAAGTCGCCGATGATCCAGGCGATCCATGCCCACTGTCTCGCGAATCTCGAGAACAGTGTGAAAGACCCGGAACTCCGGGAAAAGCTCCGTCCCAGCTACCAGGCCGCCTGCAAGCGCCTGATCATGTCCGAAAACTTCTACGACGCCATCCAACGGCCCAACGCAATGCTGGTCACCGAGGAGATCGAGCGAATCGAGAAGTCCGGCGTGCGAACGCGCGACGGAGTTCTGCACGAACTGGACATCCTGGTCCTGGCCACCGGATTCCGCGTCGAGAGCTTCGTGCGCCCGATGCAGGTGACAGGCCGCGGCGGCAAGCGCCTCGACGATGTCTGGAAGGACGGGCCGTTCGCATACCTGGCGATTTCGGTACCCGACTTCCCCAATTTCTTCATGCTGAACGGTCCGAATGGCCCGGTCGGCAACTTTTCCCTCATCGAGGTCGCCGAGCTTCAGCTGGCGTACATCCTCCAGCTGGTGGATCTGGTTCGGGCTGGCGAGTGGAAGGAGGTCTGCGCCTCGCAGGAGGCAGCGGATCGCTTCGATGCTGAACGCCGGGAAGCCGCAAAATCGACGATCTGGGCCACCGGCTGCAAGAGCTGGTACCTCGATGAAGACGGTCTGCCGACGGCCTGGCCGTTTACCTTCGACCGCTTTCGGGAGGAGATGAGCGAACCGCGCATCGCTGATCTCGATCGGATCTGACCTCGACAAGCCATCCAGAGACAAGGAGCCTTGCATGAACCCCGAGCACTGCCTGGTTGAACGTGACGACCACGTCCTGACCATCACCCTGAACCGGCCCGAAGCGAAGAACGCGCTCAGCGGCGGCATGCTTGCGGGGATGTACCGCGCCTGGCGCCTGCTCGACGAAGACCCCGACCTTCGAGTCGCGATCCTCACGGGCCGCGGCGACGTCTTCTGTGCCGGTGCCGACCTCAAAGCCATGGGAGGCGGCGAAAAGGATGAAGAGTTCCAGAAGTTGATGGCGGAGGTGCCGGACCTCCACTGGCAGGCGCTGCTTCGACACAACAGGCCGATGAAGCCGATCATCGCGGCCGTCGAGGGCTTCGCCGTGGCGGGGGGGACCGAGATCCTCCAAGGCACGGACATCCGGGTGGCGGCCGAGGACGCGACCTTTGGCGTGACCGAAGCCAAACGCGGCCTGTTTCCGCTAGGCGGGTCCAGTGTGCGTCTGCGGCGCCAGATCCCCTACACCCTCGCGGCCGAGATCCTGCTCACGGCGCGACACATCAGCGCTCAGGAGGCGTTGGATTTCGGCTTGATAGGCCGCGTGGTTCCCAGTGGACAGGCTTTGTCCGAAGCCAAGGAGATCGCCGCCCAGATCTGCGCCAATGGCCCCCTCTCGATCCGCGCACTGATGCGCATGCTGCGTGAGATCGACGAGAGCTATAGCGAGGCCGATGCCCTGGTGAAGGAGCTCGAGATCGGTGGCCCGGTCTTCGCTTCGAAGGATGCGCGGGAAGGTCCTCGGGCTTTCGCCGAGAAGCGCAAACCCGTCTACAAGGGCGAATGACCGTGAGCCGACGACCCGGACGAGGGCGCCGCTCCGACCAGCCGCGATCGCCCTCGGACCCTGCTTTCGAACGACGCATCGAGCGAGTCGGGTCATGCACGGGCTGAAGGGCCTGCGTGTCGTCGACCATTCGACTGGGATCGCAGGCCCCTATTGCAGCAAACTCTTCGCGGATGTCGGTGCGGATGTGATCAAGCTCGAGGCTGCCGGAGGCGACCCGCTGCGCAGCTGGTCGACGTCGGGAGCCGATCTCAGCGGAAAGGACGGCGGGCTCTTCCGGTACCTCAACGCCTCGAAGCGCAGTGTCGTCGGTGCGCTCGACGACATCCAAGCAGAAGCCGAGGGGCTAGTCGCGAGCGCGGATCTGCTGATCGAGGACCTCCCTCCCGACGCGTTCGAGCGACAAACCTTGCTCAAACGCCACTCCGGCCTCGTGCTGCTCTCGATCACGCCCTTTGGCCTGACAGGCCCGATGGCGGGGCGGCCCGCCACGGATTTCACGATTCAAGCCGAGTGCGGCTCGTTAGGCGCGCGAGGCCGGCCCGGTGGAGAGCCGTACCAGGCCGGAGGTGGTGTGGCCGCATGGACCGGGGGCAGCTTCGCCGCCGTCGCAGCGCTGGCGGCGGTTCGGCGCGCCCAGACCACCGGTCATGGGGAGCATGTCGACTTCTCGCTGCAGGAAGTGACCGCGTTGGCGACCAATTGCTACCTCGATCTGATGTGGGGCATCCTCGGGCGCCCGCCGGTCGTCGGTTCGCTGCCGAACATCGAGACGCCGTCGATCGAGCCGACGAGTGACGGCTTCGTCGGCTTCACCACCTACTCGGCACAGCAGATGTCCGATTTCCTGCTGATGATCGAGCGGCCAGACCTGCGCGAATCCGGTGCGTTTGACATGTTCGCCCAGCGCCTGGGGAACCTCGCTGCGTGGGAAGAGGTCGTGCATGCCTACACACGCAAGCACACGACCGACGAGATCATCGAGCTGGCCCAGTTGCTGCGGATTCCCGTCGCACCGATCAGCACCGGCCAGACGGTGCTCGAGCACGAGCAGATCCAGGCACGCGGCGTGTTTGCCGATGATCCGTCGGGTGGCTTCAAGCGACCGTTGCCTCCGTATAGCGTCGATGGCAACCCACTCGCCCCCCCACGCCGGGCGCCCCACCTGGGCGAGCACAGCGGGCGCATCGAAGCCCGCACGCCAAAGCGACCGCCGCCTGGAGGCGAGTGCCACCTGCCGCTAGCGGGAATGCGGATCGTCGATGCAACCACGTGGTGGGCGGGCCCGATCGCCACCCAGACGCTCGCGATGCTCGGCGCTGAGGTCATCCACGTCGAGTCCGTCCAACGGATCGACGGAAGCCGCTCGGTTGGGGGGACGTTCTCTGCCCAGCACGAGGATTGGTGGGAGTGCAGCTTCATCTTCCAATCGGCGAACACGAACAAGCGCGGGCTGACGTTGGACCTCTCCAATCCAAAGGGAATGGCGATCTTCGAAGCCCTGATCGCCAAAGCCGACGCGCTGGTGGAGAACTTCAGCCCGCGTGTGATGGACGGCTTCGGTGTCACCTGGGACAGGGTCCAGGCGCTGAACCCGCGCTGCCACTATGTCCGCATGCCAGCCTTCGGTCTCGACGGGCCTTGCCACGAGCACGTGGGCTTCGCGGCAACGATGGAACAGATGGCCGGCCTCTCGTGGCTTACGGGACACACCGAAGATCAGCCCCGCATCCAGCGTGGCCCCTGCGATCCCCTGGCGGGCATGCACGCTGCGTTCGCGCTGCTGGTCGTGATGGCCGAGCGCGACGAAAGCGGCCGCGGCCATTTCGTCGAGTGCTCGATGCTCGAAGCCGCGCTGAACGTCACGGCCGAGCAAGTGATCGAATACACCGGATACGGAAACCTGATGGAGCGCCAGGGCAACCGCAGCCCGGAAGCCGCGCCCCAGGGCCTGTACCCGTGTGCCGGCCATTCTCCCGAGGCCCCGCAGTGGCTCGCGCTATCCGTGGAGAGCAAGCGCCAATGGGAAGCACTCTTGGACTGGCTCGACCACCCTGAATGGGCGACGGGCGTCGGTTCGCATCTGATCGCACGGCGGCAACGACAGGACGAACTCGATGAAGCTCTGCGGCGCGTGTTTGCGGAGCGCGACCGCGATGCTTGCGTGGCAGAACTCATCGCAGCGGGCGTGCCGGCCGCACCCGTCATCGACCCGCGTGCGCTCGCCGAGCATCCGCAGTTCGTTGCGCGGGGCTTCCTGGAGCAGATCGAACACCCGGTCGTTGGGAGCCAGGCGACCATGGGCGCTCCCTTCCGATACGCGAGCGTTGACCGCTGGCTGACCCGTGCGGCTCCCCTGCTTGGGGAACACAACACGGAGATTCTACGGGAGCTCGGCTATGACGACGCCGAAATCGAAGCGCTCGTGGCGCAAAGGGTGATCGGCGAGCGGCCCGCGAATCTCTGAGCGACCCGATTCCGTTCAACGTTCAGATCTCAAACCGCGCTGCCTCTTTCTACAGCGACGATCACGGCCGGAACTGGACGAACGAGACCCTCGTCGACCCCGGCTTCTCAGCCTACTCAGTGCTCACGCTTCTCGACGATTGGACCCTCGGCCTGCTCTACGAGGCGACCGGCCATCTCGACATGGCCTTCGTCCGTCTCAACCTGGAGTCGTTGAGCGAGATCCCGGTGCCTGAGCCAGGTACTTTTCTCCTGGCCGGTGCCGGCCAGTCGACGGAAGGGCGGGGCGAAACTCCCTCGATTCAGGGGTGGCCCACCCGGCTCCAGCTCGCCTGGCGAATCGCCGATGCATTCGCGAAGGGGTGCGCACCAATGAAGAAGATCGGAGAGGTCCTGCTTGCCGCGGGCCAGATCACCGAGACCCAGCTCCGCTCCGCCCTGGGCGAGCAGGCACGCTGGGGAAACCGGATCGGCGAGACCCTGGTTCAACTGGGCTACCTGCAAGAATCCGAGCTGATCCGCATACTTTCTGAGCGCCTGGGCTGCCAGGGGATCGATCTTTCGGGCCGCGAGATTCACCCGGATGTGATCGGATTGATCCCCAGTGAAGTGGCCATCAAGTACGCCTGCCTGCCCGTGATACGAGAGCCGGGAAGCGGCAGCGCCGATGTGCTCTACGTGGCGATGGAAGATCCGACGAACCTCACGGCTCTCGATGACGTGACATTCCGTACGGGCTGTGCCGTGAAGCCCCTACTGGCCGGCCCGATCCAGCTGCGCAGGGCGATCAGCACCTGCTACGAGAGCGGACCCGTCGAACATACGATCGCGCTGGAGATCAGCGCGGAGGTTGCGCCGGCAGCCACCGTGCCCGACGGCAGCGACCAGCTGTCTCAGGAAATCTGGCTCGATGAGACCGACATTCCTGCGACGGCTTCCGCGGATTCCCCTGCGGCTTCTTCCGGAGGGGGATCCCCCGGTGAGCTTTCCACCCGCCAGCTTCTCCAGGCGCTGACACGCTTGCTGCTGCGCAAAGGGATTCTCGACCGCGAAGAATTCATGGCCGAAATCGCCAAGCTAGGTGATTCCCCGCCTTCCTGAGCCCGGCGCTCTTCGCTACACACTTCGCGCGCGCGGCAGCTCCGCGCCCCATCGGGAGAACCGACCATGCGTCTGGAATACAGCTTTTCTCTATCCGACGTGAGCGTGCCTCGGCTCTCTGTCGAAGCGGTCGAGGGCATTGGAAAGCTCTTCACGCTCGCGACCCTGGTGCTGAACATCCTCGATGTGCGCGAGCAGGTCGAGCTGGTCTTTCACGGACTGAATCCGGATGACCCGGGCCGCAAGCTCGAAGCCTTCAAAGAGATCGTCAAGGGTGCGGCGACCGGACCGAGCCTGGCATACGCCGAGGGCGATGGCGGCGCCGTTCCCGGCTCCTCCTCCTACTACAAGTGGGTGATCGTCACGAAGGGGTAGTCGGGGCCTCGCTGCAGTCGTCTCCGTTCCAGCGGTGACGGCGCGCCCGGCTCGCACGAACGACCTCGCTGAGAGCCCGCTTCCTGCCGGTTTGGAAGGGCTCGAAGGTGGCATAGCGGAAGAACGCTCGGCGTCGGGCTTCGTCGGGCCAGGATTCCGGCAGAGACGCGTTCAACTCCGCGAGCGCCGTCAGACGCCGGGCCTCCGGGATTCGTCGACGAAAGCGCAGCCCCTCCAGATCGATCAGCGCCGGCATCGCAGCGGGCGCATCGGATCGCGCAAACAGGTGGGTCGCCTTGAGATCGCCGTGGTCGATGCCGCGGAGGTGAAGCTGGCCGAGCCAGGCGCCTAGCGCTCCGAGCGCAGCAGGCTGGCCGTCTTCCGGGAGATCCAGCAAGTCGACTGCAGGGGCCAGATCTTCGAGTACGAGCCACGAGCGCCGCGTCAGGCCGAAATGCCGGGCGTCGATCGTCGCCAGGGGAAGGGCGGCAGCGAGGCCCCGCTCACGAATGCCGTGGCCCGCCCGCCAGCCGCGCCAGGCCGGGCTGCCGCGAAATGCATCGGCCAGGACCCGTAGGGGCCCCCGCGGCAACACCTCTTTGACGAACACGGCTCGGCCTCCGGCGCGGGTTCGCGTGATGCGCGAGCGGCCATCGTCCTTGAGCACTTCGCTTCCCGGCGGGCCTTTTCCGTCGAGGGCTGCCCGGTGAGCAGCGAGTGAATCTCGAACCGCCCGTTCGGGAAACTCGTGCCAGCGGAGGCCGACGCCTTCGTCGAGGCGAATCGCGTCGCAGCGTCGGCCGGGTCGCAGCAGGCGGCGTGTGCGGCTCTTGCCGTGGCGCCAGGCCTTGTCCCGAGCGGCTTCGCCGATGGCTCGGAGCGCGTCAGGCGTCGCGGAGCCCGGCGCGAGGGCGGAGCGACGGAGGCGCACGCGATCCGCGATGGAGGCGCGTCCCCAGAAGGAATAGTCGAGTTCGCCAAGGTCCTGGGTTCGATCTGCTTCGTTCTTCACGCTTCGGGCGTGTTGGAGATCCACCAGAACCGGGCCCTCGGGTGTGAACAACACGTTGCCGGCGTGAAGATCCCCATGCACATAGCCCGCGTCGTGGATGGCCCGGACCGCACGGCCCAACGCATCGAGCTGCGTCCGGCGTTCCGCGGGAAGATCGGAAAGTCCGTCGGCTCCCGTGCCGCCTTCCAGGAAGGGGAGCACCAACAGACGGTCGCCATCGGCCATCGTTCCCCAGGCAAGGGGCTCGGGGACAGGCGCTCCGGCGGCATGCAGCGAGCACAGGAAGCGACGTTCGCGATCGGCGGGGCTACGCCCCAGGCGGGCCTTCCAGCGCTCGCGACGGGCGTGACGGCTGCCGGTCCGGAACTGCTTGATCAGGAGATCGGCTCCGCCTTCGCCCGAGAGCCGCACCAGCCGTCGGCGCGGATTGTCCCGCAGGACGTCGGCCGCCGCATCGCCAACGAACCACGCCTCGACGCGCTGCTGTACAGCCGCCTCGCCGCTTTGCCACAGGATGCCCGCGCTCACGCTTTCACCTTGGCGTAGAGCGCATGCAGGTCCCGCACGTGGTCGGCCCAGCTGCGCGTTTCGGCCTTCGCCCGGGCCGCACCTCCCAACGCAGCGCGGTTACCGGCATCGGTGAGGTGCGTGAGGGCCTCACTGAATCCCTCGACATCCTCCGGGTCGTCCACGACGAGGCCGGCTTCGCCTAGCCAGGCGGCTGCGCCATTCGCGCCACTCGTCAGCACGGGGAGTCCGCTGGCGGCTGCTTCCAGACAGACATTGGCGAAGGCGTCGTAACGCGTCGGCAGGATGAAGGCGTCCGCGGCCGCGTAGAGTTGGGCCGGGTCGCGCTCACGGCCGAGCAGTCGCACCCGATCTTCGACCCCGAGCTGGGCTGCCAGCGCTCGTGCCGGTTCCTGCTCGCGCCCGGCGATCCAAAGGACACTGTTTCCTTCGCTGAGCCTGGCGAGCGCCCGGATCGCCGTATCGATGCCTTTGCGCCGATGGCCGTGGCCAACCAGGAGCCACACGAGCCGGTCGGCGGAATCGAGTTCCCTCCGCAAGGCGTCGCGTTCTGCCCGGTCGGCGGCGGGGCGGAAGCGCTCCAGATCGACACCGTTGGCAATCACCACGATTCGCTCGGGATCGACCGGGTAACGATCCAGGATCTCGTTTCGCACCATTTCGGAGTTGCATTGCACCCACTGGCTCGAATCGCGGAAGACGGCGCCTTCGATGCGGAGGATCGCCGCGTGGCGAGGCGTGAAGCGGCGCCAGCCCGCCCCGGTCGCGCCGTACGCCCGTTCCATATAGGCGGCGTGGCAGCCGCCACCGGTTCGATAGACGTCCTGATGCCGGGTGCGGGAGAAGGCGTGCACGGCATCGTATTCGCCCCTGGGCGCGGCGGCGGCGGCGGCCCGCGAGAAGGCCAGGACCCGCCAGGGCTGCCAGCTGGCCGAGACGCGCACGGGCCGTGGGATCGGCCCCTTGGCAGGAGCTGCCCGACGGCAGACCACGTGCACGTCGTCGCCTGCGGCGTGAAGTGCGTGGGCCGCGGCCCACGCAGCCCCTTCGACCCCACCTCCTGGCTCGAATCGTTCGATCACCAGCGCGATCCGCATCGATGAGTGCCGGCTCCCGTGAGCGAGGGGCGGGTTGCAGGCGCGCTCGACCGCCAAGGGAAGGGTAGTATATTGCCGCCCTCGGCTCCGGCCGAAGCGACCCCCTTCTTCGATACGGACCATGGCGCGCCCCCTACCTGTAGCTCCTCAGCCCAAGGACGACGATTCCGCCCCTAAACCCAAGGGCGAGAAGCGGGATCGTATTCTCGAAGCCGCCATTGTCGTGTTTGCCCGCAAGGGCTTCCACAAGGCGCGGATCTCGGATATTTCGGCCGAAGCCGAGATCGCCTACGGCCTCGTCTACCACTATTTCAAGAACAAGGACGAGATCCTTGCCACCATTTTCGAGGAACGTTGGGGTGGCCTGCTGGACGCATTGCAGGCCATTGGCCGGGGCCCGGGAACCGTGCGCAACCAGCTGGTGTCTATCGCCACCCTGATCTTGAACGCGTTCAGGCTGCGACCCGACTGGGTGAAGGTGCTCGTGCTCGAAATCCAACGCTCCAGTCGCTTCGCCGAACCCGCCCAACAGAAGGCCGTGGGGAGCCTGTTCTCCGCGTTCGAGGCCATTCTTTCGGGCGCCCAGGAGCGTGGCGAGCTGCGTAAGGATCTCGACGTGCGCGTGGCCGCGTCACTTTTTCTCGGTGCAGTGGATCTCGTCATCACCAGCCTGGTGCTCGGCGTGACCGAGGCGCCAGAAGAAGACGCCGCCCAACGTGCCTTCTATCTGGACACGGCCGATCAGATAGTGGATATCTTCCTGCGCGGCAGTGCGGGTCCGGAATAAAGCACACTCGGAACGAGGCGTGCTCTGGGTGAGCCGGGCTCGGAAGGATTCGGGCTCGGAAGCATTCGGGCTCGGAGCAACAGGTTTGATCGAGGCTGACGACAGCTTGGCCACGGAGGGGTTGGATTGATCGAGGCAGATGGCATCACCAAACGTTACGGAGATTTCGTCGCGGTCGACGACGTCTCCTTCACCGCCGAGGCCGGTGAGGTCGTCGGCTTCCTCGGGCCGAATGGCGCGGGCAAGACCACGACGATGCGCATCCTCACGGGTTTCCTGCCCGCGACCGATGGCACCGCGCGGATCGCAGGCCACGATATCTTCAGCGATCCCCTCGCGGCGCGCCGCGCCGTCGGATACCTGCCGGAGACGCCACCGCTCTATCCCGAGATGGACGTCACCGGCTACCTCACCTACGTCGCGAAGATCAAGGACGTGCCGCGGGGCCAGCGCAAGGCGGCGGTGGAGAGCGCAACCGAGCGTTGCGGTCTGGCCGACGTGCATCGCCGCGTGATCGGCTCCCTCTCGAAGGGCTATCGGCAGCGGGTCGGCATCGCCCAGGCGATCGTCCACGATCCGAAAGTGCTGATCCTCGACGAGCCCACCGTCGGTCTCGACCCGATCCAGATCCGCGAGATCCGGCATCTGATCGCCGACTTGGCCGATCCCGAGAAGGCAGCTCATACGATCGTGCTCTCGACCCATATCCTCGCCGAGGTCGAGGCCATCTGTCGGCGCGTGATCATGATCCACAACGGCAAGAAAGTGCTCGACCAAAGTATGGCCGAGCTGACCGAGGCCGGTGAGAGCCTCGAGGACATGTTCGCGCGCATCATCCTCCGCGAAGAGGAGGCGGCATGAGACATGTCGGCGCCATCGCCGGACGGGAGCTTCGTTCGCTCTTCGTCTCGCCCGTGGCCTACGCAGTACTCACCTTGTTCTCCGTACTGGCGGGCTTCTTCTTCCTGCTCTCGGTGCAGGGCTTCAGTGAAGCGATCAACTACTACCAGCAGATCGGCCAATTCGAGGCGTTGCGCGGAATCAACCTGAACAACCAGCTGATCGGTCCGTTCATCCAGGTCATGTGGATCGTCTTCCTGTTCCTGATCCCGGGCATCACGATGGGCTTGTTCGCCATGGAGAAGACCAACGGCACGGAGGAGCTTCTGATGACGAGCCCCCTCACGATGTGGGAACTCGTGCTCGGCAAGTACCTCGCCGCCGCGGCCTTCGTCACGCTGCTGATCCTCATGATGGGTTTCTTTCCCTCGCTGCTCTTTCTGGATGGCGACACGCCTGTGTTGGGGCTGCTCTTCGGCGGTTTCGATCTGGCGGATCCGGATCCGGAAGGCCTCCAGACGCTGGCGGGGCTTCTGGGCCTCTGGCTTCTCGGGCTCACCTACGCTGCGGTCGGCACCTTCGCTTCGTCCGTGACGCGCAATCAGCTCGTGGCCTTCTTCCTGGCGTTGGCACTGCTGCTGGTGCTGTGGCTGCTTTCGGTCGTCGCGGATCTCGGCGTGGCGGAAGGTGCGGCGGGGACGGCGACCGGGCTGGCGAGTGTGCTCACCTGGCTGTCCACCTCGGATCACTTCGACAAGCTCGCGCGGGGCCTGATCGATACGCGGGACCTGGCCTACTTCGGCTTCATGATCGGAGCGTTCCTGATCTTGACCAAGACTGCCGTCGAATCCGTGAGGTGGCGATGATGAAGGTCTGGTCGAGCTTGCTCATGGCCCTCGGCGGGGTCGCCTTCCTGTTCGCCGTGCTCTCCTTCCTGATGCAGCTGCTTTCGGGCCCGGTTCTGCTCTGGAATGAGCTGGTCTGGAGCCTTGGCAACCTGCTGGTTGGCCTGGGTCTGATGGGCACGGCGATCTTTTCGAATCTGGACGGCTTCCGGGAGCGGATGCAGACCGGCGAGGCCCGGCGGGCGGGGAAGTACGGCACCAGTGCCGTACTGACGGCGGCGCTCGGGATCGCCCTCCTTGGCCTGCTGGCGTTCATGTCCACCCGCTACCACACGCGCTGGGATTGGACCGACCTCGTCGTGGTCGGGGTCTACTCGCCCATGGCGGCGGTGCCCGCCAAGGAACTGCTGGAGCGTTACAGCTTCATCTCCGAGAAGGTCAAGGTCGAATGGCTGGATCCGGAGCGTCAGCCCGGTCGGTTGCGCGAGCTCGAGATCGAGCCCGAGCGGCTGCGGGAGGGCCTCCTGCATGTGACCATCGGCGAGGAATCCGTCGAGGTTCGCGAGATGACGGAGGAGGCGCTCACCAACGCCATCGTCAAACTCACCCGGCGTGAACAGAAGAAGGTGTACTTCGTCATCGGGCATAACGAACGGCCGACCGAGGGCGACGGCGCCGAGGAGGCCACGGGTTTCGCGTTCGCCGCCGAGGCGCTGACGAACGAAAATTGCTCGACCCCGAGCATGCGGCTCTTCGCGCCTACGCGGAGCGGGGCGGTGCATTGATGATGATGCTGGATCCCCGCGCGAACACGGACGTGGCACCCCTGCTCGCGGAATGGGGCGTGAAGGTCGGTGAGGACGTGGTCGTCGATCTGGTGGGCGGCATGGTAGGCACCCCGACGACACCCTTCGCGAAGGATTATGGTCCACATCCCATCACGGACGAGCTGCGCGGTTTCACGGTCTACGAGTTCGCACGCAGCTTGACGATCACTGCGGAAGCGGCCGGTGCCTTTCAATCCCTGGTCCGGACCGGCGAAGATTCCTGGGCCGAGGTCGATCTGGCCCGCCTCGAGAAGGCGGGAGAAGTGGGCTTCGATCCCGAGGATTCGCGGGGCCCGATCACGATGGCCGTCGCTGGCACGTTGAGCCTCACGGCAGCCGACGATTCGGAAGAGGGGGCTCCTGCAGCACCGGCGCGGATCGTCGTGGTCGGCGACGCGGATTTCGCCTCGAATCAGTTGATCGGTGCCTATGTGAACCGTGACTTCTTCCTCAACTCCGTGAACTGGTTGCTCGGCGACGTGGAATCGATCTCGATTCGTCCGAAGACCGGTGTGGCGAGCCGGCTCCAGCTCACGACCGACGATTTCCTCGCCCTACGCTACGCCTCGCTCTTCGTCTTGCCCGAAACGGTGGCTGTGCTCGGCGTCATCGCCTGGTGGCGGCGACGGCGCGCGCCCGGACGATGAGAGAGCGCGCGTGAGTCCGAAATCCACACTCCTCATGGCCATCGTGGTGGCTGTGCTGGGCGCGTTCATCTGGTTCTGGGAGGTCGAAGGCGCGGACGAACGCGCTGCCGCGGAGCAGACCGAAAAGGAGATCTTCGCGGATCTGAAGGCCGAAGAGGTGACGTCGCTTTGGCTGAAGACCACGGACGATCAGGCCGTGCGCCTCGAAAGGACCGCCGAGGGGTGGGCGCTGCGAGAGCCCCTCGAGTTTCCCGCAGACGGCACTGCGGCCGATGCCTTGGCGGATGCCGTGGCCGATCTCGTGACCGACAAGGTCTTCGACGATCCGGAGCCGCTCGAGAACTACGGGCTGGCAGGCGAGCCGGATGTGCGTGCGGCCGCCGGGGAAGGTGAAGTGGCGTTGACCCTGGGCGATTCGATACCCACCGGCGGCAACAGCTATGTGAAGGCGGAGGGAGATGCTCGCGTCTTCACGGTGCCGACCTATCGACTCGGTGCCATGCGCAAGAGCCTCTCTGATCTGCGCGATTCGCGTGTTCTCGATTTCGATCGGGATGCCGTCCGGGATGTCGAGGTCACCTGGGTTGGTGGTGGTGTCGCGTTGGCAAAGGAGGGTGAGGTCTGGCGATTGCGCAAGCCGCTCGATGCTGAGGCGAATGAGAGTGCGATTTCCGGGCTGCTCTCGGACCTCCGCTTCTTGCGTGCGGAAGGCTACGTGGACGAGCCGGACGAAGCGCAAGCCGCGGCCTTCGAATCGCCGGCCTATGGTGTGATCCTACGCGGCGAGGGAGATGCCATCCTGGCGGATCTGCAGGTCGCCAGCGCCGCGAACGGCTCGAATCGCGTCGCCAAGGGGCGGGATGGCTATCTCTACGAGATTGCAGAGAGCCGCTTGGACAATCTACCGCGCACGGTCGTGGCTTATCGTTTCAAGGAACTCTCCCGCTTCGAGGTGAACGACGCTGCGCGTTTCGAACTCCGTTTTCGAGACGCTGGCGAAGATCTGACGATCCAGGCGCGACAGACCGAGCAGGGCGCCTGGGAGACCGAGCCCGAGGCCCTGGCGCCCGGGAAGGCCAGCCGGTTGCTCTCGGAACTCTCCGGCCTCGAAGCACTCGACATCGCGGCCGAGAGCATGGGCGAAAACGAGTTGGCGGCGCTGGGCCTTTCCCCGCCGAGCGCCACCTTGCGGGTCTTCTCGGAAGGGGAGGGCAGTGAGCCCTTGGCCGAGTTGCATCTCGGCCGCATCGAGGCCGGTCGGGGGATCGCCGCCCAACGCCCCGAGGACCCGATCGTCTACTGGCTCGACGGCGCCCTGGCGGAACACCTGCCCGTGAGCCTCGAGGCCTGGCGCAATCGGTTCATGGCCAAGGAGACGCCCCCGGAGGTTCTGGAAGAGGATTCATCCGAGGGTGCAGAAGAAGGGGCGCCGGAGGAGTAGCCGAGTGTCGAGGTTGCGCAGCTTGCTTTCCTGGGCCGCGATCGGCCGTGCTGGCAATTGGGACAGCTTCGCCGGGGCTGGGCACAGGCCGAGCCATTCCGCCCGGCCTGTGCCCAGCCCCGGCGACTGCAATGCCCCTCACGAGGAGCGAAGTGGAGCTCGCGAGGTGTGGAGGGGATGGCTGGCTCATTGGGTGGGCGCGCCGTTGAAGAGGAGGTCGCGGGCGGTTTCGATCTGCTTTTTCAGCTTCGTGAAGTTCTCACGGGAGACGTGTCCGACGATGTGTCCTTCGGCGCCGCCGCGGATCTGGTAGCGGGTGGTGCCCTGGTGCATCCAGACGCCGAGGCCGAAGCCTTCGAGTGTGAGGATGCGCGCCTCCGTTTCGAGTCCGCCGCCTTCTTCGGCTGCTACCAACGCGAGGTTGGCCATGCCGCGCAGCAAGGCTTCGACCTCGTGCAGGTCGAGATAGGCGACGCGCTCTTCGGGTTCCAGGCCTGGTGCGTCGAGGTCGATGCGCAGGCCGAGCAGGCGTTGGCTCTCGAGGCCCGGTTCGAAGGCGCCGATTCCCGATACGGTGAGGGTGCCGCCAGCTTCGATGGCGATCGGGGCGAGGGACCTCTGGCGGGTGACCAGGACCCGGTCGATCTGTTCCAGGAAGGTGCGCAGCTTGCTGGTCGTCGCTACCGGTTCCGGTGTTTGGGGGGTATCCCGATTCGGCGGATCGGGCTGTGAGGCAGCGGGTGCAGCCAGGACGGCGAGGAGCGGAAGCGCGGCGAAGATGCGGAATCGACTCATGCGTGCCTCCGTAGGACATCGAGCATGGCTTCGTGCAGGGCTCCGTTGCTGGCAACGACGGTCCGTCCGCTCCAATGACTCTCGCCGCCTTCGGTGTCGCTGGTTCGTCCGCCCGCCTCGTTGACGATCAGGCAGCCCGCCGCGACATCCCAGGGCTGCAGCTTGAACTCCCAGAAGCCGTCGAAGCGTCCGGCAGCGACATAACAAAGATCGAGCGCCGCACTGCCGTCGCGCCGGAGGGCGCGGGCCGCCTTCAAGAAGGCGGCGAATTGGGTAAGGTTGTCCTCTTCGCTCTTGCGGCGGTCGTAGGCAAAGCCCGTGGCCAACAGGCCATGAGACAGATCCTTCTCGGGAGAAACCCGAAGGGGTTCGCCGTTCAGGCGAGCACCCTCACCGCGTACGGCCTCATAGAGCTCGTCGAGCAACGGGTCGTAGACGACGCCGATCCAGGGCTCCCCGTTCCGGGTGACGCCGATCGAAACGCAGAAACGCGGGTAGGCATGGGCGTAGTTCGTGGTTCCGTCGAGCGGGTCGATGATCCAGCGGAGTTCGGCCCCGGGATGGTCGACGCCACTGCCTTCTTCGGCGAGGACGGCATCCTCGGGTCGTTCGGCGGTGATCGCGTCGACGATCAAGGCTTCGCAAGCCTTGTCCACGTCGGTTACCAGATCGACTGCGGCGCTCTTGGTTTCGATCTGAAGCTCGGTCGCGTAGCGCTCCTTCTGGATCGCGCCGGCTTCGAGGGCGAGGCGCCGGGCGAGTTTGAGGATGGGCGCCGCCTCGGTCACGATGGGCCTCCGGGAAGGCGGAAGAGGCTGCGCGCATTCTCGGCCGTGCGCAGGGCGATCTCTTCCAGGGGTTTCTGTTGTGCTTCGGCCAGGGAGGCGCCCACCATGGCGACGTGGCGCGGCTCATTGCGCCGGCCCCGATGCCCTTCCGGGGCGAGAAGCGGCGCGTCGGTTTCGACCATCAAGCGCTCGAGAGGAAGCTCGGCGGCAACCGAGCGCAGCCCCCGGTCCCGCTTGAAGGTGAGGATGCCCGAGAACGAGATCCAGAGGTTCTGATCCATCGCACGGCGAGCGAAGGGCAGATCGTGGGTGTAGCAGTGGAGCACGCCCTCGACCTCGCCGTGCCCGCAAGCCTGCCAGATGTCGAGAAGCTCCTCGTAGGCATCCGAAGCCTTGTCCCGAACGTGGATGCTGACCGGTAGATCGAGCTCCCGGGCCAGGCTCACCTGCTCAGCGAAGACCTCGCGTTGGATCTCCCGCGGCGAGTTCTCGTAGAAGTAGTCGAGGCCGCATTCTCCGACGGCCATGACCCGCGGTGCGCTGAGCCATTCGCGAAGCTTCGTTCGGCCCGCGTCGTCGAGCTGATCCGCGTCGTGGGGATGCACGCCGACCGTGGCGAAGACCCTCGGGTCGCGCTCCGCCAGTTCGACCGCCCGGGCATTGTGGTCGACGCCGTAGCCGGCTCCGATGGCGATCATCGTCGCGACGCCGTCGCTCTCGGCGCGTGCCATCACGTCTTCCCGGTCTTCAGCGAAGGCATCCGCGGTCACATGGCAATGGGAATCCAGCCAGATCGGTGCGCTCACTCGGTCTCCTCGGGCAATTCCACCCGCGGAAAGAGGGAATCGCCCTTGGTCGTGGGCGTGCCCGGTGTCAGGGCGCCCCAGGCAGCCGCGTCGGCCGGAAGACGCGCGGTGGCCAGCAGGTCCTCCTGGCCCAGCCGCTTCAAGATCTCGGAGGCCGCCTCGGGAATGATCGGCGCCAGCAGCAGCCCGATCGCGCGCAAGGTCTGGCAACAGGTGTAGAGGGTCGTTCGGACTTCCTCCTCACGGCCTTCTTCTTTGGCGGCCTTCCAGGGGGCGCGCCGGTCGAGGTACTTGTTGGTCGCGTCGATCAAGCGGGTCACGGCTTCCACCGCGCGATGAAGCTCCATCGCGCGCATGCGTCGGTCCATCTCCGCGGCGGCCTCGGCCGCGGCGTCCTGCACCGCCTGCTCCAGTTCGCCCGTGGGTCCTGGCTCGGGCACCACGCCGCCCGAGAAGCGGGCCGTCATGTTCAGCGTCCGGCTCACGAGGTTGCCGAGATTGTTGGCCAGATCCGCATTGATGCGCGTGACCAGCGCCTCCTCGCTGAAGGTCGAATCCAGGCCGAAGGACATGTCCCGCAGCAGGAAGTAGCGGAACGCGTCAAATCCGTAGCGCTCGCGCATGACCATGGGCGAAACCATGTTGCCGAGGCTCTTGCTGATCTTGCGGTTGTCCAGGTTCCAATAGCCGTGGACGTTCAAGTGGCGGTAGAGCGGGATGTCCGCGGCCATCAACATGCAAGGCCAGAAGACGCCGTGGGGCTTGAGGATGTCCTTGGCCACCAGATGCTCGACGCCCGACCAGCGCTCCTCCCAATCGGGTGCGTCGGGGTAGCCGAGGCCTGCCAGGTAGTTGATCAGGGCATCGAACCAGACATAACAAACATAGTTCTCGTCGAAGGGCAGCTCGATTCCCCAATCGAGGCGGCTCTTCGGGCGGGAGATGCACAGGTCTTCGAGGCCACTGCCTTCGCGAAGCATGGCGATGACTTCGTTTCGGTAGCGCGCCGGGCGGATCCAATCCGGATCGCGTTCCAACTTCTCGCCCAGGGCATCGAAGTAGCGGCTCATGCGGAAGAAGTAGTTGGATTCCGTTCGCTCTTCGGGTGCCCGCTCGTGATCCCGGCACAGGCCGTCCTGCATGTCGCGTTCGGTGAGGAAGCGCTCGCAGCCGACGCAGTAGAGGCCCTGGTACTCGCGGAATTCGATGTCGCCTTTATCGTGGATCAGCCGCAGGATGTGCTGGACGGCATGCATGTGGTCGGGATCGGTCGTGCGGATGAAACGATCGAAGGAGATGCCGAGGGTCTCCCAGGTGGAGCGGAAGACGGCGGAGATCTGGTTGGCGAAGGCCTTCGGCTCGCTGCCCTGGGCACGGGCAGCCTCGGCAATCTTGTCGCCGTGCTCATCCGTTCCGGTGAGGAAGAAGGTTTCCTCTCCAGCCATGCGGTGGTAGCGCGCCAGGGTGTCGGCCACGACGGTCGTGTAGGTGTGGCCGATATGAGGCTCGGCATTCACGTAGTAGATGGGCGTGGTGATCGCGTAGCCGCTCATCGAAGGGCGCCATCCCGAAGGGCCAACAATGCGCGTTCGGCCACCATCTGGGGGTTGGCGTTCCGCTGGGCCAGGCCCTTGCGGCAACGCTGCACGGTTTCGAAGGCGCGCAGGGGACCTTCGAGATCCGTGCGGCCGGCCTCGGCGGCCTGGCAGATCTCCCGGTGCAGCCAGGCGGAGGCCACACCCAGCAGTTCGTTCGTTCCGGCGGCGGCAATGGCGCGCGGCCCGCGGAAACTCTCGGCCCAATCGAGCAGTTGGGGAATGCTCGCGGTGGAAATCCGGTTCAGGTAGTCGATGATCTCCGCGGCCTCCTCACCCTCGAGTGCATCTCCCGTCGTTGCGGGAAAGGCGATGCGCTGACAGCGGGAACGCACGGTTGCGAGCAGCCCAGCCGGGCTCTGGGTGACGAGTACCAGGCTGGTGCGAGGCGGCGGCTCTTCGAGCAAGCGCAAAAGCGCATTCTGCGCCTCCTGGTTCAGCCACTCGGCATCGGCGATGATCGCGACCCGGTGGCTGCCTTCGCTTCCGCGGAGACGCATCGCAGCCTGTAGCGCGCGTACCTGACCGATGCGCACGCGGGTGTCCGAAGCTCCGCGTTCGATCCAGAGCAGGTCCGGGTGATCGCCCACGTGGCGCATCGGCGGGCCCTTCTTGCCGGCGCCATCCAGGGCGATCGGCTCGCCGGGCTCGGAGCGGCGGCATGTGCCGCAGCTTCCGCAGGGCGCCTCGCTGGGAGCTCCCTCGCAGACCAGGGCACGCGCGAAGCAGAGCGCAGCGTTCCGTGGCGCATCGCCGGGGCCGGACAGCAGATAGGCCGAGTGGATGCGGCCCGAGATCAGGCTCTCCCGAAGCCCGGGCGGCAATGTGGCGGCGGCCACAGGGTGGCCTGTCGAGGGTTCGGCGTCGGCCATGGCGGGGCGAGTCTAGCGCTCGTCGCCGGAAGGTCAGTGCCCGGCAGCTCGCAGGGGGCCCGCAGAGCCTTCGCGCAAGGCCCCGTTTCGGCAGGGTTTTTCCAGGGGCCGAGGAGCCGCCTGCCGGCCTTCCTGGGCGCTTCTCAAGTTTTCCCCCGAGGCGCCGATTCCGGCACTCACGGGCCCACGGATCGGGCTTCCGAGGGAGAACACGTATGGCATTCGGACGCGGTCGAGGCGAAGAAGAGACGATCGGGGCACCGGCTCCGCAGGCTGGGTCGAACAGTGCCCAGGCCGGCCTCACGGCCTTCATCGACCAGGGCTCGGCTTTCGAAGGAAAGCTTTCGTTCAAGGACACGGTCAGGATCGATGGAAGCTTCCGCGGTCAGATCAGCAGCGAGAACACGCTGGTGGTTGGTGAGACGGGTGAGATTGATGCCAACATCGAATCCCAGATCGTGATCGTGAGCGGTCAGGTCATCGGTGACGTCGTGGCGACCCGCAAGATCGTCCTGCACAAGACGGCCGCGGTCGAAGGCAACCTCGAATCGCCGACGGTGGTGATCGAGGACGGCGCCAGCTTCAACGGCCAGTTGACAATGAAGTCCGAGGGCAAGAGCGGTTCCCGGCCGGCCTCGGATTCGCCCGGCAACTAGGCCCTCGTCACGATACAATCTGCGGGTAGAGTCGCCGCAGCTTCACCCGCGCGTCCTCGGTGGTGGACTGCCAGTCTACGCCCTTCGTCGTGTTATTGCGGTCGTATTCCCAGGCCTCGACTTCGCGTTCCAGATCCTGCTTCGGCGGGATCCGGCGATCGAGACACTGCATCGCTAAGACGCTCAGCTCGGTTTCTGCGATGTTGAGCCAGCTTCCATGCTTGGGCGTGTAGTGGATCTCGAGCCGCTCGGCGAGGCGCCGGGCTTCGGCCGGATCGAAGGCCTCGCAGAGGGATCCGATCTAGGACCGGTGGCATCCACAGGGGCTAGCCGTAGACACCCTTCCGGTCACGGACTCGCACGACGCAGATCACGAGCTCGTCGTCGGCAATTGTGTACAGGACCCGATAGTCACCCACGCGGATCCGATACTCGTCGGTCCCACCCTGGAGCTTCCGAACGCCATCCGGGCGCGGGTCATCGCGGAGAGCCTGGATAGCAGCGTCGATCCGACGCATCATTCGGCGATCGGACCGCGCGAGCTTGCGAATGTCGCGCGCGGCCGCGGCCGTGAACTCGATTGAATACTGCGGCACGCGAGCGCTATTTCAGGCCGAGTTCCTGGCGAATCGTGTCGTAGGGGATGCGTTTGTCGCTCTCGGCGAGGGCCTCTCGCATCGCATCCAGGTCCAATCGATCCTCCAGCAGCTCCAGCAGCTCCAAATCTTCGATCGGCACCATGGCAGCCACCTCCTTGCCATGGCGGGAGAGGCGCACGCGCTCGTGGCGGTGCGCAGCTCGATCAACGATTTCGGAGAAGTCCCCTCGGGCTTCGCTGACGCGGATGGTGTTGGGCATGGCGGGGTCCTAGGTGGAAATGCGTTCGCGCCACTCCCGGCGCTTCGGCAGGATAGTACATATCGTACGCTTTGTACAATCTCTTTAGCCCTTCCTCAGATCACCCCAGATGGACTTACCGCTGGCGCTTAGCCCTCGTTCTCCCCGGAGGGCATGTCACGTCAGGGGATAGGAGTTCCTCTGCCTATCCGCTCAGCTCGGCGTCGATCTCGGCCACGCGGAGGCTCCGGCCGTCGGCCTCGAAGATGCGGCGGGCGCCTTCGAGCAGGGATCTCCAGGTTGTCTCGTCGCCTGCGTCGCGGGCGAGCTCTGCGCGCTGGAGATCCAGGTCCGGCTGGAAGATCGTCAGACCCGTCGCGTCGATCCTGCGCTGAGCTTCAGCGACGAGTTCCTCACACCTTCGCCGCGCTTCGAGGCCGAGGACTCGCCGTCGGATACCGACGCTCCGGATCTCTCCGCCAATCCACTCGGGTGCCATGCTCTCGCCGCTCCCGGGTTGGGTCTCGAGTTCCGCGCGAGCCTCTTGAACCTTCCCCAGGCCGAAAAGGCCCAGCGCACGGAAACTCGCCCCGACTTCCTTGAAGACGCTTTCCCACCCGCCAAAGGAAGCGATCTCGTCGGCGATCTGAAGCAGCTCCTCATTGCGGTTCCCTTTGACCAGGACCGAGGCCAGGCTCATGCGGGGGACGACACCGAACCCACTGGCGAGCCCTGAGGTGACGTACTGGATGCCTTGGCGCGCCGCCGCCTCGGCCTTGTCGTACTGCCCGCACAGAGTGGCGAGATTCGATTGGTACGCCATGATGCTGGCGAGCGTCATGGAATCGTCATCCTCGACGCCGAACCTCTGGGCCTCCAGCAGGCCCTGCTCCGCTTCCTGGAAGTGCCCCTGCAGACCCTTCGCGTAGGCGCGTTGCGCGAGCATGAACAGCTGGCTTCCGAACCCCGCCAGGCGCCCCGCCTTGCTCCGATCCGGGCTGCAGCGGGCGAGGCCCGCTTCCGTCACGTCAAGACAGCGAGCCAGGTTTCCGGCCGTCATGTGAGCCCAGCCGAGCCGCTGTTGAACCATCGCGTAGAGCTCGAAATCATCGCTATCAGCAACGAGCGACGCGGCCCTCTCGAGGACCTCGACCTGAGCGTAGGGATCCTCGAATCGCCAGCAGAGGAAGGAGTAGATCCCCAGCAAGATGACCTGGGCCCGCACATCTCCTCGCGCCTCGGCCAACGCCATGCCCTCTTCGTGCAGCTCGGCCGCTTCCTGGACTTCGATCTCGACACCCCAAGCCGCGAGCAGGATCTGGGAGATCGCCTGTTCATGGAGGGCCCGTGCTTCTGGCTCTGCGAGCGACACGCAAAGCTCTCGGACCTTTCTCCAACTCCTGTACGCGGGCTCTGGATTTTTGTGAACGTCCTCGCCGGCGGCTTCGGCGAAGCGCTTGGCGGCGGCCAAGGATTCGCCGGCTTGCTCGAGATGCTGGCCGATCAACGCCGGGTCGACGCCGCGCTCGGCGAGCGCTGCCGCGGCAGCGTCATGCAGTCCGGCCCTTTGGCTCGCGAGCTGGCTCCGATAAGCGACCTCGTGGGTAAGCGGGTGCTTGAACGCGTACTCGATCTCGGGGTAGACGGCCTCCTCGACCACGAAGTCGGCGGCCCGCAGGGCAGCCAGGCTCTCGGCAATTTCGCCGGGCTCACGGCCGACGACCTTCGCAAGAACCGTCTCGCTGAACTCCCGACCCACGACCGCGGCGGCTTGCAACAACTCCAGCTCGGGCTGGCCCAGGCGATCGATGCGCGCGGCGAGCACGGCCTGGACCGTGTCCGGAACCTGGATCTCGTCGACATTCGCGCCTACGCGAAGACGATAGGCGCCAGCGTCACCCTCCAAGACACCCGATTCCACCATCGATTGCGCCAATTCCTCGGCGAAGAACGGGTTGCCGCCGGCGCGCTCCAGGATGCGGGTGCGCAGACCCTCCAGGCTTCGGTCGCTTCCCAACAGCGTATCCACCAGACGTGCCGAGTCCGCCGCCGTCAGCGCACGCAGCGGGATGCGCAGGTAATCCGAGGATTCCATCCAGCCCGCCTCGTACTCGGGTCGGAAGTTGCAGAGCACCATGGTGCGGGTGCCCGCCGCCGTTTCCACGATCTGGGAGAAGAACAGATCGGTCTCCGGATCCGCCCAGTGGAGATCGTCGAGCAGGAAGAGCGCACACTCCCGCGCGCTACGGGCCTGGATGAGCGCGCGCAGGAACGCCACCGTTCTGTGGCGCCGCAGGGCCGGATCGAGTGGGGGAGCCGGCCGTTCCGGATCCGGCACACCACAGGAATCGAAGACCAGCGGCAGGACCTCCTGGAAACCGGGATCCAGCAGCACCAGCGTCCCGGCGATCTTGCGGCGCGCGTCGCCAGGAGCATCGTGTTCGGAGAGCCCGAAGAAGCTCTGGTTCAGCTCCCGCGCACCGACGCCGGAGAGGCTCTTTCCATGGGACGGACAATGGGTCTCGTAGATGGGAACGCCGCGGGCACGGGCGCGCTCGACGAACTCGGCGCAGAGTCGACTCTTTCCGATACCCGCTTCACCGACCACGCCAACGATCTGCCGCTCGCCGGCATCCGCCCGCTCCAGGCCCTGCTCGAGCATCTTCAGCTCATCGCCGCGGCCTACGAAGCGGGTGAAACCGCGTGCTCGCGAACGTTCGAGTCGCGTACGCAGGGCACCGACACCCTCGAGCTCGAAGAGCTCGAGAGGCGCCTCGACCCCCTTGACCTGCGTCGCGCCCAGATCGCGAAGCTCGAAGTAGCCGTCGACGAGCCGCGCAGTCTCCCCACTCAAGTAGACGCGGCCCGGTGCAGCCAGGCCCTCGATGCGCGCGGCAACTCCAACCGTATGCCCCTGCGCCGTATAGTCCATGCGCAAATCGTCGCCGATCGTGCCCACCACCACTTCGCCCGAGTTCAGCCCGATGCGAACCGCAAAGTTATGCCCCTGCCGCCGCAGCTCATCTGCATAGCCATCGATGGCCTCCCGCACACGTAGCGCGGCAAAGCAGGCGCGCTGCGCATGATCTTCATGAGCCAGCGGCGCGCCGAACAGCGCCATGATTCCGTCGCCGGTGTACTGGTTGACCGTCCCCTCGAAGCGATGGACCCCCTCGGAGAGGATCTGGAAGAAACCGTCCAGGATGCGATGCCACTGCTCCGGATCGACCTTCTCCGCGATGTCCATCGAGCCTTTTACGTCGGCAAGCAGCACCGTCACCTGCTTGCGCGCACCCTCCATCGCGCCGCGCTGGCCCAGAATCTGTTCCGCCAGGTGCCGAGGTGTGTAGTCGCGAGGAGAGCGTTCCGGGAGAGCGGCCCCGCCTGCGGGCGAGGCCCCCCCCGAGCGCTGAGCCGCACTGGCCGCAGAAGGCGAAGCCCGCCGGGCTCTCGGTGCCACACGCCGCACAAACCGCCCCCAACGAAGCGCCACATCCCCCGCAGAAGCGCATCCCAGAAGGATTCTCGAAGCTACACGCCTGACACTGCACGCCCATAGCATAACGCGCGTCCCGGCCCTGGAGCCGGGACGTTCCAGTTGCTCGTGGTGACTTCGAGAAAGGGGCTCGCTAGGTTCTGCTGGGGCCAGAGGAGACATGCTGGGTGGAATGTTCTTCCTGTCAGCGAGTGAATCCCGGCGGCTCGCGATTCTGCTCGGGTTGCGGCTCCGCGCTTGCCCGGGCCTGCGGAGCCTGCGGACAGGAACTTCCGCCCGACGCCGGGTTCTGCAACGCCTGCGGTCAACCTGTCGATGCGGGCGCACAGTCACTTCGCACGACCGGCCTCCCGGAACGCACGCCCCGCGACTACACCCCGAAGCACCTCGCCGTCAAGATCCTCCAATCGAAATCGGCGCTGGAGGGCGAGCGCAAGCAGGTGACCGTGCTGTTCGCCGATGTGCGGGGCTCGATGCAGCTCTCAGAGCAGATCGGCCCCGAACGCTGGCATGACATCCTCGACGGATTCTTCCGGATCCTGGCCGAAGGCGTGCATCGCTTCGAGGGGACCGTCAACCAGTACACCGGCGACGGAATCATGGCGCTGTTCGGCGCGCCGATTGCACACGAAGACCACGCCCAGCGTGCATGCTATGCGGCCCTCCATCTGTGTGACGCGCTCCGTTCCCATGCCCAGCAGCTGCGTCGCGAGCACGGGCTGGTGCTGGCGACGCGGATCGGCCTCAACTCCGGGGAGGTCGTGGTCGGCAAGATCGGTGACGACCTGCGCATGGACTACACCGCCCAGGGCCATACCGTCGGCCTGGCCGAACGCATGCAGCAGCTCGCCGAGGACGGAAAACCCTATCTCGGAGAGGCGACCGAGGTGTTAGTGCGCGGGTTCTTTCGACTCGAGGCGCTGGGTGGCTTCGACGTGAAAGGCGTCTCGGCGCCGGTCTCCGTGTTCGGCCTGGAGGGATTGGGCGAGCTGCGCTCGCGGCTGGACCGCTCGCGTGCCCGGGGCTTCTCGAAGTTCGTCGGCCGTGGGAAGGAGATCGACCGCCTCGAGGTCGCCCTCGAGCGCGCCCTCGAGGGCAACGGCCAGGTGGTCGGAGTCGTGGGCGACGCGGGCATCGGCAAGAGCCGGCTCTGTCATGAGTTCGTTGCACGTTGCCGAGCCCGCGGCATCACCGTTCGCCACGCAACGGGAGTCAGTCACGGCCAATCGATTCCGCTGCTGCCCATTCTCGAGTTCCTGCGTGAGAGCTTCGGAGTCAGCGCCAGGGACGATGATCGCACCGCGCGCCAGAAGATCGCCGGCGGGATCTTTCTCGTCGATGCGGAGCTGCAAAGCGAGCTGCCACTCCTCTTCGACTTCCTGGGCGTTCCCGACCCCGATCGTCCCGCACCTGTGCTCGAGCCAGCGCTTCGCCAGCGCCGAGTACTGGAGCTGGTGAAGTGCATCTCGGTGGCGCGCAGCCAGCGCGAGCCCGCCGTGCTGCTTTTTGAGGATCTCCACTGGCTCGATCCCACGACAGAGACGTTCGTCACTGCGCTGGCCGATGCGACCGAGGGCAACCGCACGTTGATGGTGGTCAACTTCCGCCCCGAGTACCACGCTGATTGGACGCACCGCTCCTACTTCGAGCAGCTCGCACTGCGTCCGCTGGATGCGGATCGGATCCAGGAGATGCTGACCGAGTGGCTGGGCGGCGATCCGTCGCTCGATGGGCTCGCCGAGCGTCTCGCGCAACGCACCGCGGGCAACCCGTTCTTCGTCGAGGAGGTCGTGCTCGCGCTGATCGAGGCGGGGCGCCTCACCGGTGGGCGCGGCGACTACCAGCTGGCTGGCCTTCCCAGCCAGATCGAGATCCCGGACAGCGTGCACAGCGTGCTGGCGGCTCGCATCGATCGCCTCGCCGAGCGCGACAAACAGGTCCTCCAGTCGGCCGCAGTGATTGGCATAGAGCTTCCCGACGCGCTGCTCACGCGGGTGGTGGACCTGCCGGCGGCCGAGCTCTCCGAGGCGCTTCGGTCGCTGGTGCGGACGGAGTTCCTGTACGAGCGTTCCCTCTACCCGGAGCTCGAGTACGCATTCAAGCATCCGCTCACCCAGGAGGTCGCGGCGGCCACTCAGCTCCGGGAGCGGCGCGCCCGTACCCATGGGGCGGTCGCGAAGGCTCTCGAGGCCCACCACGCCGGTGCCCTCGACGAGAACGCGGCGCACATCGCCCATCACTGGGAGCAGGCCGCGGAGCCGCTCGAAGCAGCGCGCTGGTCGGACCGCGCAGCGGATTGGATCGGCCTGGGCGTTCCCTCCGAGGCGTTGACTCATGTCCGCCGGGTGCGCGCGCTTCTGGCGGACGTCCCGGATTCGCCGGAGGTCCTCGAGCTCCGGCTGCGGGCACTCGGCTGGATCGCTCTACACGAGACCCGGCTTGGGCCCGGGGAAGGCGAGCTGGATGCGCTCGTCGATGAGGGCCACGCGGTTCTCTCGCGCCTCGGCGACCGTCGCGATCTCGAGCTGAGCTTTCGCATGACGATCGCTATGGCATACATGCTCGCGGGCCGCACCGCGGACGGCATCCTGTACGCCGAGGAGACCGCCTCCCGCTTCGATGGACTCGAGGGCATTGAGTCGGCCCGAGGAATGCTCGTCTCGTTACTGGGTATCACCGAAGCCGTCGATCGAGCCCTTGCCTTGAGAGACGAGTCAGCCGTTCCTCTCGACACCGAGATCGATTTTCTCGCGGAGCTTCCCGTGGGCCCCATGGCATTGGGATTGCGAGGGAGGCTCTTCGCCGCCGCGGGCCAGCTCGGTCGTGCCGGACACTACCTCGATCGGGCGTTCGAGCTGGCGACTGCGTGCGAGGAATCGAGCCAGCAGGGCGTCACCCAAGGCGATCGCGCCACGCTTGAACGCCAACGAGGAGCCACCGCGACCGCCGTCATCTACGGCCGCCAGGCCGTCGAGCTGGCCGAGCAGGTCGCGAGCCCCACGGGCCTGCGCCAGGCCCTCTGCAACCTCGGCCAGGCCCTGCTTGCGAACGGGGAGCTCGGAGCGGCGCGCGCCACGCTGGAACGCGGCCTCGCGACGGGCCGCGGGCGATACTTCTCGGTTCCGCTGCTCTCCGCGCTGGCGGAGACACTCGCCCGGCAAGGCGAACACAGCCGCGCGCAGGAGACGGCCCGCGAGGCCCTCGCAGTCGCATCGGCCACGGGCCAGGCGGAGTGCCACGCGCAGATCACACTGGCCCGGGTGTTGCGGCTGGGGTCGGACCTCGAAGCCGAGGAACCGATCCGCGCGGCGCTGGCCCGCGCCGAGCAGCTCGTTGAGGAGCTCGGTCCGCGTGTGTATCGACCCGAGATCTGCGAAGAACGCGCGGCGTTGGCTCGGTTGCACGGCAACGAGGCGGAGTGCACGCGCGAGCTGCGCGAGGCGCTGCGGCTCTACACCGGGATGGCCGCGACGGGGCACGTAGAGCGCCTGACCCGCGAGCTCGGCGAATAGGCCCCGTGCATAGGACGGAAAAGCGGGGATCGAACGTCCGATAAGGGGGTGACTTGACAAACCCCAGGGGGAGATCAAGGACGGACCACCAACAGTGCAACCATTGGGATGACGCACGAATTGATCGACATCATCGAGGGCAAGGACGGGAAGCTCGTCGTGCGCTGGACGATCTCGGCGGATCACACCGGTGATGTTTTCGGAGTTCCAGCCACGGGCAAGACAGTGATTTTTAGCGGCCACGACATCCTGCAGATTCGTGACGGCAAGTTCGCTGAGCTTTGGCACATCGAACAACTCTTTCAACTCAACGCCCAACTCGCCCCCGATTTAGTCTGCCCGCTCTGAGGCGTAGGCGTCGACCCGCTTCCAGACCGCGAGGTGACGTTCGGCCAGCTCTCGCATCGTGGTATCGGAGAACCCGATCATCGAAGGCCTGACCCGATCGTTGAGCGGAGCAGCAAACTCGGCGTTGAACCGAGTTCGCCCCGAGGCAGCACCCACGATCGAGCCGACAGTTGCACCGTTGCAGTCGGTGTCGAGTCCGGCCATCACCGAGATCGTCGTCGAAAGGCGTGTGTCCATCCGACCGTAGACCAGCGAGATGACGCAAATGAGAGCGTTATTGATCGTGTGGACCGGGCTCATCTCTGAGTAGCGCGCTTCGAGCCGCTCCATGCAGCTCTCCCAGTCGTTGCACTGGTCGATCCACCCGAGACATTCGCGCACTGCGAGCGCAAGGCGGCATTCTCCGGGAATCTGCGATAGACCGATCTCCACGAGTCTTCTCGGATCGTGTTCGACGAATGCGGCGGCCTGCATCGCCGAACAGAACATGGCGCCGTAGATACCGTTTCGGGTATGCGTCCAGTGGGCATCGCGATGCGCGAACTCGGCAGCCAAGCCGGGCTTTCCGGCGCAAGCCCACGCCCAGCCATCGGTGCGGATCTGGGCGCCGATCCACTCCCGATAGGGATTGCGATGCATCCGGGTGGCCTCCGGATCGATGTCGATCATGTCCTTCTGGAAGAAGCGGGCCGAGTGATTCCAGAAGTTGAGGATGGCCTGGGTCTCGGCGGTGCAGATCGCTCCGAACGGAATACGCGTGGTCCAGACGAAGGCAACATGCTTCCAGCGGAAATCCGGGCCGTGGTCCTCGAGAACCGCCAGGCCGACGAGCGAGTAGTGGATGTCATCGTCCGGCTCCATGTACGCGATGTTTTCGCGCGTCGAGGCGCGACAGGGAACCTGCTCGTCGCCGGAGCGCTCGGGGATGTAGCCCTCGAGCGGCCAGGCATCGGCGCCCTGCAGGTAGGCCTTGATCGCCTTGCGGCCGGCGAGCACACCATCTTCGATCCGCATCCCCATGAATTCGACGGGCTTGCCTGCGGCGCAGCCACAGCAGCGTCCGGTCCAGGCGCCGTGGAGGCTATCGAGGAGCTCCGCTTCGGACAGCGCCCAGGGGAGCTCGTCGATCGGATCCCCCGGTCGCAGCGCTCGGATCGCATCCAGGTCATTGGGCTCGCGCGCTGCGAGCTCGGGATCGACCGGGAGTGCCAGCAGCTCGTCGTAGAGCACGTCGATCTGCTCGCTATTCCAGCGATCGCCATGACGATCGAGTGCGTCGATGCGCGCAGAGAGGTCCGCGGGCACGACGCATCCCTCGTCGATGCGTTGCCTTCTCTCCTCGAGCAGGAGATCCAGATCTGTTGCCCAACCTGCCATCGCGCGCCTCCTCCTAGCCTACGCTGCACGGCCTCGGCGGTCAGGTCAACCCGTGCGTGTGCCTTGGGACCGGGCTTCCTCCTGACGCAACGGGCCGGCCTCCTGGAAACCGGGGCCAACGGACCTGCCATCTCCTATTGTCCCGCTCGGACCAGAACCACGCCGCATCCGAATCGAACTGGAGGAACGCGGGGCCTCCAGGGAGCTAGACGTTTGAGCCAAAGCCGCGCCGCGAACGACGACCGACAAGTCCCCTTTCCGATTCGCATCGCCTACGGCATCGGGTCCATCGCCGACGGCGCAAAGAATGCCGCTTTCAACGGCTTTCTCGTCCTCTACTACACGACCGTGCTCGGGCTTCCGGGTACGCTGTCGGGCCTCGCGATCTTCATCGCGCTCTGCGTGGACGCGATCTCGGACCCGCTCGTGGGTTCGATCTCCGATCACTTCCGCTCGCGCTGGGGCCGGCGACACCCCTTCATGTACTTCGCGGCGATCCCGATGGGGCTGTGCTTCTACGGCTTGTTCGCACCGCCCGAGGGGCTCTCCGAGCAGCAACTGTTCGCCTGGCTCACCAGCTTCGCGATCGGCGTGCGGCTGTTCCTGACGTTCTACATGGTGCCTAGCGGTGCGCTCGGCCCGGAGATGACGACCCACTACGACGAGCGCACCCGACTCGTGGCTTACCGCTGGCTGATCGGATGGATCGGCGCCCTCGCCGTCTCGAGCACAGGTTGGTTTGTCTTCTTCGCGGATCGCGAAGTCCTGGGCGATGGCCGCCTCGACGCGAGCAACTACTCACAGCTTGGGCTTTTCACGGGTGTCCTGGTGGCCAGCGCCATCCTTTTTTCATCGTTCGGCACCCGCAGCGTCATCCCGCGGCTGCGGCAACCGGCGAGCGACGAGCCGGCCTTCTCGTTCGCGAGCTTCGGGCGCGACGCCATGGCCGCGTTGCGAAACCACTCCCTGCGCATGCTGCTCGGGAGCTCGCTCTTCTCGGCCGCGGCCCTCGGCGTCGCCGAGGTGCTCGGCACCTACATGAACACCTGGTTCTGGGAGTTCCCGTCGAGCAACCTCGGCCTCCTGGCCGCGTTCCAGATCTTCCCTCTCCTGGTCGGCTTCTCCATGGTCGGCCCAGTGAGTCGGCGCTGGGACAAGCGGAAGGCCGCCATAGGGTTCGCCCTGTTCGCCATTCTGTGGGGCCCGCTTCCGGTGGTGCTGCGCTTCGCCGGCATCGCCCCCGAGAACGGCAGCCCCTTGCTGCTCCCCTTCATCATGGGTCACGGCCTGTTCCTGATTGCCGCTGCCATCCAGATCGGCATCCTGAACTCGTCCATGGTCATGGACGCCACGGACGAGCACGAGTACGAGTCGGGGCAGCGCCGCGAAGGCACCTTCATCGCGGTCACCACGTTCACGGGCAAGGCGGTCTCGGGCTTCGGCAACTTTCTCGCTGGGGTGATCCTCGACCTGATCGACTTCCCGGAGGGTTCGGTCGATGCCGCCGTGGGCAACGTCCCCGAGCTGACGATCTTCCGCCTCGGGCTCATCGCCGGGCCCGGCCTCATCATCTTCTACCTCTGTTCACTCTGGTTCATCACGCGCATGCGGCTCACCCGTGAACGTTATGCGGAGATTTCCGACGCCATCCACGGACAGGGTAGGGGCCACCCGCCGCAGGACTAGCTGGAGATTCACCCAAGCTGGTCTCCTGTCGTCCGTTTCGGATCCATCAAGAGGCCGACCCAAGATGGATCGGCATTGCGACGCAAGCGAACGCCAAGCTTTCGCTTGCTAGTTCGGGGCCGCGGCGGGCGCCGCAAAGAAATCCGCGAGGATCTTCCCGATGCGATCGGGCTCTTCTCCTGTGACCCAGTGGGTGCCGGAGCCGAGTTCCAGGAGCTTACCGTCGTCGAGGTACTTCATGCCGGCCCAGCTCGAGGACCGACTCGCCGGCTCCCTTGCCGCCGACACCGCCGCGCTGTCGTTCGGTGCCCGCGTTGGCCTCGCGAAGCCGTGGCGCCATGTAGACGAGGCGTGCGATCTCGACCTGGATCTTGGCTTCACGGGTACGCGCGTGGCGCTGGAAGATCGCGAGAATGACCATCGCGCGGTCGAGCACCTCCACGCCCGATGGTCATTC
>JAFDCZ010000215.1 GCA_019312665.1 Deltaproteobacteria bacterium | reverse complement strand
TCTGGAAATGCCGGTCGCGCTCGCGCCGGGGGTCCACCTCGTGCGCGCCATCGAGCAGCTCCCCGACGGCCGGTTGCTCGAGCGCGGTGCCTGGACGATCGAAGTGCGCGCGCCACGTTTCCAGGAGGGCGAGCTCACCGGCAGTGTGGATCTCGACGTCACGCGCCGAATGGTCGACCACCACGCGTTCGGTGCGCCCGAGCGACTGCAGCTCCGCGGCGCTGCCAACCTTCAAGGGAGCCTGCGCGGCGATGACTGGGAGGTCCAAGGCTACCTTCCCGTCCTGTACGATCGGAACGCTGGCTTCGCGAGTTCCGGTAGCTTCGAACAACGCGATTGGGATCTCGGCGCCTATCTCTTCCAGGGTCGCAAGGGGCCGTTCGGCGCGCGGGTGGGCCACTTCAGCCCGAACCCGCCGAGCTTGATCCTGGAGGGCTTTCACCGCCGCGGCGTGTCGGCCTCGGTTCAATACGCGCCGCTGCGTTCTTCGCTGACGGCTTGGAGCCTGCGCGCCGAACCGATCACCGGTTTTCGCGAGGGCTTCGGCATCGGGGATCGGGATCGACGTGTCTCCGGAGTGACCGTGCAAGGCCAACCCGTCGAGATCCCCGGCGGTGTCCTCGACCTGGCCGCAACCTATCTGCGCGGGCGAACGGGAACGGGCAGCATTTCTGCCGGCGTTTCGGAACGCGACATTCGGTTGCTGGAGAGTGGCACGGCGTGGAGTGTCCGGGCGGACGGCTCGTTCTTCGATTCCCGTCTGCGGCTCCGCGGAGAGTACGCCCGCACCCGCTACGACCCGTTCGTCGACATCACCGGAACATCCGAACGCGATGATGCGTGGAGCGTGCTGCTCGGGCTGGCACCGTGGCAGAATCTGATGCTCCTGGACTACCCCGTCCAACTCGAAGCCGAGGTCGAGTTCCGCGAGGTCGGCCGGCTCTTCCGCAGCATCGCGAACCCGGGTGCGCCGGTGGATCGCTATCTCCAGCAAGTGCGGCTGGGCAGCAGCTGGGCCGGCCTTCAGGGCAGCGTGCTATTCGGTCGCGAGCGCGACAACGTGGAAGACCTCAAATTCCTGCCGCGATTCCGCACCGACATCTTCGACGCCCAGCTTTCCTGGAGCCCGTTCTTCCAGACGCCGCCGGAGACCCTGTGGCGGACGCTTCTCGGCCAGCCCTACGTGCAGGTCGGATGGACCCGCGAGCGTCTCAAGCCCACCCATACTCCCAGCTCGGAAGACGTGCTCGGCGCGCGCATCCTGGCCCGGGAGCAGACGGTGATCACCGACGATCTGGGGGCCGTCATCCAGTCTTTCCCCGGGGCCGCGTTCCTGGACCCCACCGCCGGGCTGTTGGGTACAGCGGCGCTCGTGCCTTCCAACGATTTCTTCGATCCCTTCGTCGGATTGCCCGAGCTGATCTTTTCGGATCGCTCGTTCCGCACCACTGCGGTCGCTTTCGGCTCGAGCTACAACCGCGGGAGCTGGTCGGTCACCCACACGGTGATGCGTTTCGAGGACAACACCCGCCAGGATCCGGATTCGCGCACCGATCTCAGCGGTGTCAACGGATCCGTCTACATCGGGAGCCGAGCCAGCCTCAGCCTCTCGCTTCAGCGGCAGCGCGAAAAATTCGAAGACCTGGGCTTCCAGCGGACGACCTGGTTGGGCTCCATGAACCTGAATGCGCAGCTCATCCCCGAGGTGCTCGATGGCTCGTTCACGGCTTCGCTTACGCGTTCGCGCAATTCGATTTCATCGGTGGATTCGCGCTTCACGACCCTCAGTGGCCGCATGGACTGGCACGCCTGGCAGGCACGCCCGACACGCCCTGGCCTCACCCTTTCCCTCTTCGGAATCTGGACGGACCTCCATGACAGCGTGAATCGCACGCTGGCCATCAGTACGTACCAGGTCTTCCTACAGGCGACAGTCCGATGGCCCGTTCAGCTCTGACCCTCCGCGTGATCGCGCTTGCTGCGCTGCTCGTTCTGCTCGGTGCAGGCGAGGCGCAGGCCATCGCGTCGATCCAGGTGACACCCTCGAACGTTCCGCTTTCCGGCCTTCGGCCAGCGGATTCGACGCCGCTCAGCTTCGTGTGGACCGTGCAGACGGCACCAGGGCCGGCGCGCGCCATCTCGTCGTCGGTCGGCGCCTTCGTGCTCGATACGGGCAGCCGTCAGACACTCTTGACCACGGGCTCCCTGGCCACGCAAATCGCTCTACCTGGCGGTGCGCTGATCTTCACGGAAACCGTCTCCTTGCCGAGTACCGTGATTGCAGAGGCGCAGGCCCGCGGTGCCCGGCGCATTCTCTACGTTCGCTCTTTCGAAGCGACCTACACGGTTCAGGAACTCGTTCGCGATCCTTTCGGTGGTCTGATTCCCGCGAACCGCAACGTGCGAACGACGGCGGAAGCCGCAGCCGTGATCAATCTGGGGGGCGGAATGGGCGGTCCGCTCCAGATCTTCCGCCTGTTGCTGCGCTTCGACGACGGCTCACCCCTGCGCGTGCTTCCCGAGGCGTCCGACCTGCGGGCCTTCGTCGACGTCTCCTACGAGGGTGGAGGAACACTCGAAGGTGTCTGGGAAGTCGCCGACCCGAGTTCCACCTCGGGCGCGCCCGTCTTCGTCCCGCTGGCTCGGGTCTACCGCTTCCTCGGCGCCGGCCAGCGCATCACGGTCGAGGCGCCCCCCTTGCCGACCCAGCACACGGGCCTGTACCTGGTCCGTTTCCGGGTGGAGGCGCCGATCTCGGCCGAACCGGATCCGGTCATCCGCTATCGCGTGGTTTCGCCGGGCGTGGAGGCGCCGCCGGTACGGCTCGCCGCCCACTGGCCGCCGGCCGGAATGCAACTCTCCCCGAAGACCTCCTTCCGTTGGCAGCCGCTGCCCGAGGCCGCGGCCTACCAACTCGAACTCTTCTCGCGAAGTCAGGCCGGCGAGCGCTGGGTGCCCCTCTTCTCGGGCCGCGGCCAGGTCTTCCGCGACGTCCGCGGCCACGGCGGCAAGCCGCTCCCCTACGAAGACATCCACGCCACCGAGGGTCTCTCGGGGCCGGACCCGCTCTCTGAATTGGGCGAGCCGGCAACCGGTCTGCTGCTTCCGGCCGGAACGACGAGCGCGGTGCTCAGCCCGGTCGCTCTGCGCCACGTCGAGATGAATGAGCTCTACCTCTGGCGGGTCCGGGCCCTTGCCGCGGATGGGTCGACCTTGGGGCTGAGCGCGCCTCGGCTGCTCCGCGCCCCGGGTGCAGATCTCGCCGAGGCTCCGGAGGCTCCTTGAGTCGCCCCTCCGGGGAAGCGAACGAGGCCGAGCGAGCCCTTCTGGCGCGCATTGCCGAGGGTGACGAACGCGCCCTGGAAGACCTCTACCAGCGTTTCCAGCCCCGCATCATGGCCTTTGCCAATCAGCGATTGAACGATCTGGCTGCGGCTTCCGACACCCTCAATGAGGTGATGCTCGAGATCTGGAAGAGCGCATCTCGTTTCGAAGGGAGATCGAGCGTGGCCACCTGGATATTGTCCATCACCCGGTATCGAATCATCGACCGGCTTCGCAAACGCGGTGACCGCGTGTTCGAGGACATCGAGGAATCGAGCCCCGCGGATACGACGGCCAACGCCGAGGACGTGATGGCGGGCGTGGGAGATGCTCTGAGCGTGCGAACTTGTGTCGAGCGGTTGCCACCGGCCCAGCGAGAGGTGATTCACCTGGCGTTCTTCCAGGAGCTCTCCTACTCGGAGATCGCCCGGGTGATGGATTGCCCCGAGGGCACGGTGAAGACACGCGTCTATCACGCGAAGCGTTCACTCAAGGTCTGCCTGGCCGCTGGTCTCGCAGGGAGCCCGGCCCATGCCTGAGCTGAACCCCGCCGAGCGCAAGGCCGTCGAGAAGCTGATGCCCTTCTACGTGACCGGGACGCTCGATCAGGAGGATCGTGAGCGCGTCGAAGTGGCCCTCCAGACTGAGGAGAGTTTGCAAGCTGAACTGATCTTTCTCGGAGCACTACGGGAGGGTGTCCGTGAAGCGACGGAAGTGCCGGACGTCGGAGAGCTTGGTCTGGCCCGCATGCGGCGGAGCGTGCGCCGGGAACGCCGGCGTAGCATCGTGGCTCGCACCTTGCGGCCTGCACTCGTTCTGGCGGCGGGCTTGATCCTCGTGTTCCAAGTGGTGCTGTTGCTGCAACCGGGTGATGACGGTGCCCGCCTGGCCGGCGCAGCCGGTGCGGATCTCCAGGTGACGTTCGCCGCGGACGCAACCGAAGGTGAGCTTCGCGAGCTGCTGCGCAGCGTGGATGCCCAGATCGTCGATGGCCCCAGCGCCGCAGGCCTGTATCGCCTTCAGCTCGACCCCTCGCCCGAAGACGAGGAGGCTTGGGCGCGGGTGTTGGAGACCCTCGGTGGGAGGCCGGACCTCGTCACCTTCGTCGAGCGGGAGTAGGGCCGGTGCGTCGGCTTTTCCTTCTGCTTGGGCTTCTTCTGCTCGTGGCGCCGCCGAGCGACGCTGCGGATACGTCGAAGAGCCAACCGAGGCTGATTCGGGCTCCAGCCAGGAAGCCGACGCTCGGACCCAAAGCTGACGAGAGCCCTCCGAGGGGCGTGCTCCAGAGGGTTCCGGGAAGGGGTGCCGAGGATTCGCCGCCGGCCGAGGAGCCGCCCCAGGCTCCGCCGCCTACCTACTACGACGATTCGTACTATTACGATCCGGGCTGGACTCCGGGATATTCTCCGTCTTCGGAACCGACCACGGAGCGCGTCGATCAGACCGGCGGCTCGCTTCTTCGCGGGAGCGCACCCTCCGCACCTCAGGCCATGGCTTCGGAGACGCGGGATGAACCCTCGCGCCACGAACCGGGCCAGGTGATCGTGATCCACGAGACCATGAGCGATGCGCTGGCCTTCGGCAACGCTGAGCAGGGACAGTATCGCGTGCGACTGCGCGAGCGGCTGGACGCTGTCGGGCTCATCTTGACCGTTCTTCAGCCTCGCGCCGAAGCGGGCGCACCCGCAGCACGCGACGACCTTTCGAGCCGCAACCCTGGGCTGAGGCTCGCGCTGAACCATCGTTATTCGCTCTCGGCCAGCAAGAAGCACTACGGCTCCAGCCTGGTCCGTTGGGGAGAGCCTGAGCCTTCTTGCGGCAAGGGCTTGCGCCTCGGCATGCTCGATACGTTGGCCGACGCCGAGCACGAAGCACTCGAGGGCGCTTCGCTGGTGATGCACTCGGTGCTTCCCTCGGGTGCCAAGCCAGCGCCGACGAACCATGGCACGGCGATCGCGGCATTGTACGCCGGCCGATCGGATGGGAAGTTCCCGGGCCTGCTTCCGGCATCCACCCTTCTCGTCGCCGGAGCGTTCCGCGAGCGGCCGGATGGCGAAATCGATGCGCCGGCCGATCGCCTGTTGGTCGGAATCAACTGGTTGCTCGGCCAGGGGGCGAACGTCGTCAGCTTCTCGTTCGTTGGGCCGCCGAACCCCGTGTTTGCGAGCGTGCTCCAGGTTGCTGATCGGCGTGGAGTTGGCCTGGTGGCCGCCGTGGGCAATGAGGGGCCCGACGCGCCTCCGGGCTTTCCTGCCGTTCTTGCGAACGTCGTGGCGGTGACCGCCGTGGACAGTGAGAGCCACGCGTACAGCTACGCCAACCGCGGCCCCGGAATCGATCTGGCGGCGCCCGGCGTGGACGTCTGGGTTCCGCGGCCCGGCCGTCGCGGCCACTACGTTTCGGGTACGTCATTCGCTGTGCCTTTCGTGGCCGCTGCCCTGGCTCGCGCCGCCCACGGGCGAAGCCCCGCCGAAGGGCGGGAGTGGCTCTTCGCAAGGGTCCAGGATCTGGGATCCGGAGGGCCTGACGAAACGTTCGGCCGCGGCCTGCTCCAGGTGGGGCCCGACGCAGCCTGCGATTGAACCGGCGGGCTCTGCCGCTCGACTCCCCATCGAACGCAAAGGAGGTTTTCATGCGCATCCATCTCGTCGTTGCCGTTACGATTGCCCTGCTGGGCACGAGCGCCATCGCTCGCCCCAAGGCTGAGGCAGTACGGGACACGCCCGGAACGAAAGCGGTGCTCGCGCCGAACGGCAAGACGCTGAAGCCGATCATCAAGCCTGTGCTCTCCGTGAAGAGCATCGCGAAAACGCCAGTCGAGCCGGGCGGCCACTTCAAGGAAGGTGTGCATGTCAGTCTCGATATCCGCGTGAAGAACACCGGCAGCGCGGACAGCCAGGGCACGGAGCAGCTGAAGATCGAGTGCAAAGTCGTTTCGGGCGGGGCCTGCCCGGTGGCAAATAGCATCCAGATGATCCCGGCGATTCCGAAAGGGTCGGATCGTTCGGTCATTCTCATCGCCGCCCAAACGACCGTGGCCGGAACCTACACAGTGACGGCCTGGCCGGTCGGGGGCACACGCGGAAGTGGCGCGCAGGTGACGATCCAGGTGAAGGGCAACAGACGGATCCCCGCGGCGGCCCAGCCGGCGGGAGGGCTCGGCGGCGCTGGCGAGGTCTTGAAGACGGTCAGACCGGACCTGCAGATCGAGGTGATCAACCCGTCTTCGGCCGGTCAGCCCGCAACGATCCGGGTGCACAACAAGTCCGGTACGCCCACGCCGCAGGGATCGAGCTTCGTCGTGATGACCGAGATCATCGGCTCCTGCGAGGCCGGCAAGCTGGAATCCAAGATCGCGACGCAGGGCGAACAACAGAACGTCGGTGTGCTCGCGGCGAACTCCCACAAGGATCTGTACGTGAAGCCTGCATCCGGCGCCTTCGGCAACATGGGCTGCTACTACAAGATCAAAGCCCGCGCGGATACCTGGCAGCAAATCGCTGAACTCAGTGAGACGAACAACAAGGGCTCGTCGAGCTACTGCCCGCCTGGTGGAAGCTGTTACTGAGCTGCAGAACGGAAGAAACGTCCCCCTCTTCATCGTCAATGAGGTTCCAGACATGTTCGATCACATCCGAGAATC
>JAFDCZ010000368.1 GCA_019312665.1 Deltaproteobacteria bacterium | reverse complement strand
GCTCCCACACGTCGGGATCACCTGCGATCCGGCCCACGATGTCGGCGTAAGCCTGTACGTCTGCGCGGGACTTAATGACGCGCGCGGTGTGGATCCGATCCCAAGCCATGACCACTTCGACCGAGGCCGTGGGCGTGTGTGTGACTCGACTGGGTCTGCCTCTGACATTGTCACTCTCAGAGACGGAGTGCTTGAGGGGCTCGGCGCTGTAGTGGACCTCGGGGACTCCGGGGGACCACTGGCCGCCAGCGCTCCAGCCCCAGTGGATCGCCGCGCTGTAGGTGTCGTTGGAGATGTCGGTAAAGGTCTCCGAGTCCTCGACGCCCAAGAGGGCCTTGTCGAAGGTGCTGGTGGCCCAGTCGATGCTCTGAGGATCCCCGGACTCGGCCTTGTATTGGATCCTCCCGATGGTGTTCATCTGGATCTGTATCGGGTTCCCGAGTCCGAGCGAGGCCCCTGCCGTGGCGAGCTGGGTGTTGACCTGGGCGAGTAGGTCCGAGATCCCGATCAGGTTTCCGGTCCCGTCCACGAGGTACCATCCGACGGCGAGCGTGGCGGTCGCTTTGTTTCCCGCAGGGTCTGCGGTCTCGTAGATCTCGATCTTATTGTTGGCCGCCGTGATCTCGACGGGCCAGCGGATTGGCTTGTAATCGTAGGCGGCCATCTCAGTCCTTGTGGTTGGTCTCTTTCATTTCGAGCCTGCGAGCCCTCAGCCTAGAGAGCGCGCTCCGCAGGGCAACATTCTCAGCGCCGAGCAGGTCCTCTTCAGCGTCGGACCATGTGAGGAACCCGTCCACGACCTCTTCGATCTTGGCGAGAATCCACCGGGCCGGTCTGCAGTTTCGGGCTGCCATTACTTAGTCCCCTGGGTGGTGTCGCCTGTGCTGGTCGAGCAGCGCCATATTAAAGGCGGTGAGCTTTTCTTCGCTGGTGAGGTTCGCCACTGGCTTGCTGAGTTTTTTGGCAAACCCGACGCCAGCCTCCCTCGGGTTAATCACCAGCTCCGTGTGGTCTCGAAACCGCTCCCTCCGGGATTGCTTCACGGCGAGCGCGATGTCGTCGAGGGAATGATATCCATAATTATAATTCACTGTGCCCATGATCAAACTCCACTCAAGTCTCTATCTCGACGGACGCCGCGCCCGATGCTGGCGACGATCTCGTCCGGGGTGGTGAGACCATAGTTGTAAATCGTCACGCCCGCAGGGGTTTCTTCGTCGTCGCGGTCGTCCTCCATCGCTCGGGTGGCGAGGTCTGAGACGGGAGCTGCGCCGCCTCCGCTGCCTCGGGACCCAAAGGAGGAGATGGTCCCCGAGATTGCTTGGAGCGCCAAGGCCGCGCCCGCCGCTGCGAGGGGGTTGCCCGAGAGGAGTGCGCCTTCTGCGGTGGCCCATTGCAAAAACGCCCCTCCGATCTGGCCGAACATGTCGCCCATGACCGAGAACTGCTGCTCTCTTGTGCTCATCCCTCCTTGGAGCATCTTGGTGTAGGTGCCCACGAAGCTTGAGCCGATGGTCTTGAAGAGCGCCGCGTCTTGCTTGGCGTTGCGCTCGCGGGTCTCCGCCATGCTCGCGCTGATCTCGTCGATCTTGTCCTTGGCTCCCTCCCATGCTTGGACGTAGGGGTCGGTGACGGCGTGGGCCAGCTCTTGAGCCCGCGTGATGGCCAGCGCCTCCTCCTCTTCGTTGATCCCAGAGAGCAAACCCTGCTGGACGCCGGAGAGTTCGAGGGCGAGCTGAGGGGAGATGTCGCGCACGGCTTCGATGATGCCGCCGTATTCGGAGATCACTGCGGCGCGACGGTCGGCGAAGGAGCGCTGGGTGTCGGAGAGGGTGGCCATCGCTGCGGCGTTGAAGGCTGCGGTCTCGGCGTCGGAGAACTCGGCGCGGATTTTGGCCTCGTCGTCTTGCTTGCGCTGGATGACCCCGAGCCTGAGCCCCTCGTTCCTGCTCAACTTCTTGATCATGGCGTCGTGCTTGGCGTCGCTCTCTGCGATCCTGCGGTCCATCTCGCCCATCAGCAGGAGGGTGGCGGCGCGCTCCGCTTCGAGTCGGTCGTTGCCAGACTTTCGGTGGGATTTCGTGCGCTTCTTCTCAGCCTTCTCGGTCTTCTTAAAGCTCTCCTCGATGCCCTCGCCGATCTCGTTGTAGAGGGTGTCAAGGTTCCTGAGTGCGAGGTTGGCCTGCCCCTCTCCGATCTTGTGTGCGTCGCGGAGTCGCTCGACTGCGGCGGTGGC
>JAFDCZ010000214.1 GCA_019312665.1 Deltaproteobacteria bacterium | reverse complement strand
GCTTCTGCATGACGCGGCCCAGCTTCGGAAAGAAGTTGGGGGGGAGCGGCCGACGATCAGGAGGCCGCGAGTGGAGCAGGGGGACGAGCGCAGCTCGTTCGCCTGCGACCGGACGCGCGTTCGAATCGCACCCGGGTCACCACCTTTTCGCATACTTACACGCTTCGATTTCTTTCTGGGTGCGGTTTGGTGCGGTTTTTCGGTGCCGAAAACCGCACCCAGGAAGTCGACCCCGTCGTCGTCGGGCAAAAGGTGGCTGTAGCTCGACTGGATCACCTCTTCCGAGGCACCAACCCACGTTGAAATACGCTTTGCGCTCTTACCTGACTCCAATGCCCATGTGATGAAGGTGTGCCGGGCGCAGTGGAACTTCAGCGGTCGGACCCCCAGTTTCAGGAAGCGCCGTCGCAGACGCTCCCAGGTTGTCTGTTCTCAATATTCATCCGCGACCTCTGACGAGCTGATCACGGTGGTCAATGCTGTTGATCAAGCAGCTTCGCGCCAGGCGTATCGGTGGTGAAGGTGATCAGGATGCGCCAGATCCTGCTCGAACTCGCGCCACAGAACCGGCCTGAGCTGATCGCCGGAGTACGCCCGCCGAATGGCGGCCCGGACTCCCGAGAAGTCCAGGTCCCGCCACCTCAGAGCGCGAACGCCGGGTTGAGCAAATCCTCCCTTCCCGACCTGCGGGACGCGGCGCCCAACTAGATCACGTACGTGATCCGCACCCACAGGAATCTTCCGAGCACCCGAAGTGTCGGATCAGCCGATCTCGATCCACCACCCGGGAACAGGGCATTCGAGCCGGGGCTTCGCCGCGTACGAATGCAGTCGAACTTCGGACTCAGGACACCAGGCTAGCGGCTCGCCTGGGTGCCGCCGCAGGCCGCCTTCGGTCGCGACGTCAGGTTGCAGCCGTAGTTCGCCTGCTCGTCCATGCGGCACGACCACACCAGCTTGCCGTTCCAGACCGTGACGTCGGGGCAGCTGTCGCACATGTTCTGCGTGCCGTCGTCGAGCATGTCGATGGGCTGGATGATCATGACCGACTGGTAGTACAGACGCTTGAATGCGTTGAGCGGGTTCGCGTAGAAGCGCCGGGCCACACCGCGAAGGCGTTTGTCGAGCACCCCGAAGAGCAGCATCGACTTCCCCATCTTCGTCGTGCTCGGCCCCGCGTACGCCAGGTAGCGATCCATGAAGAGGTGGTGGAAGGTCTGGAGGATCTCCATGCCCTTCCGGCCCATGTAGCCATAGGTCTTCCCCGGCGTTCCGAGGCGACCGGAGAGCAGCCACTTGATCGAATCGGGCTGCTCGGTGCCGTTCAAGAAGGCGCAGGCGTCGAAGTCGGGGTACTCCGTGCGAATGAGATCGTAGACCTGCTGCGCCTTGACGTCCTTCTTGTCCTCGTCGTCTTCGTTGTAAATGAGTGTGCCGGGCTCCAGCTTCTCGCCGTTGGCGAAGAAATCGAAGCGCCGCGTACCGAGCGCGCGGTAGAGGATGAAGACCATCAGCTGCACGGTGTCGATGTTGCGCTCCGCCCACTTCATCATCTCGGGGATGAACTTCTTCGATTCTTCCGAGACGGTCGAGTTGAAGGAGCAGCCCATGTCGCCGGCATCCGCCACCATGCGCGCGAACTTGTAGCGCAGCTCGTTCAGCTCGAGCTCGTTGGCGTCCTTCCAGCCGGGTCGGTTCTGTGTGCTGTCGATGTGGAAGGTGAACGCGTAGGCGCCGGCCGCCCTTAATTCGCGCAGCAGCTCCGGCGTGAGCGCCAGCCCGTTCGTGTTGAGGACCGGCTTCAGGCCGCGCGCCTTCACACGGCGTACGATCTCGATGATCTCGGGGTGCACCAGCGGGTCGCCTCCGGCGATGGAGACGGCGTCGATCTTCCGGAACTTCTGGAAGACGTCGAGGTCCGCGTCGACCTCCTCCAGCGATTTGTGACCGTCGCGGTCGTTGCGGCGGTAGCAGCCGTGGCAGGCGAGGTTGCACTGGGTGGTCGGCTCCAGCCAAGCGATCCCGTTGTCCGCGAGATTCCAGGGAAGCCGGTAATAATCGTGGTGGTTCAACTTTGCCATGCGTCATCCCCCTCGGATTTCACCGTCGCGCGTGCAGGTCATCGAACCGGCATTCATCCGAATGCGGCCCGCCCACTGGAAGAACCGGCAGCTGGGTGTAGCGAAAACCCCGATGCCCGTTCGCTGTGCAATCTCCCCCCAGTCCATGCGGCGGTCGGCTGCCGCAGCTTATTCACACGAGATTCCGTTGGGGTATGACATGGGTCATATCGCACAGGCCGTTTCTACCATTTGGCCGAGCCTCCGGCGGTGTGATCGAAGCGGCCCGAAACGCGTGGGGTCAATGGGCATCAAAGTGGGTAGGCGATGCAATCGAGGTCCGATGACGTCCGAAGTGTCATGTTCCCATTGGGGCTATTGGCTGACCGGACCGTGGGCGGCCTGCGAAGTGCCCGCTACGCCCTCAGATGAAGTACATGGGTGAAAATCTCACAGAGTATTGATCTGAATAGCTTCGATCGTTCTGCTTCTGTCCCCAACTCCGCCAAGGTGCGAACCCTCTCTTGGATCATTGCCCATTCTGTCCAAACTCGGCTGGCGGCTCACAGGCGGCCACTGCCAAGCCCCCCCCAACCCCGAATCAATGACGACGGCGTCCCGTTTCTCGGCGTGTTCGCGCTCTGCCGTTGCCATCGCCGACCCGATTCTGTTCGAAGTTGATCGGCGAGACGAAACCAACGAAGACGCTGCCGTCGCCGGGAAATCGGGCGTCGCCCGCTTCGCGAACGCGAAGTATTGACCTCAGCCGACGAAGGACCTATCGCCTCTCGTTACATCCATCGGATGCGCCGGGGAGCGCATTTCGACGTGTGGCATTGTTCCACAGTCACGTTCGAGTTTTATAGAACACGGAGAGACGGGAGTGCGGCGCGGCGATCCAGTCTTGCTCACGGGAGCGACCGGCTTTCTCGGCCGACATGTCGCGAGGGCCCTGTGCGACGCCGGCCACGATGTTGTCACTCTCGTGCGTCAGGCCGGAGAGAAGCCGCCCGAAATAGGCGGGCTACCGAGCGTTGCGGGGGACCTCGAACGCCCCGAATCACTTGTCGTCGCCATGAAGGGCGTCGAGTCCGTGGTCCACGTCGCCGGCTTCGTCTCCAACGCCCCGCGCGATCGGCAGCGGCTTTTCGCGATCAATGCCGCTGGCGCCGCGAACCTACTCGCGGCCGCGGCCACGGCCGGCGTCCAGCGGGTCGTTTTCACTTCGAGCACTTCAGCGGTGGGAGCCCTCGCGCGCGACCGTCCGGATCGGGCGCTGCGCGAAGACGCCCGCTTCAACCTCGCCGACCTGGCAGTGCCCTACGTCCAGGCGAAACGCGCCGCTCACGAGTCTGCATTGGCGGCGCGCGCGGCTGGGCTTTCCGTGGTCGTCCTGAGCCCGACCTTCGTGCTCGGCCCCGGCGATTGGCGGCTCACCTCTTCGGAACTGGTCGACGCATTCGTGCGCCGCCAGATCCCGGGCGCCCTCGCCGGCGGCATCAACCCGGTGGACGTACGCGACCTGGCACCGGCGTACGCCGCGGCCCTGGACCATCCGGACCCGGCTCCGCACTACATCCTCGCAGGCCCCGAGAACCTGACGACCCGGGCCTTGTTCAAGCGACTGGAAAGCTGCAGCGGTGTGCCGGCGCCGCGGTTCTCGATTCCACGCTGGGCCGCCCTGACGGCCGGGCTGTGTGCCGAACGCCTGGTACCCGACGCTTCACTCACTGCGGCGACGGTCCGACTCGGCTCGCTCTACTGGTACTTCGACGCCCAGCTCGCCCGGCGCGAGCTGGGCTTTACCACCCGCCCGCTGGATCAGACGCTGCAGAGCTCTGTCGACTGGGTCCGGAGACTTCCTCAACTCAAGATTGGAGAGGTCGCATGAAGATCCTGCTCATCGATCCGCACTCTGGGAAACGCAGCATCGGCCTCGAGAACGTGGCCCGCATCGAGCCTCTGAGCCTCGAGCTGGTAGCCGCGGGTGTGTCGCGTCAACACGAGGTGTGCATCGTCGACCTAATGGTGCGGCCGGGGACCTAGCTGACACTCTGGGCGAGTTCACGCCTGACGTCGCCGACGTAACTTCAGAAATCGCGCACGTGGACGCGGCAATCGCAGCGCCCGCATCCGTGCGCCGGGCCGCGCCGAACTGCCTCAAGGTCGTGGGCGGGCACCTCGGAGGCGGTTGCCGCGAGCTGCTCGATATCGCATCTCGAAAGACACATGAAAGAGTCCATCTCTCCGGAGACACCAATTCGCGGGCCCACCCTTTCCCACGTCCGAACGGCTGTGTGGAGGGTGGGGAGGGGGTCGGCGGCGAGGTCACAGCGGGGCGAGGTCCACAGAGAGGGGGGGGCGTTGGGCCAGAGCCGGATAGAGCCGGGGAGCCGAACTCGGTGCAGCCCAGTGCTGTCCTATGCAGGCTCCTGCCCGGCACCATGAGACGCAAGTAGGCGTTACTTCTTGCCCCTCCATGATTCTGGCAGTCTGAGGGGCAGGCATTCGATCCCCCTCAGCTCCACCATCCTATTCAGGGGGTTGGCGAGTTGCTCGCCAGCCCCCTTTGCATTGGGCTGAAGGCATCTCCTCGGCGACGAAAGCGGGGCGGCATCAGCGGAAGACCGCGCACACGGCACCTCCGTCGCGGCGACCTCCAGGACCTCGGCAGCAAGTCGCGTAACCCTCCGGCCAACAGGAGCGTATACTCGGAAACGACGTTCCTTTGGAACGGCCGTCAAGGGAATTGCCCGCTACAGGACACGCCTCCGGGCGGCCCGACCCACACGAGAGTGAGGGAATCATGAGAATCGGCGAAGCGACTCCGGTCGCGATTACGGATCTCTGGGGGCGCGTCGAGTCCCGGGTGCGCAGTGCGGGAAACCTGGCCGAGGCGGCGCAGGAGTTGGCCAAGGAACTCCACCTGTGCTTCGAAGCATCCGTGGCGTTGGCTCGGGTCTTCTTCACGGTGCCGTATGGCTCGTTGCCCGAAGACCGCCAGGAATTCGTGCGCGCGCTGGCGCGACCCTCGGGTGCAGTGGTGGACCTGAATAGCACGACGCCGGTGTTGTCCCTGGTTGGCACCCATGGCGACCAGAAAGACTGGAACGACCCGGGCAAGTCCCGCGACCACTTGGGGATCCCCCTGATTTCGGCGCAATTCGTCGGGGGAATTCCCATGATTTCGCGACTGCTGCGCGAGCTCAAGGTCCCCCTCGACTGGATCGATACCCACGACGCGGCCGTGATCCAGAAGACGCTGGGCGAGTCATCGAGCCTGTTCTTCGTGGACGACGCCGGCGTCGCCACAGACGATGACGGCCGAAAGATCATCGCCGCCCGGGACTTCGTCGCCGATTACAAGATCCAGAGCGTGTTCGGAATCGGCGGGGCCTACTCCGGCGGCGAGATGCTGGTCACGGTGGTGTTCAATCACGATCGCTTCGAGCGCGAGAACGCCGAACAATTCCTGCCCCTGGCCACCTTGTTCAAGAGCAATACCGAGCGGCTCGTAGCGCAACGGCGCATTTTCGCGGAGGACTGATCGGACTGCACCCCATGTCCAACGGTCGGATGCTCGCAGGGGCGTTGGTGCGTGAATTGGAAAACGGCCGAGGCTCCCCACTCCCATGATTTTCATCAGGCGGCGATCGCGAAGGATTTTGGCCTGACGAGGGCAATCATCCGATTTAGGATGTTGCAAGCCACCAGCGCCTCGGCTTCCTGCGCCTTTGGATGACGAGCACGAAGTCCTGGACCGACGATCGTCTTGTACCGAAAGAAGGTGTTCTCCACTCGGGCCTGGTGATGGTACCCCGATTCATTCTTCCACTGGCGGCGCCCGATTTCATTCACTCTCAAGATTGCCCGATCGCGAGCATTCGATCGAGATCTTCGCCGGCGCGATCGAGTCGCACTCTTCGCAGGTGGAACGACAACTTCGGCACCTCGTGCGGCGCTGGCATCGTAGATCGCGATCGTGTCATAGGCTGTGTCTGCCGTGACGCTCCTAATGTCGCCCCCGACCTCGTCGATCAGATCAAGCGCGGTCTTCGCATCGTCAACATTCCCGCCGGTCAGAGTCCCAGCGACGATGACACCGGAGCGATCGACGCCCAGATGAAGCTTCCTCCATCCACGCCTGCCGCCTCCTCCATGCTTGGCTGCCGCCCACCCGCCCTCGCCAACAATCGATAGACCCGTGCTGTCGACGACCAGATGGATGGGCTCGTTGGCCGGAGGGGGACTCAAGGCGAGATCGAGTCGCTGGCTACGCCGAGAGAGGGTGGTGTGATCGGGAGCCTCGAGATTGATACCCTTGCTCACGTCTCCCCCCTCAGCTTCGAAGCGTGAAGCGGACACGCTTCCGGGGCCTCGTGCTCAGTGACCGTCGCCCGATTCGGGCTCGACCGCTTGCTCCTCCGCGCCTTCGGCATAGCCGAGCAGTTCGAGCTGGCGAGCGAGCGCCGGGGCCAGGGTAGAGACCTTCTTCCGCACCGCAGCGCGGGCGCGCGTGGCCCTCCGCCAGGACTCCAGTTCGGCGCTGGCGCGCGTCACCCGCTCGCTCGACTCCGTGTCGCCCACCAGGTTCCACATCTCTCCGGGGTCCAGTCTCATGTCGAAGTACCGCTCGGCCCCGGTATAGGGGTTACTCACGAGCTTCTCGTCCGAGCTGCGCAGGGAGTAACGCCTCTTACCCAGGTTGTGCTCGCTGAAAGCGATGCGGTCTGCACTCGACTCGCCGCGCAAGAGCGGCAGCAGGCTCTCGCCGATCCAGCGCTCGGGCGCCTCTACTCCGAGCAGTTCCACGATCGTCGGCGCGAGATCGATCGTTCGCACCTGCTGCGCGATGCGAGTCGCCGGCAGCGATGCGTGGAGCATGATCAACGGCACCCGGACGTTCTCGTCGTGGAGCGAGTAGCCGTGTACGGTCAGCCCGCG
>JAFDCZ010000367.1 GCA_019312665.1 Deltaproteobacteria bacterium | reverse complement strand
CTGGCCGGATTCATCCCATTCTCTGGCCTGCAAGACTGGCCAAACGTCGGCTGATCCGTGGCGCCCCGCGGTGAGGCCACCTCTCGATTTCATTTCAAATTTCGATCGGCTGAGGTTTGACGCATTACGGGGGCTCCCAGCTTTTCGTCGAAGAAGCGCGCCCACTCGGCCGTCGCCGGTCCGAGGTTCTCCCCGTGATTTCCGGGGTAGGCGAGCACGTATTTGTCTTTCGTTGCGAGCGCATCGAAGAGGGCGAGGCACGCATCGCGGCTCATGAAATGGTCGTCGAGATTCATGGTGTAGAGCACCGGGCAGGTGATGCGCGGCGCGTAGGCGAGCATCAAGGGCACGGCGCTATTCAGCCCCAGCACGGCGGCCTCGATGCGCGGCTCGAGGGCGACGAGAGGCAGCCCGAACGTCGTGCCGCCCGACAGGCCCCAGTAGCCGATTCCCGCCGATCCCAGTCCCCAGGAGCTGAGGAGATGATCGAGACTGGCCTGCCAGTCGCGCGCCATCTCGTTTACGAGCTCGCGCGTCCAGAGCTGCTCGACGGCCTCCTCGATAGTCATCGTGCGACGCCGGGCCTGCTCCCGCTCGGCGCCGGGTCGATCGCCGCAGCCGGGCTGGTCGATCGCGGCCGTGGCGATTCCGTAGTCGGCAAGGCAGGCCGCGAGCCGAACGATCTGCTCCACGCGTTTGTGGCCTGCGGTCCCGAAGCCGCCTCCGTGACCGGCGAGCACGAGGGGAGTGTCCGCGCCTGACTCCACGGGCTGCCAAAGAACCCCTGGGACGAGGCGTCCCTCCACCTCGAGATCGAATCGATCTTCGCGAACCGTGGCTGCCCGCTTCGCTCGCAGATTTCCGTCTCGCACGCTTTCCTCCGTGTCTGGAACGTGTGCGAATGCCCTTGCCGTCGCTTCGGCTCCTGGGGGCTTCGCGGGGGGGTCCGTGACGCAGCTCGCTCCGAGAAGTCCCGCGCTGAGAGCGAGACCCTTTGCCAGGAAGTCCCGACGCCCCGGGTCGACACCCTCGGTCTGCAGACCGGATGTGGGAAGCCGTGCGCTGGCGAGCGACTGCTTCCGTAGACTGCCGTGACGCAATAGGCAATCGGTGTCGATCATTGTTCGGCTTTCAAGTGAGCCAGGGCCGAGTCGCAATATCGAGCTGCTCGGCTTCCTGCTCGCTGATCTCGAAATCGATTGAGCGGGCGTTGTCCTGCGCCTGCTGGGCATTCTTGGCGCCGGGAATCGGCAGAACATTTTCTTGGCGCGCCAGCCAGTTGAGGGCCACCTGTGCAGGAGAACGATCGTGGGAGCGGCCGATGCGCTCCAGATCTTCGATGACAGGCATAACGTTTTCGAGCTTGCGGTAGGCGCTCATGACGCGGCGTGTGGCCTGGGGCTTGCGGCCTCCGGGGCGGTACTTACCCGTGAGGGCGCCGGAGGCAAGCGGGGTGTAGGCGATCAGGGTAATGCCGAGCTCGCGGCAGGTGTCGAGTGTGCCGTTGGCTTCGGGGGACCGGTGAAGGAGGCTGTAATTGACCTGGTTGGAGACCAAGGGGATGCCGCGCTCGGCCAGGGCCGCGTGAGCGCGGCGTGTCTGGCCGGCGTTGTAGTTGCTGACTCCCACCCCGCGCACACGGCCACGCTCTACTTCGTCGGCCAGGCGGTCCATCAGGCGCTCGATCTTGAGGAGAGTGAATGGCCAGTGGACCTGGTAGAGATCGATGCGTTCGACGCCCAGACGCTCGAGGCTGGCAGAAAGCGCCCGGGAGAGAGAGTCGAGGCTAAGGCGCAACGGCATCGGGGCGAACTTGGTGGCCACGAAGGCGGTGCGGCCACTATCGCGGAGGATGCGGCCGATGGTGCGTTCGGAATCGCCCGAGTGGTAGGCTTCGGCGGTGTCGATGAGCGTGATACCGGCGTCGAGCGAGGCGAGCAGCGCCTCCCGGGCGCCCGCATGGGTCTTGGCTCGCCAAGAGTTGGTGCCCACGCCGAGTGGACGCAGCTCGAAGGCGTCGGGACCGAATTTGATGGAACTCAACATGCTGATCATCTTACTCGTTCTTGGGTCGGCAGGGCAATCTCGTTGTTCTGTGCGTTCTCAATATCGGCCCACGGCGTAATCATTGAGCTTTTCCCTTCCGGCACTCGATCGATCAACGATCAATAGTCGTAGGGTGCAAAAACTCAGCTGACCGTCTAAGCCGCCCTCCTTTCGTAGTAGTTGAGGACTCCACCCAGCC
>JAFDCZ010000213.1 GCA_019312665.1 Deltaproteobacteria bacterium | reverse complement strand
TCGCAGGCTGCGAAGCCGATGATGTCGCCGGTTGAATAGCTCGGTTCGGTTTTCCGCTGTACGTTTCGGCATCGGGTGCATTGGGCTCGGCGATCTCGGCGGTGCACTCAACGGCGCTTGTCAATTGGCCGCTAGAAGGCGAGCACAACGGCGACGACATGCCTGGCGAGCTACTGACGACAATCGCAGAATGCGGCATCGGCTTCGCGGGGTTTTCCGCCCTGGTGGTCATCATCCCGCAGTTGGCCGGGACGCCGTGGCGAGGTCAAATGGCGACGGGGCTATGGCTGATGGTCTCGTGGAGCCTGACCGCCTTCGTGTTCTCCCTGCTTCCGCTCGTGGTCCGAGAGTTCGGCGCTTCCGAGAGCGAGGCATTTGCGATCTCGAGCGGATCCCTGGGCATCGCAATTATCGTCCAGGGTGTGCTGGCGGGCAGTCGTGATCGCAAGCTCGCGCGTGCAGGGGCGGCTCGACCTGCCGAACGCCGTATCGTCGTTGCTGCAGGCTTTGCCATCTCAGTCTCCCTCATGCTCTTCTTGAACTCGGCGGGCGTGCTTCCGGGTTCTCGTTCCGGTTGGTATCTGGCCGGGTTGTTGTCGCTCTTCGTCCTGGCCGCGGCACCTCTCTCTCTTTTCCTCGAGCAGCTCGACGCGAATCGGGATCGAGCCACCGTCCAAGACGATGAAGCCGACGACTAAGTACGGAGAGAAGCCTTTGCGAGCCGGCCAACGATATCGAGCTACTGTCGATCTCCCGGTGATCGCAATGACCCACTGGGAGGCGCCGTTCTCGGGGGGCCAGAAGCGGTTCTCCCGGCCGGAGAAGTCTTCACGGTTGCGTACGATCCACCTCCCGGGGCTACCGCGGTATCGTGCGACCCTGAGCGCTACGACGCACTTCATGCTCATTTCGTCCCGGCTGAAGATCGCAAGGCATCCAAATACTCGGGCTACAGCCTCTCGATCAATATCGACCTCATCACACAGGCGACTGTGCTGCGTTCGGATGAGGAGAAAGAACGTTAGAGCGCGCTCCTACGCGACGAGTTCGTAATCTCGCACTTTGAAAGCGCGCGCTCTCAACGCGTACTCCGCAGCAAAGCCCGGGTAGAGCGAGTGGTTGCTGCCGTCGTCCGAGAGGTACCAGCTGTTGCAGCCGGTGGACCACACCATGTGCTTCATGCGCTTCTGTAGACCCTCGTTGTATCGGTCTTGCACGTCCTGGCGGACATCCACGTACCGGAGCCCTTCGTTGCGCAGCTTCTTGATCGCTGCCAGTGTGTGGGCGATCTGCGCCTCCGTGTAGACCAGCACTGAGGTGTGGCCAGGCCCGGTGTTCGGCCCCATCAGGATGAACCAGTTCGGGAAGCCCGAAACGTTCATGCCCTTGTAGGCCACGGCGCCGTCCTTCCAGACGTCGTCGAGCTTCTGGCCGCCCTTTCCGGTGATCGGGAAGGGCGCACTCGCCAATCCGAGCGCGAAGCCGGTGGCGACGATGATTGCGTCGACCTCTCGGAACGTGCCGTCCTTCGTCTCGATTCCGCCGCTCTTGATCTCTTCGATCGGGTCGGTGACCAGTTCGACATTCGGCCGCTCGAAGGAAGCCCAGTATTCGTCGGAGATCAGCATGCGCTTGCAGCCGAATTGGAAGTTCGGCGTGAGCTTCTCCCGCAGCACCGGATCCTTCACCTGGGCTTTCAAATGGGCACGCGAGCCCTTTTCGCCGAGCTTCGAGAGGCGTTCGTTGTCGAGGAAGATGATCGGCCCGAACAACTCACTCAACCAGTAGATCATGAAACGACTGGCGCGCAGCAGGAGCGGGAAGCGGGCGAGCAGGCGCTTGTACCGTTCCGAATACACCTTGTCGTGCTTCGGCACGACCCAGGCCGGCGTGCGCTGATAGACATCCAGTTGCGCCGCCTCTCGCGCGACCTCGGGCACGACCTGCACGGCGCTGGCGCCGGTTCCGATCACGGCCACGCGACGGCCGGCAAGATCGTACTCGTGGTTCCAGCGTGCCGTGTGAAAGAGCTCGCCGGTAAAGCTCTGCATGCCTTTGATATCGGGCATCGACGGATCGACCAGCCCGCCAACGCAGGAGACGACGACCCGCGCCGTGAAGGTCTCGTCTTCCCCCGTGGTGAGGGTCCAGCTGCCCGCGGGCTCGTCGAAGCGTGCGTCGACGATCTCCGTATTGAACCGCGTGTGCTTTCGCAGGCCCCACTTGTCCGTGATGCCCAGCAGGTATTCCTGGATCTCCCCGGATGGCGCAAACCTGCGGCTCCAGGTGGGGCTCTGCTCGAAGGAAAGGGAGTAGGCATGGGAAGGGACGTCGCAAGCCGCACCCGGGTACGTGTTGTCGCGCCATGTACCCCCGACCTCAGAGGCGCGTTCGAAGATCGTGAACGAATCGATGCCCGCCTTCTTGAGTTGGATGGCGGTTCCGATGCCTGCGAAACCCGCGCCGATGATGGCAATCGGAAAATCCGGTGAAGAAGCGTTGCTCATGATGTCTCCTTGTTCACGAGTCCGTTGCGGACGAAGGTCATGTAGACGGAAACGACCGTTTCATCACCCGGGTAGGGTCGGCCATCGACACCGTCGAGCATCTGGTCGAGGAAGTAGCGAGCGCCCAACAAGAGATGGGCCACCGCCGCGATCTCGCCGGAATCCATCGGCCGCAGCTCTCCAACCTTGCAAGCCTCCTCGAGGCCCTCGCGAAACAAGCGAAGCCAGGTGGCAATCCCCTGCCGGTAGAGCGCTGGCTCGTGGAGCCGAGCCTCTTCGGCGAGCCGCACGTAGGCAGGGTTGCGACGGACGAATATCAGGTAGGCGCGAATCGAAGCTTCTTCCGCAGCCAGGTAGCCCGGAACCGGGGCGACGGCGGCCTCCATTTCCGCGAGCAACTCGGCCTGGACCCACGCCATCAACTCGCACAGCAATTCGTCCCGGGAGCCGAAGTGGTAATGGAGGTTTCCGACCGCCACGCCTGCCCGCTCGGCGATCGCTGCCAAGGCGGTCCGATGGAGCCCCACCTTTCCCGCGACCACAAACGCGGCTGCCAGGATTCGCTCGCGAGTCTGGCTCGACTTGGCGTAGCGACCGCGGATTCGCGGCTCGGCGGCCTTGCTGGGGACTGTCGTGGGCAGTGAGGATCTCCCGAGGCGAACTGAAATTAGGACCGATATTCAATATTCGCAACGAAGAACGAAACCCGACAGAACCTCCAACCAGGAAGAATCGCTCGAATCAGAAAGCGCGTCGGACTCGGCGCTAGCTGCCTCCGAGCGATGCGCCGTGAGCGGCCATCCACTCGCCCATCGCTTTCTGCGCCTCGGGATCGAAGTCATCTCGCAGGAGCTTGATGCGGTCGCCGGCGAATACGGCCGTCTCGATGCCAGAGATCGCCAGGTCGGGCTTGCCCGCCTTGGTGTAGGTCACAACCCATTTCACCTTGAGCGTATCGCCGTCGATCGTCGGCGTTTGGAAGTCGGGCGAACGGCTGTCCATCTTCCGGTCGAAGCTGTCGACGCTGCCCTTCAGCTTGGAAATGACGGCGTCGCGCCCTCGTGCGTCCTCCGGGCCACCTTCATAGGCGGCATCTTCCGTGAAGTACGCCTCGATGCGGGACCAATCGTCGTCTTCATAGCTCTGCTCGAACGCATCGGCGTAGGCCTGATAACGATCCAGAATGCTCATCGCTTCTCCTTCACCCCCCGGGCCAGGATAGAGCATCTCCAGAACGCCACGCCTCTCCGCTAGGCGTGCTCGCGACGCAGCTCGAACGGGCGCTCGGAAACCAGCTCGGAAGCAACCTCGCCATCCCTCACCGCCCACGGCCGGTTGTCGTACACCTCGCCCGTGACGTCGTTGCGCTGATCCCCCCGGCAGTACTGGATCACCCACGCCCGGCGGTTTCGATCCTGCGTTTGGTTCCCGACCGTCTGGTGCAAGAGCAGGGACGAAAAGAGGAGCATGTCCCCGGCGCGTGCGTCCAGGGCAACGGCTCGATCGACATCGAACGTGCCGTCAGGAATGACCGCATGGACACCCTGCCATTCATGCTCGCGGTAGCCGTCGGCCTGCGAGCCCGGCACCACCTGCAAGCCACCATTCTCGAGGCTGGAATCATCGAGCGCCAACCAGCAGGTCAGGTATTCGGGCATACGACCCGGCTGGTAGCCGTTGTCTTGATGCCATGCGATCGGGCTTCCTGAACCGGGCGCCTTGTTGATGCCCTGGTCCCACCAGAAGCGCACGTCCGGCCCCAGCAGTTGCACTGCGATCTCGAGCAGGGGCGTGTGCAGGATGCAAGCGGCGAGCTCGGGGCTGCGAAAATTCAGCATCGCACGGTACGGGAAGACACCGTCCTTCTCGTTGCCGAGCACCTGGGCATCGAAGGTGACCAGCCGATCGTACTCCTTCGCAATCGTCTCCAGCCGCTCCGGGTCGAAGAGCGAGCCTGCGTTCACATACCCGCGCGTGCGGAAGGTCTCGAGCTGGTCGTTGCTGAGCATGAATCCTCTCTGGAGCGAGGACCGAGGGTAGCCACACTCCTCGTGCCCGTGGGATCCTCGCGGAGCAGAAACCACGAGGACACGATGAGCGCTACCGCGATACTTCAGCCCGTGATGGTGATGGGCTGCTTTCCGTCGTCATGTTGTTCTGGATGTACGCAACGCGTTTCCCGGCGATGTCGAAGGCCGGGATCACCCCCGAGCAGGCCTGAACACCGGCGCGCTCAAGCGGCTTCCGCCGGAAGCCGTGCGGGTCGCCGACAACGACAACCACCTCTTCTCCCTCTCATGGATAGCTCTGGCCATCATGATCGTGCGGGAGTCCATCGCGGTCTTCTGATTCCTCGAGAGCTCATCCTCGCTCTTCCAGGGGCCTCGCTCATTTACAATACGGTCCGTATCGTATATGATTTGCACCTTCCCTGAGGAGGACCTGCGTGGACTTCGATTTCTCCCCTGCAGAACAGACATTCGCCGACGAGGTCGAGCAGTGGCTCGTCGAAAACCACGACCCGGTCGTGATGGACCCGACCCGCGAGAACTTCAGCCAGCTCGCGGATACACCCGAGCGCCGCGACTTCATGAAGAAGCTCGCCAAACAGGGTTGGCTCGGAATGTCCTGGCCCAAGCAGTACGGCGGGCAGGAGATCGAGGGCGTCTACTACGAGTTCATCCTGAACGAGGCGCTCTCCCGCCACGCAGCGCCGCAGATCGGCAAGGGCGTGGGCATCATCGGCAAGACGCTGATTCGCCACGGAAGCGATTTCCTGAAGGCCGAGTTCCTGCCGAAGATCCTGTCGGCGGAAGTCGAGTTCGCCGTGGGCTACAGCGAACCCGAGGCCGGCTCGGATGCAGCCAACATGCAACTGAAGGCCGAGAAGGTAGACGGCGGCTGGAACCTCAACGGCCAGAAGATGTGGACGACCTCGGCCCACTTTGCGGATTGGTATTGGGTCGGCGCTCGCACCGATCCGGACAAGCCGAAGCACGACGGCCTCAGCTTGTTCCTGATCCCCATGAACCATGCAGGGCTCGAAATCCAGAGCCTTCCGACGATCGGCAAGGACACGACCAACCAGGTCTTCTTCACCGACGTATTCGTGCCGGACGCGTATCTGGTCGGCAAACGCGGCCAGGGCTTCCAGATGATCGCCGAGGCCCTCGACCTCGAGCGCTTCACGATGTTCACACTCTCGCCGATCAGCGAGCGTACCCGTGTGCTCGTCGATTGGGCGAAAACCGCCACCCGCGACGACAAGCCGATCCGCGAGAATCCAGACACGCGAAGGCTGATCGCCAACATCGTGACGGATTCGGCAGTCGCCAAGGCGCTCAGCACACGCTTCGTCTGCGCCGCAAGAGCGGGGGGCAAGCCGCCGACGATTCAATCATCCCAGTACAAGCTCTTCACCACGACCCTCTCCCAGCGCGTATGTGACGAGGCGCTCGATATCACCGGCGCCGCCGGCACGATCCGCGAGGGCCAGGACGAGGCGCCGATCCGCGGCCGCTTCGAGGGCGCCTACCGGGCCACGATGAACGAGACGGTCGGCGGCGGATCTTCGGAGATCCAGAAGAACATCATCGCGCGGCGCCACCTCGGCCTGCCCAAGAACTTCTAGAGGACCGCACGATGGATCTCGAGCTCAGCCAAGAGCAGCAGATGATCAAGGACATGACCCGGGCGCTCCTCGACGAGCATTGCCCGATCGAGGTCGTCCGCGAGATGGAAGACGACCCGAAGGGGTATCCCACGGGCCTTTGGAAGCAGATGGCGGAGGCGGGCCTGGTCGGCCTGCTCATCCCGGAGAGCCACGGCGGCGGCGGGCTCGGCCTGCTCGAAGCGGCGTTGGTCTACGAAGAGCTGGGCCGGGCCATGGCGCCGACGCCTCACTTCGTCAGCGCCGTACTCAGTGCAGGCATGCTGCTCGAGGCAGGCAACCAGGCGCAGCAGGAGGCCTGGCTGCCGAAGATCGTCGCTGGCAACGCCATCTTGACTCCAGCCTGGCTCGAGCCCGACCGTGGCTTCGGGCCGGAAGGCGTGGCCCTTGCCGCCAAGCGGGAAGGCGACGACTACCTGCTCTCCGGCGTGAAGCGCCATGTGAACTACGCGAGCGCCGCAGACCGTTTGATCGTGCTCGCGCGCAGCGACGATGGGATCGAGCTGTTCCTGGTCGACCCGTCGAGTGACGGCGTGGAGCTGAAGCAGATCCGATCGCAGAGTGGCGAGGCCCACTACCGGGTCGACCTGCGCGATGTCCGCGTCCCCAACAGCGCGCGCATCGGCGCAGCGGGCACAGGCTGGGAGACGTTCGCGAAGGTGCACCAGGAGGGTCTCGTGCTTCAGGCTGCACAGGCCATTGGCGGTGCCGATCGCTGCCTGGAAAGCACGGTCGAATACGCCAAGGTGCGAAAGCAGTTCGACAAGCCCCTCGGCGCGTTCCAGGCCCTGGCGCATTACATGGCCGATGCATCGACGCAGATCGAAGGTGGCAGGGTGCTCGTCCACGAAGCGGCCTGGAACGGGGCCAAAGGCCGCTCGATCGCGCGCTTCGCACCGATGGCCAAGCTCTTCGCCTGCAACACCTACCAGGATGTCACCCGGGTGTGCGCCCAGATCTGGGGCGGCGTAGCCTTTACGATCGAATACGACACGCAGATGTACTTCCGGCGCGCCAAGGAAATGCAGCTCTCCTGGTGGGACAAGCCCTACCTGGAAGAGCTGGTTGCTGCAGACGTGTTGGACCGATAGAGGAGAACGAAATGGCGACTGAGACGAGCTACGAGATCCAGGGGAAGACGGTCACGCTTCCCTGTGAGGTCCGCGACGCCTCCGCCGGCACGGTCATGTACATGGTGCCCGCTCAGGAAGCGCAGAAGCTGGTGCCCGAGGCCTTTGAAGTGCTCGAGCCCGCCCCAGGCCAGACTCAGCTCTCGCTGGCGATCATCGACTACCGGGACAACGATCTCGGCAACTACAACGAAGTCGGCGTCATCTTCTTCGTGAAGCCTCGTGGCGCAGGCGACGACCAGGCCGGCACCTACATCCGGGCACTTCCTGTCGACCAGAGCTTCACCTGCGAGGCCGGCTGCACCATCTGGGGCTTCCCGAAGTCCGTGCAGGAGATCGACTTCCAATACGCCGAAACGAGCGCCACCTGCCGTCTGACGATGGAGGGGAAACACGTCTTCACCCTCACCGTTCCCCGCGGCGGCGGCGACGACACACCCGACACCACCAGCCTCGGCTACACGCTGCTGGGCGGTGCTCCCCACAAGAACGAGTTCACGCGGGGCGGGCGCGGCGAGAGCACGACACCCGGGGGCCAGGGCGTAACCCTGGAACTGGGCGAGCACGCCATCGCTGAAGAGCTGCGCAAGCTCGGCCTCCCGAAGGATCCACTGCTCAGCAACTGGTGCGAGCACATGCGCGGAAGCTTCGGGCCCTCCCAGCCGCTCTGAGCCTGCCGTACAGGATGGGCACCACCCGAGGCGTCACCTCGGGGCACCAGGACGGCACCTGCGGGGACATGCCTGTCCTCCCTTTCACCCCTTTCGATGCGTTCTGGATCCTCCTTTCGGCGCTCCTCGTGACGTCCGCTCGGGTCCTCGGTTTGCTTCGAAGCGGCCACCGGGAGGTCTGGCTGGAACTCGGTCGGCCGACGCTTCTGCCCCGGGGCGGCGTAGGACGCAGCGCAGGTTTGACACGCTTCTACTGGTCGCGGCGAATCCGCGGCCTCGGCGATTCGGATCTTCGCCGCTGGGTCGTCGCGTTGCGCGTGTTGCAACTGCTGTTGGCGGCAGTGCTGATCGTGCTCTGGAGCAAGCTCCTCAGCGAGGGGACGCTGTAGAACCTGGTGTAGGCTACGCGGACTCTGGAAGGGAGGTACCTCGTGGAAAGCGTCCTGATCACCGGTGCGAACTCGGGGATCGGCCGTGCGGCAGCCGTTCGCCTGGCCGAATCCGGCTACCGGGTGTTCGCCGCCATGCGCAACACCGCCAAAGCCGAGAAGCTGCTTGGCCTTGCGGAGCAGGCCGGCCGCGAAGTCCATCCGGTCGAACTCGATGTCTGCGACGACGAAAGCGTGAAACGCGGAACGGCGCAGGTTCTCGCTGAGGCTGGCCAGATCGACGTCCTGATCAACAACGCAGGAATCGGCTGGAACGCGGCGATCGAGGACGTGGACATCGCCGAGGCGAAGGTCGTCTTCGAAACCAACTACTGGGGCGTGATCCGCTGCACCCAGGCCGTCCTGCCGGGAATGCGGGAGCGCGGCGCCGGACACATCGTCAATGTCAGCTCGATCGCGGGACAGATCGCGGCCCTGGGCCAGGTGATCTACTCCTCGTCCAAATGGGCTGTCGAATGCTTGAGCGAGAACCTGGCCCAGGAAGTGGCGCCCTTCGGCATCCGCGTGAGCGTGCTCGAGCCCGGTGTCGTGCGCACAGCCATCCTGCCCAAGAACATCGGGCACCCGGAACCCACCGCCTATGAACCGGCCTATCGCCGCATGCTCCAGTTCTACGCCAAGGGGATCGAAGCCGCGTTCCCGGCCGAGAAGGTCGCGGACACCCTCGTCCAAATGCTTCGCGATCCGGACACGCCCTTCCGAACCACGTGCGCCTGGGGCGGCGAGGAGCTGAGCCTCGGCCGCGCGAAGATCTCGGACGCAGATTGGGTCGCGCTCGGCGGTATCGAAGACGACGACGCCTACTACTCCCGGTTCAAGGAGCTCTTCGGCCTGGAACTCCGGAGCAGCTAGGACTCATCGCGATGGCGGCCTCGGTGATTGACCACGAAGTCCAGCTCGGAAGACATGGTTCGACGACTGTGCGGGACATTCCCGGACCGCCGGGCGCCACAGCGTTGATGTTGCTTCACGGCCTCGGTGCCACTTCGCGCCTGAACTGGGGGCCCTGCTTCCGCCCCCTCTCGGAGCGCTTCCGCGTTCTCGGCCTGGACCATCGCGGGCATGGGCGCGGGTTGCGAACCCGGCGCTTTCGTCTGGAGCAATGCGCTGACGATGCGGTGGCCGCAGCGGCAGCGCGGGGCGTCAGCAGCTTCATTGCGGTGGGGTATTCCATGGGCGGACCGATCGCTTCGCTCTCCTGGCGGCGGCACCGGGACGAGGTGTCGGGGCTGGTACTCTGCGCGACCGCCCGGCACTTCATGGCGCGAAGGACCGCCCGCGCGGCCCGGTTCGCCCTCCCCATGGCCGCGGGCATGGCCCGCCTCGCCCCGTCGGTTGCCCATGACCGCATTCTCCAGCGGATGCTCGCACGCATCGAACACCCGGAGCTTCGCGAACGGATCCACCGCGAGTTCGAGGGCCATGATCCGGCTTCGGTCATCCAGGCCACCCATGCGCTGAGCGGCTTCTCCTCTCACGATTGGATCGGCAGCGTCGATGTTCCCACCTCCGTGATCGTCACCACCCGAGACGAGCTGGTTCCCCCGGAGCGCCAATTCAAGCTGGCCGAATCGATTCCGGGCGCCGAGGTCTTCGAGGTCGATGGCGATCACGGCGCCTGTGTGGCCCGTGCGGATCTCTTCGTGCCCGCTCTGCTTGCGGCATGCGAGAGTGTGGAGCGACGCATCGCGAGCGCGCGCTAGTCGTTCTTCACCTCGAAGAGTCGGTACTCGACGGCCCCGGGAAGCACTCTCCCCTGGCCCACCGCCACGATCTTGTTGAGCCAGGCGTAGTCTGGATGGCCGGTTTCGAAGCGCGGCGCGGTCATGAAGTAGGTATCCCCGAAGTCGGTTTCTCCGCCTCCACCCAGAGTCGCGATCACCGCTTCATTGAAGATCAGCACGCCGAAGTACTGGGCGTAGATGCGTGCACCGTCTTCGGTCTCGATCAGGGCACGGACATCCAGTCGCCCGACACCATCCGAACCGATCAGGATCCAATCGGCTCCGCTGGGCAAGACCTGGCCCTTGATGCGCGGGCCATCGACCCAGCCCCCGGTGACGTCGAAGATCTGGCGTTGCCCCGAAGGGACGGCGCCGACATCCACAGGCTGCTTCAGGGTCGCGTGAAATTTGCAGAGTTCTTCGAGTACAGGCACTGCGTTCCCCTTGGTTCGCGTTTCGTCGCTCCGGCCCGCGGAGAATTCTTCACTCTTCCGCCTGTGGCGGCTTCGGATTCTCCGGCGCTATGTCGAGAACCTGCCGCTCCAGGTATTGCGGCTTACGGTTGATGTTCAGGTGCACACGACCCAGGTACTCACCGATGATACCAAGCGCGAGGAGCTGAATTCCGCCCAAGATCAGGACGGCCACGATGATGGAGGCATAGCCGGGAACCGTCGTCAGCCCGAACAGGCTCACGACGAGGTACATGCCGCCGAGGCTGAGACCCGCCCCCGCAGCAGCCACGCCGAGCCAGGAGACGACCTGGAGTGGAAGCAGTGAAAAGTTGGTCAGCATGTTCAGGGAAAGGAGCAGGAGCTTGGAAACCGAGTAGCCCGATGCACCTTCCTGGCGCGCCTCGTGCCGAACGGGGACGGACCCGATGCGGTTCGTGTTCCAGGCGAACAGGCCATCGAGAAAGGTGAAGTTCAGCGAGTAGGTGAAGACACTCCGAGCGAGCTCACTGCGCATCGCGCGGAACGACGTGAATGTGAACGCGACCCCGAAGAGCCGCCGGAACACGCCTGTCACCAGCGAAGATCCGAAGTTTCGCCAACCCTTGTGCTGGCGCTGCTCGTAGGTTCCGTAGACGAGATCGAACCCGCCTTCCTCGAGCGCTCGGATGAGTTTCGGGATTTCCTCGGGCGGATGCTGGAGATCGTCATCGAGGGTGACGATCACCGCGCCGCGAGCGCGCCGCAGGCCGGCCATCAAGGCATTGTGCTGCCCGAAATTGCGCATGAGCTGTACGCCCACCACCCGCTCCGGGTGCTCTTCATGCAGAGAAGCGATCACGTTCCAGACGTCGTCGGGGCTGCCGTCGTCCACGAGCACCACCTCGTAGGAACGGGCTTCCGCATCCAGAACCCGCATCAAGCCTTCGACGAGCGGGCGAATCGTATCCCTCGAGCCGTAGCAGGGGATGACGACGGAGAGTTCGAGCGGTGCGCTCATCGGGTGGGCTCCAACCAGAAATGATAGGCGCGCTCGGGCGTGCCGGCTTCGTAACCGAACGATTCGTAGAGGCCGCAGGCCGCGGCGTTCTCGAGTTGGGTCGCGACTTCCGTTCGTCTGGCGCCGCCAGCCTCCATGGCGGTTTCGGCCGCGGCGACCAACGCTCGGGCCACCCCGCGGCCGCGAGCCGCCTCAGCGACGCCGACGAGCCCGATCCTGCCGGTTTCGGAATCCGGGCGGACGACGCTGATGAGCCCCAGTGGCGTGCCATCTGCAGCACGAGCCACCAGCACCTGTTCAGCGATCTCACCCTTCGAGGAGCGTTCGAGCCAGATCTCGTAGAGCCGGACGAAAGCCTGCTCCGGGATGTCAGGGTCCACGCGAAAGCGGGAGTAGAGGCCAATGCCGCTCGCGAGCGGAAGAAGATCGTCGGGAAGAGGCACACAACGGAGGCTCTCGATCACCAGCTCGTCGCAACGCTCCTTCCTGGCATGGGAGAGGCTCTTGCGATACAGGATACTGGCCGTGAGAACGCGGCCACCAAAACGCCTGAGAGTCTCCGCTGGAATCTCCCGATCCAAAG
>JAFDCZ010000071.1 GCA_019312665.1 Deltaproteobacteria bacterium | reverse complement strand
GTGCACAGGCCGTGCAGGATGGGGCGTTCGAAGCCTCCGAGCTTGGCGAAGGACGGGTCCGAGTGGAGCGGATTGCGGTCTCCGGACAGGCGGTACAAGAGGGGTTGATCGAGGCGAGTCGCATAACGAATCTCGTGATCCGCCTTCCGGTCGGGTCGGTTCCATTCAGGCGCCGGCCCGCGCTCGCCGCCAAAGCCGCCTTCACCGCGAAAGAAGGCCGTCATCTTGGTTCGCAGGAGCGGCTTCCCCGTCGCAACGTCGATCGATTCCGAGACCAGCTCTGCAACGCCGGCTTTGCCCTCGCCCTTGTCCCAGATGGCGGCGACCCCGCCCGTGCTCTCGATCTCTCCTTCCGGCGGGATCTCGCTCAGCAATTCGATTCCCTGGGCCCCGTGCAGCATCAGCGCCGGGTTGAATGTGCCGATCTCGCCGAAGGGCACGCCACCACCGCCTAACACGACGGCCATGGTGGGCAACGCGCGCTGAGGAGTGTCCTTGGTGTTCTCGGTGGTGAAGGCCAACTCTTCGGTGCCGGCACCCACACCGAGGGCATAGAGCAGGGAATCCTTGGAGGTCCAGCTGCGGCGCTGGGGTTCGCCTTTGCGGCCGACGGCTTCCGGGTTCAGGGGCATGGGGTCTCCTTCATCAGGTGAGGATCCGGTAGAGGACCGTACCGCGAGCGGTGACCTGGCCATCCTCCGCGCTTGCGACCTCGACATCGGACCAGAACATCTCGTTGTCGCGCTGAACGCAGCGACCATAGGCGACCAGGTCGGCCTTCGGGGCCGGAGCCAGGTTCTGCAACTGCATGGAGGCGGTGGAAGCCTTGTAGCGGCCCGGCCCACTCTCGGCCCAGGAGGCCATGGCCCCCGCCGTGTCGAGCAGCGCAAGGACCGCGCCCTCGTGAACACCGCCAGCGAGATCGGCGTTGTCGTCGCGGAACGGCATCACGAGCCGCGAGGTGCCGCCGGTCATGTGTTCTACGTGGATGCCGCGGTTGCCGATGAACGGGACCTTGCCGATATGCGGGCCCATCGGGCCCGGGTCGGCCTCGCCCTGGTCACCCGCGGATTTCACGGTTTGCGCCGGCTCCGCACCCATTCGGCCGCGCACCGTGGTCGTGATCTGGGCGATCGGCTTGCCCTCGGTCGTGTGGACCACGACCGAGATGAAGCAGAGCTGCTTGCCGCGCCGCAAGAGTTCGGCATCGGCCACGACGTCTTCCCCGATGGCCGCGGCCAGGTAGTTCACCTGCATCTGGGCCGTATGCCAGGGGCCCGAATCTTCGCCGAGCACGGCTCGGGCCAGGACCTGGCCACCGATCGCGCCCAGGGATGCGGCGCAACCTCCATGCAGGACATTCCCCGGATTCGAGTTCTCGTCCTGGTAGGGCAGCACGATGCGCGCAGTCTGCTCACTCAGGTAGTCGAGTCGAACGCCAAGGAAACGACTATAGGGCGAGTCCTCGACCCAGCGGCGAATGGTCTCCATCGAGCGTTCTTCCTTTGTTCGGCGGTCTCCGGCCGCTTTTCCTGGCTCCGGCCAAGCCCGACCATGGATAGCGCGGTCGGTTGCCCAGCGGGAAGTTCGGACATTCTTACACTCAGATATAGTCTTGCAATCCCATGTAAATTGGTCGTACTCTGCGGGGGATGGCCGAGCCTGCTGATCTGAATCGCCGTGAGCGTCGCAAGCTCGAGCTGCACGGCCGGATTCTCGAGGTCGCGGCCGCCCTCTTCGAGGGGCAGGGCTTCCACGAGACCAAGGTCGCCGATATCTGCGAACAGGCCGATATCGCCCACAAGACCTTCTTCAATCACTTCCCATCCAAGCAGGACGTGCTGCGCGAGATCGCCCGCGAATCCATGGGCGTGCTGCTGGGGCAGATCGAGGAGGCGCAGAAGCAGCCCGGTGATGCGATCGATCGCCTCCGCTTCTTCTACCAGCACGCCGCGGATCTGGCCGAACAGGCCGGACCGATGCATCGGGAATTCCTGACCGAGATCCTGCACGTGTCCCACGAAGCGGCGATGCCGGATGATGCTCGTCGCCTTCAGGGTGCCTTCCGAGCGCTGCTCGAAGGGGGCGTTGCCCCAGCGATCGTCCAGGCTCACGGTCTTCAGGCGCTCACCGAGTTGGTGCTCGGTTCCTACTACGCGCTGATGTTCAACTGGGCACATCTGGAGAGCTACTCGTTCCGCGAACGGTCGATGGCTCAGGTGAAGTTGCTCGAGCGCGCCTTGCGTTCCCAAGAAAAGGAATGACACATGGCCCATCGCGAAGCCGAACACGTAGAGCTTCCCATTCCGAACGGCTGGTTCGCAGTGGCCTTCAGCCGCGACCTTCGTATCGGGGATGTCCAGCCCCTCCACTACTTCGACCAGGATCTGGTCCTGTTCCGTGGCCGCACCGGCGAAGCCCGCGTGCTCGACGCGTATTGCCCGCACCTCGGCGCTCATCTGGGCCATGGGGGCCGGGTGATGGGAGACACCGTTCGGTGTCCATTCCACGGCTGGCAATTCGAGGGTGGCAGCGGCGAGTGCGCCCACATCCCCTACTGCGATCGCATTCCGAAGAAGGCGCGTGTTCGGCCGTGGGATGTGCTGGAGAAGAACGGGATGGTCTTCGTCTGGCACCACGTGGAGGGAAAGCCGCCGGAATGGGATTTCCCCGTCCAGCCCGAGATCGGCCATCCCGATTGGTCCGAGCCCCGAACCTTCGATCTCGAGGTTCCCGTGCATGTGCAGGACATGCACGAGAACAACAACGATCCGGTGCACTTCCAATACGTTCACGGCATGGTCGCGCCGTTGCCCTCGGAGATCGAATTCGCAGAGGACGGCCGCTACTACCGGATCGTCAGCACCTCGGAGCAGGTCACGCCCTTCGGAACCTTCGAGATGTCGCTGATTCGAGATTCATGGGGCATCGGACTCTCCGCCGTCAGCTCGGCGGGCATCCCGGATGCAGGGCTCCTGATGTACTCCTCGACGACTCCCATCGATGCCCAGAACACCCATTCGCGTTGGCTCCTCACCGCAACCAACAACCTGGTGGATCTCGCCGGCGAGGAATTCATGAAGAACATCACCGCAGGCGTGCGGGATGACCTGACGATCTGGACGCATAAGGTCCACCGTGCCCGGCCCGTCTTTTGTGAGGCCGACGAATACCTGGCGATGTTCCGCAAGTGGACGCGCCAGTTCTACTCCCGGCCGGCGTCCGAACCGGCGGCGGACTGAAGGAATTTTCCAGATGGATCGCTATCTCGTCGTCTCGTCCGACTGCCACGCTGGGCTTCCGCCCGAGCAGTACCGGGCCTATCTCGATCCCCAGTATCGCGACGCTTTCGATGTCGCACTTCCCATCCAGATCGAACTCACCCAGGCTGCGGCCAAGAGATTTCTCGTTGCCGACATCAACGACGATTGGCGAAAGGGCCGCGAGGATCTCCTTACGGGTGCCTGGGATCATGAGCAGCGCTTGCGTGTGCTCGACGGCGACGGGGTGGCTGCCGAGGTGATCTTCCCCGATGGCATCACGGAGATGAACATGCCGCCGTTCGGCGCCGGGCTCTCGATGCCAACGGAGAACATCGCACCCGAACTCCAATGGGCGGGCGCCCGTTCACACAACCGGTGGTTGGCAGAGCTTTGCCAGATGGCACCGGAGCGGCACATCGGAGTGGCGATCGTGCCGGCGCTCTGGGATGTGGAGGAGGCCGTTCGGGAGGTCGAGTGGGCCAGGACGAATGGCCTTCAGGGCATCATGCTGCCCGTGCAATGGGGCAAGCTCTCGCCCTATCACCATCCGAAATACGATCCCCTGTGGGCAGCCTGCCAGGATCACGAGATGGTCATCCATTTTCATTCGGGCCCCGCGCCCATCGAAGACTATTTCGGAAAGATGGATGCACCGCCCGAAGAGCGGGAGGACCTGCCCGGTGCGATGGGCATCTACATTTCCGAGGTCGCCTTCTATCTGGTGCGGCCTCTGACCTTCATGATGTGGGGAGGTGTTTTCGAGCGCTTTCCCCGCTTGAAGGTCGTGCTGACCGAAGGGACCTCGATCTGGGTTCCCGAATACCTGGCGCTTCTCGACCAGCGTTATTCGAATACCCACTACTCTGCGAAGCTCGGCGACTACCACAGCCATCTGAAGATGAAGCCGAGCGAGTATTTCGCCCGCAATGTCGCGGTCGGAGCTTCGTGCATGCCGCGCCGCGAAGCCGAGCTTCGTCACGAGATCGGCATCGAGCAGATCATGTGGGGGAGCGACTATCCCCACCCCGAAGGCAGCTGGCCGTATACGCCGGATCAGATGCACGAGACCTTTCACGGCCTCCCCGAGAACGAGATCGCCGCAATGCTCGGCGGCAACGCGGTCCGCTTCTACGGCCTCGACGCCGAAAAGCTGGCTCCGCACGTCGCACGAATCGGTCCGGAGAAGGCCCGCTTCCGCTAGCTGCGAAACTCAGCAGGCTGTCGACGCCGACAAGCTGAGGCTCGCGAGGCGGCCTTTCTTTCCGAGTCGTCAGACATGGGGCATCATGCCTCTACCCGGCGCCCCGGGAAAAAGGGAGCAGCATGCGTATTGGAGTCATGGTCGGAGCGACCGCTGGACCAGATGGAGATCTGGATGGCCTGGTGGCACGGACGAAGGATCTCGAGAGCCGCGGGTTCGACAGTGTATGGATGGCCAACATCTTCGGCCTCGACGCCATCGGTGCGTTGGCCATCGCGGGGCGGGAGACGAATCGCATCGAGCTCGGCACCGCCGTCGTGCCGACCTTCCCCCGTCATCCCGTCGCGATCGCCCAGCAGAGCCTCACGACCCAGGCTGCCTGCGGTGGGCGCTTCACGCTGGGGATCGGCCTTTCCCACAAGATCGTGATCGAGAACATGTTCGGCTTCTCCTACGACAAGCCGGCACGCAACATGCGCGAGTATCTCGAAGTGTTGACTCCGCTGCTGCGGGGGGAGCCCGCCAAATTCGAAGGTGAGCACTACCGCGTGAATGCCGGCCTGCAGGTGCCGGGAGCCAAGAACACACCGCTGCTGATCGCGGCCCTCGGTGATGTCATGTTGAAGCTCGCGGGCACGTATACGGACGGAACGATCCTGTGGATGACAGGGCCCGCGACGATCGAGGGTCATATCGGCCCGAAGTTGCGTGCGGCCGCGGGAGAGGCAGGCAGAGGGGATCCGCGCATCGTTGCGGGCCTGCCCATCGTCCTGACCAATGATCCGGACGGCGCCCGGAAATGGATCGCCGACAACCTCGCGATGTACGGGACCCTCCCGTCCTACCGGGCCATGCTCGACAAGGAAGGCGCGGCGACGCCAGCCGATGTCGCGATCGTGGGCGACGAAGCCACTCTCGACGCGGGACTGGATCGGCTGCGAGACGTCGGTGTCACCGATTTCGATGCAGCGATCATGTCGGTCGAAGAGGGCGCCGACTCCCGGACCCTGGACTACCTGCAGAGCCGTTTGTAGCCCGACCGGCCGAACGCACGGATCGCGTAGGCTGTTCGAAGAGCAGGCTGGCATGCCGTGTTTTCAGGCGATCGGCGAGGCCCCACCGGCCTCAACTCGTCGCCGGCAGGCCCGGGCAGAAAGGCACGGCAACTCCGGTGCCCCGGGGTGCCCACCGTCTCCCGTTTCGCGGTGGTTTCGAGCGCCGTGACAATCTTCCTTTCGTTCCAAAGGCCCGACGCTTCGAGGGCTCATCCACCAAAGGAAGGCCCGTGATGTGTCTCTTGGCTCAGAGCCCCTCCGAGTCCGAATCCTGCTGACGGGCTACACGTACAGGAGATGGTCTCGACGTGGATGCAGACCAATTCGAAGAGGCCCTCACCCAGGCCGAGAATGCGGATCCGCTGGGGATCCCATGACGGCCCTCGAGGCTTACGAGAGCGGTCTTGCCTTGTACCGCGGAGACTACCTGGAGGGGGCTTTCGAAGGGGACTGGGGATCGCTCGATCGGACCCGCCTTCGTTCCAGCTTCGTTCGCGCGTCCCTTCGAGCTGCGGCATTGCGCATGGGTCTCGGTGATTTCGATGCGGCCCTGCGTTGGGCCCGCGGAGCATTGCTCGCCGACGATCTCGCGGAAGCCGGCTACCGCATGCAGGCGCTCGTCTATCTGCGGCAGGAAGACAGGGCGGCTGCACGCGCTTCCCTCGCATCCGGCATGAAGAGGCTCGTGGACGCCGGGCTCGACCCGGATGCCGAGACCCGGCGGATTGCGCAACGCCTGGGCCTGGGCCGCGAGGCGTACCCAGGCGGATAGCGCCTACTCCGGTAGTCGGAACCGCTTCGGCAGGTTCGCGAACTCGGGAGCGCGTTTCTCTTGCTTGGCTCGGAAGGCCTCGGCCATGTCCTGGCCGAAGAACATTCCTGATTGCCAGGTCGCGATGTGTTGGAGCCCCTCGTGGACACTGTGGTCGCGGGAGAAGTTCAACATCTCCTTGGAACCCCAGACCGCGAGCGGTGATTTCTCCGCAATTTCGTGGGCGATTTCGAGCACGTCGGTGAGCATTGCCTCGTGGGACGGGTAGACGCCGTTGACCAGCCCCACCTCCTGGGCCCGGGCCGCGGGCATGCGGCGCCCGGTGTAGGCGTACTCGCGTGCGACACCCTCTGGGATGATCTTCGGAAGCCGTTGCAGTGTTCCGACGTCTGCGGTCAGGCCGAGGTTGATCTCCTGGATGCAGAAAAAGGCATCTTCCGTGCAATAGCGCATGTCGCAGGCGCTGATCATGTCGACACCGCCGCCAATGCAACCTCCCTGGATGGCGGCGATCACCGGCATGCGTGCCTGCTCCAAAGCGTTGAAAGCTTCCTGGAAGAAGAATACGGAGTCGCGGGTTGCAGCACGGGTGCGCCCGATTTCCGGCGTCTCGCCTCCGTCGCTGGCGGGGCCTTGCCCGATGCCGTCGAAGACGGCCAGGTCCATGCCTGCGGTGAAGTGTTTTCCCGTCGATGAGAGCACGATGACGCGGGCCTCGGCTTCTGCATCGAGTTCGTCGACGATCGCCGGGAGCTCGCGCCAGAACGCCCGATTCATGCTGTTGAAGGCTTCGGGCCGGCAGAGCTCGAGCTTTGCGACGTGGCCATCCAGGGAGACATCGAAGCACGTGGGATTTTCCATGGTTCTCTCCTGGGCCGGCAGCTTGAAGTCGACCACCTGGTACAAGTACCCTCGCTCCAGGTCCCGAGCAAGGAGATCCTCTGATGATCCGTCCCCGCGCCCTCATGGCCAGCGCTCTCGTAGCGATCCTTCTCTCGGGCTGCGGCGTCTGGCGCGCAATCTTTCCCAAGTTCGAGTACGAGACCGAGCCGCCGACGCTTCCCGCAGATCTCGGCTCGCCCGCGATCCTGGTCTTCACGAAGACCAACGGCTTCCGCCATGAGGAAGCCATCCCTGCCGGTGTTGCGCTGATCGAGGACATCGCCTCCCGCCGGGGTTGGTCGACCTTTCACACGGAGAATGGTGCGGTCTTCACACCCGAGCTTCTCGATCGCTTCGACGTCGTCGTCTGGCATATGACCAGTGGGGATGTGTTGAACGAGGAGCAGAGACAGGCCTTCCGCAGCTGGCTCGAGGCGGGCCACGGTTTCGTCGGCACCCACGCCGCTGGCGATGGCTCCCACACCTGGCCCTGGTACCGCAAGACGATCATCGGCGTCGACTACGGGGAACATCCGCTCGGCCCCCAGTTCCAGGAAGCAACCGCAATCGTCGAAGACCGGGACCACCCGGCGACGGCCAAGCTACCCGAGAGCTTCAATCACATGGAGGAGTGGTACTCGTTCACCGAGAGTCCTCGCACGAAGGGGTTCCGAGTGCTCGCGCGGGTCGATGAGAGCACCTACAGCCCGCAGATCGATTTCCTGTGGATGGACAAGGACCTGCGCATGGGTGACGACCATCCGATCGTATGGACGACTTGCGCGGGCAAGGGGCGCGTCCTCTACAACGCCCTGGGTCATCAAGCTGCGGCCTACGAGACCCAGGAGCTGAAGGACCTGACAGAGGGTTCGCTGGTGTGGGCGTTAGGCCTGGACGGCCCCGCCTGCCCCTAGCCCAGTGCCTCGTCGCGTTGGGCTTGCGTCTTGTGCTTGCGGTCGATCGCGAACAACACGCCGAAGATCACGATCAGCAGGGCGGGTAGGATCGCCAGGGTCTGGAAGGAGGTGGCCGCTGCGCTGCGGAGGATCTCGGCGAGCGGCTCGCCTTCGAGCGCAAGATAGGCTGCTTCTCCTCCGGCCAACTCGATCTTCGCCTGATCGAAGATTCCTCCCAAGGCAGGCAGCACCATCTGGATGGCCAGCGCGCCGGCGACGCCCATCAGGCCAATGAAGAATTCTCCGCCGCGGGGAAAGCGCTCTGAGACGTTGGCCAGCATCGTGGGCCAGAAGAAGCAGACGCCGAGGCCCCAGACGGTGGCTGCGGCGATTCCCGTGGCTGGCGAATCGACCTGGGCAAGGGCGAGCAGGCCAAGCGTCGCCAGGACGGCGGAGCCCCAGAGCATCGCCGTCGTCGAGATGCGGTGGGCGATCGGCCCCGCGAAATGGCGGAGCACGAACATCATGCCGCTCACGTAGATGAGCAGCCAGATGCCGCGCATGCCGACCGTGCGCGTGAGCGTGAGATCGATCCACTGGCCCGGTGCCAGCTCCGACGCGGCCGTCAGGAACATGCAGAGCCACCAGACGAGGAACATCGGTTGCCGGAAGATCTCGCGGAACATGTCGCCCATGGACACACCCAAGGTGGCGCGTTCGGTGCGTGGGAACCGGGTGCCGGCGCAGAGCAGGATCGCGATGACGGCGGGTACGATCACGATGCCGAAGCGCGTCTGCCATCCCCAACCCAGCGCGCCTGCGCCGACCTCGATCAATCCCCCGACGATGATGCCCGCCGGCCACCAGGCGTGGACGACATTGAGACGATGGATCTTGTCGTCGGGGTAGAGCGCGGTCACCAGTGGATTGACGGTGGCTTCCATGAAACCCCAGCCGAGGCCTGAGAGCAGGAAGCCGCACCAGAGCCAGGTGTAGATGCTCTCCCCGGCGAAGCTGGGCGCCGCGATCGCAAGCCCGGTGCCTATCACGAAGGAGCTCGCGGAGAGGATCAGGCCGCGGCCCATGCCGATCTTGTCGAGGAACGAACTGCCGAGGAAGAGCGTGATGGCGAAACCCGTGAAGGTGATTCCCAACAGTTGCCCCGCCAGGACTCCGGACCCGGCCGGATCGATCGCGCGCAGGTAGTCGCTCTCGATCGTCGTGATGATGCCCGAGCGCAGGGAGAAGGAGAGACCCGCGGTGAAGAGCGTGAGGGTGCTGACCAGGAAGAGGCGGCTCGTCTGGAAATCGGCGCGCGCTTGGTTCATGGGCTGCGTAGAATAGGGCACATGCTTCGCCCCGTGAGTCTCTTTGTCGCCCTGACGCTATTGGCCCTTCCTGGCTGCAACGCCCTTCGGGGCATGTTTCCCTCTCATGCCTACGAGAGCGAGCCGCCCGAGCTGCCTGCCGATCTCGGCACTCCGGCCATCCTCGTGTTTACGAAGACCAACGGCTTTCGGCACGAGGAGGCGATCCCGGCGGGCCTGGTGCTACTCGAGAGCATCGCAGCCGAGCGCGGTTGGTCGATCTTCCATACCGAGAGCAGCGCCGCCTTCACGCCCGAGATCCTGAGCCGGTTCAGCGCGACGGTCTGGCACAACACCAGTGGCGATACCCTGAGCCCGGATCAGCGCGAGGCCTTCAAGAGTTGGCTCCTCGCGGGCGGAGGTTTCATCGGGCTCCACGGCGCGGGAGGCGATCCGGCCTACGACTGGCCCTGGTACGTCGACGAATTGCTCGGTGCCCAGTTCATCGGCCATCCGATGGGCCCTCAGTTTCAGGAAGGGACGCTCATCGTGGAAGACCGCGAGCATCCGGCGACTCGCGATCTCCCCGAGAGCTTTTCTCACGTCGAGGAGTGGTACAGCTTCGATCGGAGCCCTCGCGAGCGCGGCTTCCGGATTCTCGCCCGCGTCGAAGAGAGCAGCTATTCCCCCGAACTCCACATCCTCTGGATGGACGAGGATCTCCGCATGGGAGACGACCATCCGATCGTATGGACGCGGTGTCTCGGAAAGGGTCGCACCCTGTTCTCGGCTCTCGGCCACCAGGCGGCTGCGTACGAGCGGGAAGAGATGCGCTCCCTGCTCTCCGGGGCGATCTCCTGGGCCGTCGGCCTCGAGGGGCCTGGGTGCCCCGGCTGATCGAGGTATCCTGGCGGCGGGAGAGTTCCTCATGACCGACGGATTTCCTTCCCTCGATTTCGACCGCTTCCACCGCGAAGAGCTTCCGAAGCGGCTGGCGAAGCTGGGTGCCATGGGCGCCAAGGCCGCTGCCGTGGCGCGTCCCAAGGGCTCCCTCGCATTCCGCATGCCCGATGGTCGCGCGTGGACCTACTCTCCTGTGGAAAGCGGTTTCGAGTTCACTCCGGGCGATGCAGACGCGAAGACGATCGTCGGCCTCGAACCGGAAGCCTGGGAAGGGCTGGTTCACGATTTCGAATCGGCTCCGGGCCTGCTTTACGGAGGCCGTGTTCGAAGCGAGCGCGGCAATCTGATGCGCTTCGTCGGCTGGGAGCCAGCCCTGCGCGCGCTCTACCAGGGGCTCCCTATCTATGATCCGGCTCATCCGGATCTGCGTGATGCAAGCGGCCGCCCCGTTGATCCCGCCCGCAGCTTCCGGCTCGATGGAGATTCGGAAGAAGACATGCACGCCTTCCTCGAGGCGGCCGGATACCTGCTGATCAAGGCAGTCTTCGACGCCGGGGAAGTGGCGGCCCTGCGAACGGGAGCAGATGCGTTGCGCGGGCGGGCTCGCGAGGGAGATCAACGCTCCTGGTGGGGACGCAACGGAAAGGGTGACTCAGTATTGTGTCGCGTCCTCGATGCCGCGGCCTTGCCGGAGTTTCGCGGCCTCCCGAGCGACCCGCGGCTGAAGCGCATCGCCGCGATCTCCGGTCGTGATCTCGTCTCGCGGAAAGCGCAGAAGGACAGCGGCGTGACCGTGCTCTGGAAGAACCCGGATATGGTCGAGGGCCTGTCGGATCTTCCCTGGCATCGGGATTGCGGGATGGGGGGCCACGCACTGATGTGCCCTTCGATGGTGATGTCGATCTATCTGGAAGCAGCCACGCCGGAGAGTGGTGAGCTTCGTTTCCTGCCCGGATCGTGGAGGTGCACCTTCGGCTTCGCCGAGTCGAATGACCGCAGCGCACCCCGCGGCGTGGGCGTAGCCGCCGAACCCGGAGACGTCAGCATCCACTACGGGGATGGGATGCACGCGGCGCCGCCGCCGACGAGCCGGGAGGGCCCGTTTCGTACCAGCGTGCTGCTCGGCTTCGCACCGCCGGAGTTTCGTCCCCACGGTGGCGTTCGGCACTACAACGATGTGCTGCTCGGTCGGGAGGATGGTCAGATCGAGCACCTGACGAAGGTGGTGGCCGAAACGGGACGGGCGAAAAAGGCCTGATCTGGCGCTTCCTAGGGCGAGTCTTCGCAGGCGCTGCGGATTCGTTCGGCCGGCAGGCTCAGCTGGGCCAGCAGGTAGGCTTTGAATTCAGCCGGGTAGGGCTGCGCGGCAAGGGCTCGCTTCATGCACACGAGCCAGGTGTCTCTTTCGGTGGGACCAATCGCCAGGTGACGATGGGCCAAAGGAATGACGATCCTGCCGTAGCGCTCTGCGTAGAGGTTCGGCCCGCCGAGCCATCCGCATAGAAAGCGCGTGAGCTTGTCGGCGGAGATCTCGAGGTTGGCAGGATGCATCGCGCGGATTCCACGTGCTTCCGGAAGGGTGTCCATCTCTGCGTAGAACGCGTCGATGAGAGCACGCACGCCTTGCTCACCGCCGGCAGCGCGGAAGGAGGTGTCGTCCGTTCCGTAGCGCGGCTCCTCTTGCGACACCGGCGGAGCATCGACGACGTGCGGACGACGCGCCAGAAAAGTTCACTTCGAAACGACGTTCGGCTGTCCTTTCCCTACCATTCCGAGCCCGCCGGAATGGCGGAGCAGACGTTCCGGAAGCAGCAGTGGGGGTGGGGAGATGTTGCGGGTGCCGGCCTTGCGGCGCTGGCAGAAGGAGGCATTGGCGGGGTTCGAGGCCAGCAAGGCATCGAGCTATCTGGCGGTGGCGACTCCGGGTGCGGGCAAGACCACCTTTGCGTTGATGGCAGCCCGTCGCGCCCTGCTCGCGCGTCAGGCGGCACGCATCATCGTGGTCGTGCCGACCGCCCATTTGAAGACCCAGTGGGCGGACGCGGCCGAGAGCTTCGGATTGCTGCTCGAGCCCGAATGGAAGAGCCGCGCCGCGCTTCCGGCGGATGTCCACGGCGTCATCGTGACCTACCAGCAGGTCGCCGCCAGCGCGGCCGCCGTTGCACGGGTGGCGCAGGGTGGTTTTGGAATTCTCGATGAGATCCATCATGCGGGCGAGAGCCGCGCCTGGGGAGATGCCATTCGCGAGGCACTCGCGCCTGCGGTGAGGCGTCTCTGCATCTCGGGCACGCCCTTTCGTTCCGACGATGCGGCCATTCCCTTCGTGCAATACATCGGCGAGGAGGCTCGGCCGGATTTCGAGTATGGCTACGGCGATGCGCTGGGAGACCGCGCCGTCGTTCGTCCGGTGTTCTTCCCCAGGACCAACGGCCAGATGGAGTGGCGCAGCAAGGATGGTCGCGAGTATGCGGCGAGCTTCGACGATCCGTTGCGTGGCGCGCTCGCGAGCCAGAGGCTTCGCACCGCCTTGGCCGTCGAAGGTGAATGGCTGCCGGCGGTGCTCAGCCAGGCGCATCGTCAGCTTCTGCACCTTCGAGAGCGGGATCCCGATGCGGGCGGATTGGTCATCGCGACGAGCCAGGCGCACGCCCGTGGAATCGCGGCGATCTTGCGAGGGCGGCTCGGCGTTCGCCCGGTCGTGGCGACCTCCGATGACCCGCTGGCCAGCCGCCGCATCGCCGGCTTCCGGGATTCCCGGGAGCCGTGGCTGGTGGCTGTCCGGATGGTTTCCGAAGGCGTCGATATTCCCCGGCTACGGGTTGGCGTCTATGCCACGACGACCACGACGGATCTGTTCTTCCGGCAAGCCGTCGGAAGGTTGGTGCGGTTCGTCAAAGGCAAGGGGCGCCAGAGCGCCTACATGTTCATTCCCGAGGACGCGCGGATCTGCTCGTTCGCGCTCGATATCAAACGCCCAAGGCGGCACTCCCTGCGTCCACCGGAAGATTCCGACGAAGCCATCGATCGGGAGGAGGCTGGCGAGGAGGAGCAGGAACAAGAGCAACTGGATCTGTTCGCGGCGATCGCCTCGCGGGCTCTTGGCAGCGATGGTGAGGAGCTTCGCCCCGACGACATCTGGGATGCCGAGGCGGACATCGAAGCCGAAGAGGCTTGGATGCCTGAGGCAGGCGAGCCTCCCGACCTGGCGGAGCCCGTCCCGCTCCCGGTCTCGGCGGCTCCGGCGGCCCCGAAACAAAGCGCACGGCAACGTCGCCGGGAGCTTCGCGAACTGAACCAGGCCCGGGTCGAAACGCTGGTCCGCATCACGCGTCTCTCGCATGCTCAGGTGAACAAGCGGTTGAATGCGCGGATCGGTCTGAAGCGCATCTCCGAGGCAACCGAGCAGCATCTGCAGGCCCGGGCCGAGGCGGCGCGACGCTGGATCCAGGGAGACTGAAGGTCAGCCGTCCCCGAGCAGCTCGCGGGCGATCTTCTGGGCCAGTCCGCCGTCTACCTCGCCCCTATGCGCCTTCATCAAGGCGCCCATGACTTTGCCCATTTCCTTGGGCTCGCTGGCTCCGCTCGTCTCGATGGCTGTCTGAACCCAGCCGCGGGTGGTCTCCTCGTCCGCGAGGCTGGGCAGGAACTCCTGCACCACGGCGAGTTCCTCGCGTTCGGTTTCGGCCCTGTCTTCGCGGCCCGCTTGCGCGAAGGCCTCGATGCTCTCCTTGCGTTGCTTTTCGAGCCGGCGCAAGACGGCGATGCAAACCTCGTCATCGAGTGTCTCGGCGCCATCCTTCTTCATCTCGTTCAGGAAGGACGCACGAATGCTGCGCAGGGTCGTCACGCGAATCGCCTGCTTGGCCTTCATGGCGGCCTTCATGCCTTCCGAGATTTCTTCGACGAGGCCCATGCTTCTCCTAGCTCCACGAAGGCGGAATGAACGTCGATTGAACGTTACAGTTCGTTCATGTCCGGTGCACAAGCTCCCGCGATCCAGGGGCGGGAGCTTCCCGGCGGCACGGTCATCTGGCTCTTCGTCGCAATCGAGCTGCTGACCTTCGGCCTCTTCTTCGTGGGCTTCGCCTGGGCGCGCCGCTCGAATCCGGCGCCCTTCCTGGCCGGTCAAGGCCAACTGCATCCGCTGCTCGGCGCGATCAACACAGGCGTCTTGCTCAGCGGCGGATGGTTGGCGGCTCGCGGTGTGCTGGCGAATCGCAGCGGCAAAACGAGGGCCACGGCAGCCTTTCTGACAGGCGCAGCAGTAAGCGGGATCCTCTTCATGGCGATCAAACTGCACGAGTACGCGGATGTCTTCGAAGCGGGTGTATCCCTTTCGACGAACACCTTCTGGTTCTTCTACCTCTTCTTGACCGGGCTTCACTTCCTTCACGTCCTGGCGGGCGTCGGATTTCTCCTGCCCACCGCGTGGCGTGCCGCCGGCGGGGCCTACGGCCCCGAGAACCGATCGACCGTCGAGGCCGTGGCGGTGTTCTGGCATATGGTCGATCTCATCTGGATCTTCCTCTTCCCCCTGATCTATCTGGCGAGGTGAGCGGGTTGCCCGAAGCGACTGAAAGAAGAAGCGAATGGGTTCTGCTCGCGACAGGCTGCCTCCTGCTGGCCCTGACGGCATGGAGCTACTGGATCGCTGAGACGGGTACTACGACCGCCTGGTTCGTACTCGGGATCGCGGTGCTCAAGGCGCATTTCATCGCGGGCATCTTCATGGAATTGCACGCCGCACCAAGAGTGTGGGCCGTTTCCTTGAGCGTGTTTCTCTTTACTCTGGCCTCCGTCTTGATCGCGCTCTTCTCCTAGCTGCGGACGAACCCACCGGCGTTCAGTCTGCGTCGCTCATGAGTCGGCAGCGGAAGCCGTCAAGGTCGATTTCAGAAGCGCGCGGGTTCGAGCTCGCTCGTCGTCGTTGGTGGTGAACTCCGAAGCCGCGAAATCAGTGACGCCGGCCGCGGCCAGCTCTTCGAGCTTTTCGCGCACCTGATCTTCTGAGCCCACCAACGCCAGGTCGCCCGGACCGTCGACTCCTTCGCGGTCGAACATGGCCCGGTAGGACGGGAGCTCGGCGTACATGGCCAGCAGCTTCCCGACGAGTTCGCGAATCCGTTCCGTCTCATCCGTGACGCATACGGGAAGCGTCGCGATGATGCGCGGAGAGGGTCGGCCCGCGGCATCGGCGGCGGCGCCAAGCGTGGGTGCAATGTGTTCGCGAACCGTACGAGGCCCGACCCACGCGAGGGTGGTGCCCTGGGTTCGGGCCCCGGCGACCCGAAGTGCCTGCGGGCCCAACGCGGCCACGACCACAGGGCAGGGATTTTCCGGTGCCCGGAAGATCTCGGCGTGACAGGAGAGAACCTCGCCATCGAACGAGACCTTCCCCTCGTTGAGCAGGGGGATCAGGATGGAGAGGAATTCCCGGAGGTGGCGGATCGGCTTGGCGAAATCGATTCCGAGCTGCGCCATCATCGTCTCGTGAGACAGGCCGATTCCGAGTGTCAGCCGGTCTCCAATCGCGGAGCGCGTGGTGAGGGTCTGTGACGCCAGGGTCATGGGATGGCGGGGGAAGGTAGGCACGACGGCCGTGCCCAGCTCGATACCAGGAACTTGCTGCCCGACGACGGTGAGGACGGTCAGCGCGTCGAATCCGCCGGTGGGATGCTCGGCGAGCCAGTAGCTGCTGAATCCGTCCGCCGCAGCCGCCTCGGCGTCTTCCACGATGGCCTGGATGGATGCGCGCAGCACCAGGCCGGTTCCGTTGATTCCGAGTCGCATGCTCATTTCTCCTTGGCGGGTTTCTGTCGGAGGCCCTGGTTCGCCTCGACGTGTCGGGATCAGGGAGCGGGCAGCTCCGGCTCCGGCGGGCCGACCAGGTAGACGCCGACGTCGTCGCCCAGGATCTCCCATTCGGTCGAATCGCGCAGGCGGTTCGGCCCGAACGAGTAGAGGAACAGGCTGCGGCGTTTGCCCTCGCACTCGAAGCGGATCCAGTAGGCCGTGCTCCAGGGGTCGATCAGGAAGCTGGCGCGCTGCTCGGGAAGCCCCCGGTCCACCAGCCCTGCGAACTCGCCGCCTAGCAGGAACTCGGCACCTCGATCTTGTACGAGACCATAGAGTCGCTTGTGGAGTCCGCATCGGACGTCCCGCCGGGCGCCCCGGTCCCGACCATGCGCGTCGAGGTCTCGCCGCAGCGCATCGAGTTCGAGGCGCGCGGCGACGAGGGTGCCGGGGTCGGCGCTCTGGCGGCTGCGTGATGCCGCGTCGCACGCGAGTCCCAAGGCGACGACCAGGAGACCGGACACTGCAACCGCCCCGATGGTTTTGCCCCCGCCACGCGAGGTTTCCCCGCGTCCGAGCTCGGCCGTGCGAACGGTTGCCGCGAACAGGAAGCCCAGGCCGAGCATGGCCTCCACGATCTCGCCGGTGAACTTCCACGGGTAGATCCTGTAGGTGACCAGGGCGGCAGCGAAAGCAGGGATCAGGGCTGTGGGAGGACCGACTACGGCCATGCGACGCAGCCAACGACCCAGCGGCGGAATCAACATCAGCAGGGGGAGCACGACCCCGTAGCCACCGATCACTGCGGTCAGGGCGAGCTTTCGGAGACCCGTATCGACGACGTTGTGGAAGTTCGCCTCCTGCTGGAAGTTGTGCTCCAAGAAATAGGTAGGGGGACGAAAGCCCAGCACTCGTTGGCCCCATGAGATCTCCTCCATCGCGACGAAGAAGCAGAACAGCGCGAGGCCACCGAGAAACCAGGGCAGCCTCTGCGTCTGCTGGCGTTGCCGCATTGCCGCGACGAGGTTCACCGCACTCGCCAGCAGGAAAGCCCAGAAGCTGAGCCACTCGACCGCGCCGTCTTCCTGCAGGCTGCGGTAGTGGAAGGCCGGGTCGCGGGATTCGAGTGCGGCCGCCAGGGCCAAGGCTCCCAGCACGAATACGTTGGCCAGGATCACGGCGCGGAGGCTGGTCTGGGGGGTACTCTCGCTCGTCATCCTGCGTCCGTCTCCAGGGTTCGCTCAGGGCCAGGGGAAAGGGTAGTCCGGTCCAGAATCGGGTGATCCTCCGACCGATGCGGCACGAACCCCTCGGTCCACTGGGAAGGAGTGGGTCCGAAAGGGTCTTCCGCTCCAGTGGAACAAGTTTTCCTATCGAGGGGCCATCCCCCCGAGGGAATCGAAGCCACTCGTGTAACTAACTGATTTTCATGTGTTTTTCGCGCCGCGGAAATCACGAATTTCTGGTACATCAATTGCACAATCATTCGACTTCGACTGTTGAAGGAGACGGATCCGGTGACCATTGGAACTTCTGAGAGGCGGATGGCTGGGTGGCTGAGCGTGCTGGTCATGCTGCTCCTGGCGGCACCGGCTGCGGCAACGACAATCGACTATGGCACCTTCGCCGGTTCGACCGTCACGTTCTCCGGGCCCAACAACTTGTCGTGTCTGGGCGGCGTCTGCGAGACGCCGAATAGCGGAGCCACCGGCCTCTTCGGTGCCCCGACCGTGTCGGGCGACCAACTCCTGTTCTTCCCTTCCGCTTTCAGCACGTCTGCGTCCGGAGCCGGCGGCTTCGGGTCGGTCGGTTCCCAGCTCCAGGTCACCATCACGAGTTCCAACCCGCTCACCGACTTCCTCGACAGCATCACCATCAATGAGTTCGGCGATGCCCTCCTGCTCGGTGCAGGAACTGCGGGGACCGGCACTTTCGTGGGGATGTCCGGCCTCGTCACCGTGACCGAGGTCCTGGGCGTGTCGATTGCTCCCGTGATCATCGGCTGGACCGGAACCCTCACGCCTTCTGCGTTCCTGTCTCTCCCCGGCGATTTCGGGACCACGCTCTGGTCCGGCAGCGCCGTCATCGACGTTGCGTCGGTGGTTGCCAATGCCACCCAGCTGACGCTTTCTTTCGACAACAATCTCAACGCGTTCAGCGAGGCCGGCACGAGTTCCTTCATCCAGAAGAAGGTCGTGAGCGGTCCTGCGATCACCATCACGGTTCCGGAGCCGGGAACCTTGATGCTCCTCTGCGGTGGGCTGCTCGGAATGGCCGTGCGCGCCCGCCGAAGTTTCGTTGGTTGATTCGATTGCTGAACGACGTCGAGCCAATCGCTGCTGATCTCTGAGACCCGGCGTACTCCGCCGGGTCTTCTGCTGTAAGGAGTCGCCCCGTGCGTAAGTTCCCCCGCTTCGCGTTCTTCCTCTCTGTCCTCCTCCTGGCGCCGGCCCTGGCTCTTGCCACGGTGAACCACGGCGACTTCATCGGAACGGGAGTCGACTTCCTGGCCGTCTCGGAGACCACCCAGACCGCGGGTGACGCGGAGCCGTTGTGGGGCACTCCGGTCGTCGCGGGCTCGGGCGACCAGTTGTTGTTTTTCCCGCCAGCCTTCATCTCCTCGTGCAGCCCTGGGACCAGCGACATCACGTCGTCGCTCCTGGAAACGGATATCGTTGCCCAGGCAGGTGGAACCATCGACAGGTTTGCGCTCGTCGAGGCGGGCGACGTCTTCGTCACCCAGTTCCCGCCCCCCGGGAATCCCGCTACCAACGCGTCGGCGAGCGTGACTGGCTTCCTGACCGTCACCGATACCACGGCTGGCCCCATTGCCCCGGTGGTCATCCCGTTCTCCGGCACCTTTGTCCCGACCGGCACCTTCTCGCTTCCCGGGAACTTTGGGGCGTCGACCTGGCAGGGCGTGATCGACATCGACGTTGCTTCCGTCGTCGCGAACGCAACCAAGGCTCACCTGAGCCTGGACAACACGCTCAATTCGAATTGCGGGGCGGGAAATACCAGCGCCTTCATTCAGAAGAAGACCGTGAGTGGCCCGTCGGTCGCGATCATGGTGAACCCGATCGACTGCGATCTGAGCCTCGAGAAGACCTGCTGCATCCCGCAGCCGATCAAGCCCTCGGACAACGAAGACATCTGCGACGGCAAGGCGATACGCGCCGTCTTCGAGATCACCGGCGGCGAGTGCGGCGACACCACCAACAATCAGCACGGCAAGGCCCGCTGCATGGGTCCCGACCCGATCGCGGATCCGAACGGCGACATCGTGACCGTGACGGTCACGCGCCATGCGGACAAGATCCTCGTCAATGGCCAGGTCAGCCCGGTGCTCGTAGATCTGGGCGTTTCGAACACCCTCGAGTTCACCAGCACGACGGGTCAGCTCCGGCGGGACACCAAGTTCAAGATCGCAGGCCCCGGTGGCACGCAGCATGTCAAGATCAACACGTCTTGCCGCAAGCCGCTGCGCTGTGATGACCAGTTTGGCGCATCGAAGCTCGCGGAGCTGGAGTCGACCCTGGGCGGCACGGTTTCGTGCGCACCGGTTCCGCTGACCGGGACGACGTGTGGCGCACCCTCCGGCGGCGTCGGGACACCCTGTGACTCCAAACTGACAGAGGCGGTGTTCCGCTTCAGCCCCTCCGACTGCCAGAACCCGCTGCCGAACCCGCAGAACGGCAAGG
>JAFDCZ010000070.1 GCA_019312665.1 Deltaproteobacteria bacterium | reverse complement strand
CATACGGCGATCGGGAGAGCTGTGACCGGGAGAAGCACCACAGCGACCAACGCGACATTCACCAGGCCGATTGCCACCGGCGACCTCGCGAGACTGCGTATCGAGAAGGAAAGCGGAAAGGGAACCTGCATCGAGATGGCGTTGAACACGAACGCCAGATTGATGAAGGGCTTCGGGTCGAGTTCGAAAACCTCTGCGACGACCAAAGCGAAGAGGAGGTGCCGCATCAATTCGTTCGTAGGAGAACCCGCGCCCGCCGTTGACGCGGGGATCAGTCGCGAGACGACGCGCACCAGGATGGAGGCCGAGGCGATGAGCGAGAGGAGTACGCAGGGCCCTCCATAGTGCGTCCCGACGGCCATGGCGATGATGATGTGAGCGACCGCATCGCAGACGTTATCGAGGGCGGCGCCGAACTCGCTCCGGAGATCGAGCTTCGCGGCCAACATTCCATCGAGATCGTCCATGATGTTGTTGTAGACGATCAGGGGCAGGAGGAATCGAAAGCCGTCCTCCAGAAAGAGAATCGAAAGCGGCAGGACACCGAGCACCGACACGATGTTCGGAATGTTCCGGTAGAGGAACGTCCGCTCGGTCATCGGGATTGGAAAACGCCTCACCTGCTCAAGAGGGGGACGTCGGGCCCGATTCCCCATCGAAGCCCCGATGAAGCACGAAGAAGTGGTTCGTCAGCTCAGGGAATTCGAAGCCCATGGCATCGGGGACCCGCGTCAGAGAAGCCCCCCCCAGACGCAATGCTGCATAGGTAAGCCGTCCTACCAGCGGAATGGCCTGAAGGCGCTCGGGGACGGTCGCCTTCCACTTCTTGATGAACTCGCAACCCAACTGCATCAGGAGGTATGCCGTGTTCATCTCTACATGATCCACCGAGAGACCACATTTCCCGAACAAGCTGGAGTAGATCTCGGGCGATCGATACACCACTTGATAGTCGCCCTGCCGGGCGAGCGTTCCATCGCGAACGGTGCTCTCACGACATAGCACGATGCCGCCGGGCTCGAGAAACCGAGTCACTCTCTCCATGAGCGCAACGACATCGCTCTCATTGAGGTACATCAACATTCCGCCGAGGAAGATCAGCGAATAGCGTCCCTCGGGGCGAAAGGCCAGCACATCAGCGTTCAGCAGCGTGACGTTTTCGTATCGAGCGCAACGCGCCCTCATCGCCTCGAAAAGAGGCTCGCTCGCTTCGATTGCAATCACCTCGCCGAACTGCTGCGCGAAATGCTCGGCCCAGAAGCCGACCCCGCTACCCAGATCCAGCACTCTCCCATCCAATCCGACTCCAGCCTCGCGGATCAGCCTATCGACGATCTTGCACTCGGCCTCGAAGCGATAGCCCCCCGCGCTGGACGGGAAGCCAAACCCGTCCATCATGTAAGGGCCCATGATGGATGGCTTGGCCTTGCTCCAATACCGGCTCACCGCTGCGTAGTCGAGCAACGGGCTCCTAGCAGTCGCGACGTTCGGTTCCTCGGAACTCACGCGGAGGTACCTTTGGCAGCCAACTGCAGTGAAGGAGCAAGAATCGAAGCCAACCACTTCCGATCGGCGACCCTCTCCGCGCCCGGAAGATCGTCCATCGTATCGACCTCGTACCAGCGGTCGCGGTCGAATACGACGCAGTCGAAGGAGAGCTTGCCATCCGCAACCATCTCCGCGAACACCGCCTCATAGTAGTCGTTGACTCTTCCATCGGAGATCGCGTTCTCCAGGCACGGCAGGACACGCCGCCAGGTGGAACGCGAGAGGCTGTAGATGTTGACCGTCTTGAACTCATCCCCGCCGGAGCACAGCGCTCGACCGTTGCTGAAGGATGCCACCCGGCCCGTCCTGTCCATGGCGATCGTCGTTCCATTCATCCAGGGGAGCATTCGTGAGACAGCGATTCGATCCGGGACGAGCAGCCCCTCGATCAGCGAGGCATCAAAGATCAGATCGCTCTCGACGAGCAGAAAGGACTCATCGAGTTTGGCTCCCGCCAGCCACAACGAGTAGATGTTGTTGGTCGTCCGATACAGCGGATTACGGACGTACTCGACGACCAGATCTCCGGCACGAGAGTCCAGGAAGCTGCGAATCTGGTGCTCGAGATGGCCCACCACGACCACCAGGCGCTTGAAGCCCTGATCGCGCAGACAGCCCACGAGTCGCTCGAGCAGGGACTGCCCACCGATCTCGGTGAGACATTTGGGCGTGGACTCAGTCAGAGGACGAAGGCGACTGCCGGTCCCCGCAGCGAGAAGGCACGCGGCGGTGATCCGGGGCTCCACATCTGTACCCGCGTTGCCGGAAAACGCCCCCGATTTGAACCCCATTTCGCGCTTCGCATCCTCCACAGGACGAACGCCGCCCAAGCATCGAACTTCGCGACCCGCGAAATTTCACGGGGAATCCGCTGGCCGGCTCGGTCCAGTGATTGGAAGAGATCCGAGCGATCCGGCCCGTTCGATGTCGGGGAAGCTACTGAATTTCCTTGATTTTTCAACAAGTTGGGTTTCCCTCGACGTTTGGCGAAGCGTGAGAACGGGGGAATCCGTCGTAGACCAGAACTCGAATCCGCCGCCCGTGCCGAGCCTTGCCTCGGGTGTGAACCGAACCGAAGGTGGCCATCGCGACGTCTCGTGGACCTGTCCGGCAGAAGCATCTGCAGATGCTTCCACGAGACGTCACGCGCGATCCGTTCCGACATCGGTAGCTGCGCAGGAGTTCGTATGTCGACCCCGTCTTGACGCCCAGGGCAGGGGTCGAACCGACCGGCTGCCAGGAAGGCATCCGCCTATCCAACCGAACGATCAGGTGTCGATGCAGACGTCCGTTCAGGAGAGGGCGAGTCGCACACGTGTGAGAGCCACGGTCCGGCCTAGTCCATCCGGCCAGGTCTGTGCCTAAAGGATCTGCCGGCTGAAGCTGCTCGAGCTCCGGGCTCGGACCCGCCGGGAGACGTTGACGATCCCCCGGCAAATCCGGGGGATCGTCAATTTTCCCGTGTGGTTGGAGATCTGTTAGCCGAAGACGCGAAGCATGGTTTCCCTTTCGGTGCGCCACTCCCAGCCACAAGTCCGCGCAAGCCGAGAGGAGGGGCGTCGCCCAGGGATCGAGGGGGGGGCTGCTCTCAGCACCTCATTTCCGTAGCGCAGGCAGGATCTTCGTTAGTCTGGCACTTCGTGCGCCGATTTCTTCCGATGTGGCGCGCCAGACATGTTCCACCACGCCCTGGCCCTGGCGCTCCTCTCCCTCCGCCCCGAGCGTGTACGCCACGTGGGTCTCCTCGATCCAGACCTGACCTCTCAGGATCGGAAAGCCCCCCAGCGCCTCCGCGTAAAGGTGATGGGTGCGACCGTTCGACTCGACGAGCTCGATCTCGGCGTGACGCATCTGGTGCTCCTGATCGCCCCACGAGTACCGGATGCGCGCGAGCTTGATCGGGTGGTTGGCGCCGTCGCGGAAGACGAAGCCATTGTCGAGCCTCTTACCGTCCTCGATCGTCTGCATGAGGTTGAAGCTCCAGTCGGGCCCGAGCTGCCCCGCGAGCCACTCCCAGCCCTCCAGGCGCTCCCAGTTGCGCACGCCCCATGACTTGTCGCGCTGGCCAAGGGCATTGATCTCGTGACGATCCGAGCCGAAGTGTGTCCAGCCGGTCACGCTCCCCGACTGCTCGAAGTGTGCGCCCGTCATCGTCCGGGCCAGCTTCGCCCCGTGAGCTCCGTAGTCGAAAGCGGGGGTGTGAGCCTCGAAGACCACGTCCATTCCCCGCTCTCCCTCGATCTGCAGCCGCCAGCGTCGCAAGGGCTCGAGCATCGTCACAACGAGGTCGCCCGCTCGCATCCCCTGGGCCGGATCCTCATCGCGGCAGTCTCCTTCGTGATCGAGATCCGCAGGCCCGTAGAATAGTTCCAGTTCGCCATCCCTCAGCGAGATCGCCAGTCCGTCTGTCTTGCGGGCATGAAAACGGTATCCCGTGCGCGCCAAAGTGAAGCTTCGATGCTCGGGATCGGCCCAGTTGAAGTAGAAGCTCTCCTGCCAGGCGGGGTCGGCCCCGACATCGTGCAGCCACTCATCGCGTTCGTCGACCATCTCTGTTTCCCCTTCCTACTCATGTCACGGTGCGAGCGATGCCGATTCCGATCGCCACATAGTCGCCGCGGCCGGGCATTTTCTGGCTGGCCGGATCAGATCCAGCCGAGCCAGGCTCCGAAGACCAGGAGGCAGGCGGCGTCGAACGCGAAGATCGCGCCGACGGTCTTCGCCTGCCTCCGGACATCTCGCATGTCGTGCACCCAATATGCGACGAGATAGAAGTGCAGGTAGCCAAACAAGAAAATCGGGACGGGGCTATGTGCACTCCACCAGCTCCAATCCCAGGTCAGTGCATCGACGGCGTTCAGGAAGATCTCGACGACCACGCAGAGGAAGGAGTTGACGATCGCCAGGAACAGCCGATTTGGGATGCCCAGGATCTTGACCGATCTGTCCTCCGGCAGCAGCTTGGCGCCGTAGATCCCCATCACCGCGAACATCAGGCAGATCTCGATGTTGAGGCCGATCAAGATCACGAAGGCGCTGTCGCCAGGAGTTGCCCACATGGGCGCGAACTGCGTGAAGTGAAAGACGAGCCCGTTCCAGATCTCGTTGAAGAAATCCATTCCCCAGAACGCAAGCCCAGCGAAGAGGACGTTCCAATTCCGACGCTCGACCTCGACGGAATAGACGTAGAACACGAGGACGAGAATCGGTATGACGTACCATTCGAAGTGGCTGCCATCGCGCAAACGATCGAGGGCCTGACTAGCAAATTCGGTGGGCATGAGATCCTCCGGGGCTCGAGGGCGGTGCGTCAACCGATCCGCACACCCGAGTTTTTACCCTTCTCCATGTCACATCGCCGCTGTTCGGGCCTCGCAGGAGCCCTGCTCAGTACGCTTGACAATGGTGGTCGCGACAACAAAGAAGGAGGCAAAGCCTGCGCTGACGAGAAGCATGGCGCCAAGCGATTGGCCAAGCGCCACCACCTCAACACCATCGTGACGAAGAGGAAGAGAGTCAGGAGTATGCAGGCCCCCAACGAAGTAGATGCAGGTGACATCCCAGAGGCTCACGATGCTGGTCCATGCACCGATTGAACAGGCGTCGCATGACTCGGCTGTGATCCGAGCCCACCCAGCCCTGAAGAGTCAGCGGGATCGCCGTTGGCCAGGACACAGCGGGTACCCGTATAGATGGTCGCCATGCATTTGTTGCAGTGGACGCAGAGCGATTCGTCGGTCTCTCCGCTCGCCAGCTGGTTCACGAGATCTGGATCCCGCAACAGGGCTCTCCCCATGGAGACGAACTCAAAGCCCTCCCGCATCGCCCGCTCGATGGTGTCCCGGCGGTTGATCCCGCCTAACAGGATCAGTGGCATGTCCAGCGCGGCGCGGAACTGGCGCGCGTAGGGCCGGAAGTAGCCTTCTTCGAAGGGGTACTCCTTGAGGAAGAAGCCCCCGAACAACTGGAGCGCCCACGCCACCGCCTTCGGCATCACTTTGGCCATCTCGTGCACCGGCGCCTCGCCGCGAAACAGGTACATGGGATTCTGGAGCGAGCTGCCACCGCTCAACTCGATGGCATCGAGGGCGCCATCGTCTTCGAGCATGCGAGCCACCTCGATGCTCTCGTCGACCCATAGGCCTCCCGGCACTCCATCGCTCATGTTGAGCTTGGCGAGCACTGCCATACGGTCGCCTACTTCTTCCCGGACGGCCTTTGCGATTTCACGCGAGAAGCGCGCGCGATTTTGCAATGAACCGCCCCATGAATCCCTGCGCCGGTTGATCGCGGGTGAGAGGAACTCGCTCGGGAGGTAGCCATGGCCCAGGTGGATCTCGACCGCATCGAAGCCACCCTCCTGCAGCCTTCTTGCACCTGCGGCGAAATCGGCAATGATGCGCTCGATGTCCGCGGCCGTGGCCTCGCGTGCTCGCCGCATTGCGAGTGGGCTGAAGAATGCGGAGGGTGCCGTTCCGCGGATTCCCGTGGCCGCGGCGACCGCTCCCGCATGCCCGATCTGGGCGGAGACGGCGGCCCCCTCCGCGTGGACCGCATCCGCCAGCTTGCGAAGGCCGGAAACGGCCTCGTCCGTGAGGATCAATTCGTTCGGCGTGCCGGCCCCATCGGGCGAAACCGCGCAGAACGCGACGGTGGTCATGCCGACACCGCCACGTGCTGCAGCCCGGTGAAACGCGATCAACCGCTCGCTGATCGTCTGACCACCCGTCATACCTTCGAAGGTGGCCGCCTTCACGATTCGGTTGCGGACCTCGACGGGGCCGATACGTGCGGGAGCAAAGGCATCGGGGGCTTCGTGCACGTCCCAATACTCGCGCGATGCCCTGGCACGTGCCAGCTTCGCTTCCGGCTTCCCGTCTCAGCCCGCCAGTCCGCTATCGTTGAATGGGAGGCAACGCATGAGCGGATGGCTCTGGGTCGGCCTCATCGGAAGCCTGGCGATCGGCCTGCAACTGAGTCGCAGGCTCTTCGCGTTGCCCAGGTTCGATGGGGCGAGTCCGGCGGAGAGGCACGCATGCTGTGACCGCCCGCAGTTCGAGCAGGTCGTCGATTTCGGGCAAGCCGCGGGCTTCGATTTCGATCTCGGCCGCTGTGGGAGCTGCGGTGCCTGGTTGATGGCGGTCTTCCGTGGTGCGTCGATCACCTGCAACGTGATCTCGGAGGAGCAGGCAGAGCACTTCCTCGGGCTCCAGGGGACGCCGGAACTTCGCCGTGCTCTCAAGACCTGGGTCAACTGAACGAGGCAGACAGCGCCCGTAGAACCCGCTCAGCGCGATACCCGGAGCAGGATCACTTCTTTCGGCGCTTCACCTCGACCCAGATCCTGTACTCCACGGAGTCATCGCTGCTCGAGCGCGATATGATGCTAGGTACCCAGGTCGTTCCGCCAACGGATAGACGGAACAAGCGGGTTTCGTGTCTCCGCGAACACCGGATTTTGACAACTACCCGGGGATCTTTGACCGTAGGCGGCGACAGGGTGCTTGGAACAGTAGGCAGCTCGTTCCATCGACGTGGGTGCCCAGTGACCTTGTCCTATTTCCACTTGTCTCGATAGCAGTCGCTCCAGCTGCGAGATTCTCGGGCATGAGACTCCCTTCACTCATGCTTCTGCGGGGGCGACATCCACCCGAACCGCACGATCGATCGGCACGGGTTGCCAATGCAGGGCGCGGTAGCGCAGATGGCCGTAGCCACCTGCCAGATGCAGCCATTTCACCATGCCCGGCTCGACATTTGAAAAGTCCTGCCACTCTTTGAATTGATAGGGCTCGAAACCGTTGTACATGATGAGCTGCCCGGGTTGTACCGCCGGCGTCACCCGGGCTTGCACGGTGATCGATGCAAGATCGTTGAATACCCGCATGTCCTGGCCGTTCTCGATGCCCCGGTCTGCGGCGTCGCCATCGTTGATATGCGCGACCGGCTCACCGCGGATGGTCTGCAGTATGATCTCACTGGTGCTGTTCATGGAGTTCGCACTCCAGCGCGGATGACCGCTGGTCACCTCGAGGGGATGATCGCCACCTTGGCTCGGAGCGTCCTTATGCACCGGAAGCTCCTCTCCCGCCTCCAGGAACCACGGGTGGTCGATGTAGAACTGAGCGCGGCGCGTGAGCGTCGGGAACGGCTCCTTCTTCTCGGTCTGCCAGCGGAACGGGCTGTGGGTCTCGTCGGGACGCAGGTCCGAGGCCTGGGCGAGCGCCATCGAAGAGCGTCCCCATCCGGTAAAGCGCACGAAGCCCTTCTCGCGCAAGCTGGCCAGGGTGGTGCCCTCGGGAAGCGTGCCCATCACCACGGAATCGCGGACGACTTCGTCGATGACTGCATCGTCGTCATCCAGGACTCCGAATTTCGAGATCTGATCGTAGAGACTGTCGAAGCGGTCCCGACTTCCGTCGGGCTTCTCGAACTCCTCGAGCCCGCGTGCCTCGGCCCGCTGGGCGAGCATCTTCGCCAGCGCAAGAGTGATCTGCCACTCGGAGCGCGCTTCCCCCGCCGGCTCGACGGCCTTGTCGGCCAATGTCAGGTTCATGACGTCGGGGGTGGTGTAGGGAAAGTTCGTCTTCTCGTGATGTTGGGCCGCGGGGAGGACAATGTCCGAGTGCAAGCCCGTCGTCGTCATCCGCCAATCCACGGAGACGATCAGCTTGAGCTTTGGCCACAGGTTTTCGAGCAGCATGCGCTGCCCGCCACGCTGACGTCGCAATACGTTGCCGCCGATCTCGATCAGGACTCGCGGTGGTGAATCCGGAGGCGGGCGCACGGTTCCCGACCACCAGCCCTCGTCGATGGCCTCCTGCAGATACTCGTCGAAGGAACGCTTCATCGAGGGATCGTTCGCGGCGCCCTTGTTCCAGACCTCGCGATAGCCGCAATGGTGATACCAGAAGAAGACCGGGGGGACGGATCCTCCGCTTGCAGCCCCGCTATAGCCGAACTCAGCCATCAGGATTTCCTGCGTCAGCGTGGGGTCGGCGGCAAGCAGGTTCTTCGTCATCTGATCCATTCCGGCGACCAGCTCCCGGGTGGCGTCCTGGCCTGCTCGCGGCTTTGCGTCGAGCGTAAAGGGCCCGTCGAACATGCCGACCCCCCAACTGCGGGTGCCGGTTCCCTTCTTGCCCCAATTCCCCGTCAGGCCGAGCAGGAGGCACATCGCCCGCTCGATCAGATCACCGTGGTAGGACTTTCCGGTGGTCCAGCCGAGCAGGATCCGAGTTCGCCGCGCTGCGACCTTGCGGGCGAGTTGTTTGATCGAATCCGGGTGGGTTCCGCAGATCTTTGCGGCGTCTTCCGGAGAATAGTCATCGAGCGTACGTCGCAGGCGCTCGAAGACCGGCTCCACCTGCACGACCTCGCCCCCTTCGAGCGTGACGTCGAAGCGGCCCTCGAGTGCCGGTACGAGATCTTTGAGATCCAGGGTGCGAGGCGCGGGGCTGATCTCGCTACGCGCCTCGTCGTAGAGATAGAAGAACTCATCCGATCCGTCCGCCTGCAGATCCGACGCACGCAGGAACCGCCCGGTATCACGACGCACCAGCAGGCCCAGATCGGTCTGCTCGCGGACGAAGTCGGTGTCCATGAGTCCCTCGTCGATGATCACCCGACACATCGAAAGAGCCAGGGCAGCATCCGAGCCTATCTTCACGGGCAGGAAGTAGTCCGCATGGACGGCCGAAGGGCTGAAATCGGGGGCAATCGTCACCACCTCCCCGCCGTTGTAACGGGATTCGCTGATGTAGTGGTAGTAGGGGATGGCGCTATAGACGGGATTGTTCGCCCAGATCAGCAGTAGCTCGGAGTGGAACCAATCATCATTGCTTGCCACGGGATCGAAGCGACCAAAGGTCGCGTAGAGGCCCGGATTGAAGTCGTTGATCTCCGCCTGGACGTCGGTCGATGTCACGCCGAGACGCGAGAAGACAGGCCTCGCGAAGTTCGTCGTCTGGGTTCCGCCTTCACCCGGTGTGCCGAGGCTCACGATCGACCCCGCACCCGACTCTTCGATCGCATCGAGCATCGCGTCGGCGATCTCGCTCAGGGCTGCGTCCCATGAGATCTCCTCGAATTGCCCTTCTCCGCGTTCCCCCGTGCGTCGCAGGGGATGGAGAACCCGTTCCTTTCCGTAGAGCATTTCGCTCCATGCGGCGCCCTTTTGGCACCCTGCAGGATTCATGTCCGGGACACCCGCTTCGATCGTCTCAAAGGTGCCCGCTTGCTCCTCGCGCACCACGCGGCCATCTTTCACATACACGCGGTAGGGACAGTTGCTCGGGTAGCAATCCACGCAGTGACAGCCCCAGGTCACCTTGTCCCACTTCCAACGGTCTCGATAACCTTGGGCCCACCTATTGCTCGTGGAGGGCTTCGGGGAGTCGTCGTCCATCGTGAACCCCTATCTACTGTGGGCATGGGCGCCGCGCGTCGCTACCCGGTCAAAATTGACCAAGTGTCAGCATCGAGATGTTCCGTGCGCCGGGCGGCTGGCGGTATGATCTGCGTCATGCACCGCGTCAAACCGGGCGACGTCCGGAGACGGTCGTTGCGGGTGGTTCCGGCTGGAGACCGAGGCCCGCCACCATGGTGGCCGCCCGGCACGACTCGAACCTGCGACCCCAGTTCCGCCAGCGGGCAACCGTGGGGCCGAACCTCCCCTCGCGTGCGGTCGGCCGGTCTACTTGGCCGATCCCGTTTGGTTCTGGCGGCGTTGGCTTGTCCGGTCCTTCGGCGGCGGCCTGAGCTGAAGGCAGAGCCGCCGAAGCTGGCCACGACCTTCCCACACCGCCTCGAGCTCGCGGGTGACGACGAGGAGATCAATGCTGAGGAGGTTTCCGGACTCCTCAACGGCCTTCGACATCCGGTGCATCTCGGCGACGTCCGGGCGGATAGGCGGAATAAGCGGGTTTCGTGTGTCCGCGAACACCGGGTTATGACAACTACCTAGCGAGACGGATACGGGCAAGCTGTGTGCCCGCCAGGCCTACGAGGAGGCCGGTGTTGGCCCCGTAGATCTCAGAGTCGTCGAATTGCACGATGCCTCCGCGCCCTCGGAGTTGATGACCTGCGAGTCGCTCGGGCTGTGCAAGGCGAGGGAGGGTGGAGCACTCATCGATTCCGATTCGACGAGGCTCGGCGGCCGCATTCCCGTCAATACGTCGGGAGGGTTGCTCCGAAGGGGCCATCCGGTAGGTGCAACAGGTGTTGCACAGATCGTGGAGCCGACCGAACAACTACAAGGACGTTCGGGCGAACGCCAGGTCGAAGAGGATTCCGTGAAGGAACTCGCCGCCGAAGATCGTCGCGGGGATGCCCACCTCCTTCGAGGAGACTCCTGAGCGGTGGCTTCCGGAGCTTCCCATCTGGAGCTTCTGCGAGAACGCGTCCCGCTCCCAGGGCATCGAGGACTTCGGACTCCGGGTTGGCCTGGGAACCGACGTCGCGGAGATCGGAGCCTTCGGACGGGCACTGCGCGCCGCGACCACGCTCCGCGACGCGCTCGAGACCTTCCTGCGCGATCTCAACACGCACAGCTCATGCGGGCGGTACGGGCTCAAGCGAGACTGCGAGTGGGTCTGGTTCTGGCGCACGGGCGTCGCGGGGCTCCGGTGCGATCCGGTCGAGCAGTATGTGGTGGGACTGATGGTCCAGATCGTCCGGCTGGCCGCTGGCCCACACTGGGCGGCGGACCATGTCGCTCTTCAGGCCAGCGGCCTGCCCGGCGGGCTTGCCGCGGAAACCTTCGCGGGGGCACGGATTCAGCTGCGTGCCCCGCTCTCGGCGGTGCGCTTTCCCAGTGTGTTGCTGGCCACCCCTTTGCGTTCGCCCGGTCGCGATGAGGAGAGCGCGCTTGCGGGCCTCCAGTTCGAGCAACCACCCGAAAACCTCGTAGATTCCCTGAAGCTTGGGCTCGAGTCTGCGCTACCTCACGGGTCTCCGGGCCTGCGCTGGGCCGCCCATGCTGCGAACATGAGCCCGCGCACCCTGTAGCGTCGGCTAGCCGAGACCGGAACGTCATGGGAGCGCCTGGTCGACCAGACCCGCTTCGACACCGCGCGTCGGCTGCTGGAGACCACGGACTTCAAGCTCGGCGATGTTGCGCGGGAGGTGGGCTACTCCGAGCCGGCAAACTTCTCCCGAGCGTTCCAGCGCTGGGCAGGAGTCGCGCCGAGCCGGTATCGGCCCGAGGAGTAGGTCGAGGTGTGGCCGCGGCACCAGCAAATGGCGGCCATCCTCACCCCAGGGGCCGGGTCGAACGGGTAGCGGCCCACCCGCTTCGTCGCGGCCGAACGATCGAGAGGGCGAGGCCGGAAGCTCAATGCGGCGCCAGGACAGAAGAGGCGAACAGCCCGGTCTGCACCCGAAGGAGGAGAGCATCGGCCCAGAGGAGACAGGCCGCGCCCCGGGTTCTCATCCGGCCTAGTCCATCCGGCCAATTCCTGGGCTCTTTCGGTGCAAGTAGGGTCGGCTTCATCCTCGAATCAAGGAGAAGAAGCCATGCCGACCCTTTCATCCGTCTCATCGTCGCCCTCTCGCCGGAGGCTCCTGCGCTTTCTCGCCGTCAGCGGCTTCGCGTTCCTCTGCGCCGCGGCCAGCGGCGCACAACAGTCGCTCGTCAACGGCAACGCCTCCTACTCGTTCGCCAACCAGAGCATGTGGGGATCGGGCGGCGCGTTCCAGTTCGACTACACGCAATTCGTCGGGGTCGACGTCGACCCGGCCGCGTTCACGGTCGGCGCCGGGAGTAGCGACAAGATCAGCGTGCCGACCTTCCTGGGGACCTACTCGCTGAACCCCTATTTCCAGTTCGATTCGGATTTCAAGCTGGGCGTAGAACTCGGGGCGAGCATCAACAGCGGCTCGGTGGACGGAAACCTCGACTACGGCGTAAGCCTCAGCGCTCCCGATCAGATCCAGGTCGGCCAAGCCTTCTCGCTGACGGGCTCGGCCACGGCACTCGGCTCCTCGTCATTCACCACCCGATCGCCGCAGGCGTCAGCTTGGGTGGACGGCATCCTCGAGATCGCAGTCGATGGCTATGCGCGTCTCGACTACGTCGCACCCGGCGCGCTGAAGGATCATGACTTTCGTTGGGGCAACAAGGGCTTTACCGACAACGTCACGAGCAACACTCCCTACAATCGGTTCATCGACATCAACAAGCGCCAGCAGTTGATCGGCATCAATCGCAACCAGAGCGGCGTGGTCGAGTATTTCGCGCCGACCGGAGACCTCTTCGACGGCGATCTGCTCTTCGACAAGGTGGGCAAGGGCTCGAGTGTGTCGGCGGGCCCGGTAACGCTTACGGCGGGCAACATCGATGTCGTCGCGAACGGGTCGCTCGTCGGGACGAGCGTCATCGGGGCGGGCCAGAACACACTGGCCTCGATGGTCCTCGACGTCGACCACATGCTGCTCGGCACACCCGCCCTGGGGCTGAGCCTCGGCCACGATTGGGGCATCGTCGACTACTCGCTGGGCTATGAAGTGGTCGACCTCGATGCGGGCCTCGACATCCTCTTCCAGCAGGATTTCCTGATGGACAGCCAGGTCCTGATCGACCTGGTCTTCAGCTCCGACGTGCTCGTCGGTGGTGTCATGATGAACCACTACGTAGGCGCCATCGACCAGATCCCGCTGCTGACCCTGCTCGACAGCTTCGTCGATGTCGACGCGACCCTCTTCGTCGAAGCCTTCCTCTCGAACGACACCAGCCTGGGCTTCGTCGGCAGCTTGAACGAGACCCTGCTCGAAGCCTGGGCGAGCGTAGGCTACGACGTCGGCGGGAAGACCGGCACGGCCGGCTATCAGGTGGGCCCCGTCTACGACGCCACGCAGCAGATCGGCCTCGGTAACATCAGCGTCTACAACAACACCTTCTCCTTGGGCACCGCATCGATCGGAAGCTGGAACTTCTCCCTGGTTCCCGAGCCTGGAACGGCCTGGCTGCTGGCCAGCGGCTTGCTCGGCCTGATCCTCTTCGGCCGGGGACATCGCCAGACGCGGGAGCGGGCGTAGCGGGCCGCAGCGCGATGCGGGCGATGGGCTATCCTGCCGCCCGCATCGCCGCGATTCCACGGCCTCATCCATTCCTTGCACCCCGGAGACATCATGCGATTCATCCCCCTGGTCACCCTTCTCCTTGCACTGATCCTCGGGATCTCCCTTCCGGCTGCCGCCCAGGATCTCGGCGATCGGATCGAGAAGGCCAAGGACAAGATCGACGACATCCGAAACGACGACGATAGTGACAGCGATAGCGACGAGAAGGATGACGAAGACAGCGACAGCGACAAGGACGACGAAGACAGCGATAGCGACAGCGACGAGGACAAGAAGGACTGATCAGCGCTGGAGCGGCACCAGGTCGTAGCGCCCCTTGCGGATGCTCACGCCTACCAGCTCGGGCAAGCTGTAGAAGGCACCTTGCAACCCGCCCCGAAGCCGCTGCCCGCGGTCGAAGGGTGCAGTGGCCAGACCCGCCGCAGCGTGGCCGAGGCCGTAGACCAGATTCGCCGTGCCCTGGGCGGGCCGTAGCCACGGGCTTCCGTCCGCAAAGAAGAGGAAGTGATCGTCGCGCAGCGATCCCTCGTAGGCGGTGGAGGTGAGCGTGTTGGACTCGCGAAGCGCAACCCGGAGGCGCCCCTCCTTCTGCACGAACTCCTCCACCCGCCCCCGACGATAGGACGGGAGATTGGTTCTCACTCCCGCGATGCGGCTCGCCCCGACATGGTTGGAGAGCAGCACGGGAGAGAAGGCTGCTGCGCCCGGCTCCACGCCAGGCGCGCCAAGCCGGATGAGCCCGGCCAGCTCAGTGGAGCAGTTGCGCAGCAGGAGATCGTAGTGATAGCGCTCAGCAAGAACAGCTCGGAAGCGTTCCTCGCGGAGTCGCGCGGACTCGACGTCGACCTCCGGTACGCCTGAGAACGGGCGCAACGGTACGACGTGCCCCCAGCGCGCGGGCACGAGCTTGCCGAGAGCACGTGCGCGAATCGGGCGGCCCGCTGTGAGCGCGGCGCGCATCTCGTAGACGCCCGTCGCCGCCTCCTCGAGGCCGTTGTAGGCGGGCTCATCGAGTGAACCCTCGAACGCGAGTGACCGTTCGGCGCGCCAGCCCAGGGCAGCACGCTCTGCCAGCCTCTCCAACAACGCGCGGTGCCGCTCACTCTCGCCAGGCTCGAATGCCGGCTCGTCGCCCGAGACCGCGTCGAGGAGCAACCATATCCCCTCGTCGAGAGACCGGCGAACGGCCTGGTAACGAGCCATCGCGAGCAGCAGCGGGCGCCCGCGGTCGGAACGTCGCGAGACCGCGAGCCTCGCGACCGTCTCCTCGAGGCCGCGAGCCAGGCCCGAAAGCTGCTCACGCTCTGCCGGGCTCAGGGGCTGTGACTCCTCGAAGCCCGCTTCCGGATCCACGAGCGCACCCACCTCGAGACCTCGCTCCTCCGCCAGTGCCAGAAGCGCAGCGCGCAGGAGCAATGCATCGCGAAGCGCGTCCGGGTCGTCCCCCGTACCCCACTTCACGAGCGCTGCTTCGACACGCGCCCGCTCCGACGCGACGTGGCCCGCCGCAAGCTGCCTCGCCACCGCGTTGCGGAGCGCAGCTGCATGGGGATCGCCGACGCGCCCTTCGGCGAAGAAGCCGGCCCCCGGAAGCACCGGCGCCTCAGAGCCTGCTCGGTGCTCGCTCCATTGGCGCGCCGTCTCGAACGCATCGAGCCTAGCCAGGTCCGCGCTCTGCCGGCTCCAGAGCGTGAGCAGCTCGCGATGCAGCCGACCGCGGCCGGCCTCCCCGAGCTCCAGCTCCGTAGCATGCATGCCCCGGTTCTCGAGTGTTCCGTAGCGGAGCCGGAAGAGCTCCCACTCCTCACGCCCCAGGCGCAGCCATCCGTCGGCCCACACCTCGAAGTGATAGGCGTAGTCGCCCACATGAAGCGCGATGTGGCCACCCGCGGCGAACCCGGTGTTCGCCGTCACGTGAACCAGCTCCACGGGCGGTTCCTCGAGCGCGCGCGCATCCACGGGCGCACCGAGCAATGCCAGAGCAGCGAGCAGGCAGAGAGCTTTCATCCCCGTTCAGTCGTCGAAGGCAGCGGCCACTGCGTCGACTCGCTCGTCGCCGAAGAGGCGGGCCACCAGCGCACCCGCTTCGGGCTCGCTCAACCCGGCGTGGCGAAGGCCGATACCGAGCCCGAGCCAGGTCTCCTCCAGCGACTCCCAATCCGTTACGCCGTGGGTCTCTGCCACGCGCGTCACGTCACCTGGCAGCTGCTCCTCGGGCGCATCGGAACCCACCGCTGCAGCACCGGCCGCCGCGACGTCGAAGGCGTAGGCCTCGTCGAGACCCGACCGGCGTTCGTCGCCACCGAACGAGCTTTGAAACGATCGGGAAAGCGACCAGATGGACGCCAGACTGGCGAAACTACGCGACGATGCGCGCGACATCGCGCAGCCACCGAGCGGCGCAACGAGACCCAGGATGGCCACGAGGGCAATGGTGCGAACGAGAACACTCTGCATCGGATTCCTCCTTGAAGCGCCCTTCATAGGCGCAGGAACGGCGTTCGGACCCGATGATAGAGCGGCCACGGCTCGATTGAGGCCCTATTTCACGCGCTCGGGTCCCACCCGCTTCAGGAACTCCCAGACGGGGATCGATGCGAGCCCCCCGATCGCGCCACCCACGTAGCTCGGCAGCGAGAAGCCGAGCAGTTGTTCCCACATGAGCCCAGCGACGAAGCTGGCCAGGAGCATGACGACGAGGGTCAGGAGCAGTCTCTTCCAGAATTGCATTTCGAACTCCCTCCGGGTGCGTTGAACCCGGGAGAGAATGGCCCGTTTCGCCTCGCTCCGCTCAAAGGAGTGATCGAGTTGATCCGTCGCCTCTGCGACGGACGAGCCCGATTCGATCTGTACTGAAGCGTGGATGAATCGCGAACGCCAGAAGGCCCTCCGGGTGCGCGACCGTTGATCACTGTCTCTCCGCGACGATTCTCCAGTTCAAATCTGCAATTTTCGCTTTTTCGGCATCTGTCCAGGCCTGGCCTCCCGTTTGAAGAAGATCGAGCGATTCTTCGACCCACGGAGGCAAGACGCGAATCGCCTCGAGGCCTCGGACGACTCTTCGGCCCATGAAGATCAAATTGCGCTTCTGCTCACATAGCGGCCAGGCCTCGCTCTTCGAAGGCGCCGAAATGAGAATCTTGAACCCGGCTCTTTCCAGAGCGGCGCAGACATCGGCCGGATACATCGATTGAGTGGCCGCTAGGGTCGGAAGGAAGGCTCTGTGAAGCGCCACATGTTCTTCGTTGTTCCAATCGAAATAGGGGGACAGCAAATACTCCGAACATGAGTATCGAGCTCCGGGTTTCAACACGCGGTACATCTCTCTCGCGTGCGCATCCAACTCTTCCTTCTTGAAAAAGGGCCAAACAGCCTGGAAGGAGAAGCATCCGTCGAAGGCGCCGGACTCGTACTCGAGCGGCTTGTGATGATCGCCAACCTTGAAGTGGAGCCGATCGGTCATTGCACATTCCGCAGCCCAATCGATCGCGTTTTCGACCTGATTCGGATCGATGTTGTATCCGGATACCTGGCCACCGGTCAGCGTGGCGAAGTAATGCGCGATTCGCCCTCGCCCGCATCCCATGTCCAACAGATGGGAATTTTCAGGAGCCTCCAGGCTCAGCTCCTTCAATACGGCTTGTTCGCATAGCAACTGATTCGCATACAAGCCCTCCGAGTCGTTCAGCAACGGAGGGATGTAGAGTTTTTCCAGGTCGAAGATCGACAACATGTTGTTCAAGACCTTGTAGTAATCCGCGACCGCTTTCGTCTCATCCTCCGTCTCGGTCTTCTCACCTGCCTGCATCCGCTGAAAGAATTTGTACGCGTCGATGCACGCTTGCTTGTCTTCCTCGGGCAACGTTGCCAGGCGTTTCAATCCGATGAACGCGGTCTTGATTCTGTACAAATTCAACTCGTGCACCTCTGCCTCGCAGGGCATGTAGAGGATCCGCGGATGGGAACTTCAAACCCGCACCTTGGCCCTGGCTCCGTTCACCAAGGAGCGGATCGACAAAGCTAGCGGTCTTCGATGACCGAAAACCTCTCGCCATGACAACTCCCCCGGGGATCCCAGACTTATGAGGACCCGTAGGCGGCCGGCCAGACAAACGCAGCCGCCCGTGCCTCCTGACTCAGTCGAAACCAAATTCTCTTCGAACAGGAGAACCAGGTTCATTGCCAGATCCAATGCTGCATGCCGAAAACTCTACCTGTGCAGGCATCCATGTCCGCCAGAGCGATCGACTGGACCCGTCACTCAGAACAATCTGACGAGCCTCTACCCGCAACTCTCGAGAGGAGCGTGAACCGAAACAGCACCAGAACGCCGAAGGGTGTATCCTGCGCGCTCACAAAATCCAGCACGAACGGAACCCCAATCGTGGAGCAAAACTCTTCTGGCATCAGCCTGATTGGCGCCGCCGTGATTATCGCCATCGGAATTCTCGGTGGCAGCTACCTCCTCTCGACTTCATTGGATCGAGCGAGCGAGCAGATCGAACAATCGCTTGCGAGCCTCGAGAATTTCAAGCCGGCCCCTGCGGCAGCAGCGGCGGCGGCCCCACCGAGAAGGAGGGGCCCCGACCCGGCGAAGGTTTACAAAGTCGCAGTCGGCAATGCTCCCTTCTACGGCCCCAAGGACGCGAAGGTCACCATCGTCGAGTTCTCAGACTTTCAGTGACCCTACTGCGGGAGGGTCGGTCCGACCCTCAAGAGCCTGAGCGAGCAGTACCCCAAAGACGTGCGCATCGTGTTCAAGCACATGCCTCTGCCATTTCACACCAACGCGCCGGCGGCCCACGCCGCCGCTGAAGCCGCACTCATGCAGGGCAAGTTCTGGGAGATGCACGATCTGATCTTCAAGAATCAGCGCAATCTGAGCGCTGCCACGTTCGAGGGCTACGCCAAAGATATCGGCCTCGACGTCGCGCAATACAACAAGGATTTGAACTCGCCTGCGCTCAAGAAGCGCATCGACGGCGATACCTCTCAGGCGCGGAGCCTTGGCGCAACCGGCACCCCGGCGTTCTTCATCAATGGCCGCTTTCTATCGGGCGCCCAACCCATCGACGCGTTCAAGCGCCTGATCGATGAGGCGCTGAAAAAGGGATAGACCCGAACCACGAGCGCCGGCGCGGTCCAAGGCAAGGTCGCCTGGAGCCACCCCGGCAGGTAGCCACACCACCCGACCGCGTTCGGGGAGTGGAGCGAGCAAACTCGCCACTCCGGTGCCCTCGGTCGAGCCCGAAGCGACGCTGGGGCCGGCTCTACCCAGCGCGCGCCTTCCCGACAAGAACTTGCCTGGCGCCCGGGGCGGGACTGAACCTGCGACTCGCTGCTTGAATGGGCGGCGGCAGCGGCTTTCCGGAAGGCTGGCGAACTGGTCGACCAGATGCGCAGCGCGTTCCAACCATTCCGTAGTAGTGTTTGGCATTCGGTGGGGTGCCTGAGCAAGGTGTCGAACTGGCCGGTCGTGGCGGCCAAATCCGCATCCGTTCGAGCCCGGAGGCCAGACGATGACGCTCGAAGATCTCGGCAACATCGGCGAGTTCGTTGGCGCGATCGGGGTTGTCGTAACCCTCATCTACCTCGCGCTTCAGATCCGCGAGAACACGAACAGCATCCTGGGGAGCGTCGAGCGCGAGGACGCCCGGGGCTCCTCGGACTTCCTGCAATCCCTCGCGGAGAATCCCCAACTGGCGCGGGTCTGGCGCCTCGGGCTCTCGGAACCGGCGAAGCTCACGCAAGACGAGGGAACCCAGTTCGTGATGCTGATGGGTACCGCGTTCTATCGGCTCGAGGGACCCTTCAAGCAATACAAGCGAGGGCTGCTGTCAGAGGAAGCGTGGGAGCCATGGGGGCGGTTGATCGCCCGGTACATGCGCTCTCCGGCCGTCCTTACCTGGTGGTCCCGCGGCGATGTCCCGTTCTCGAGGTCCTTCGTCGAGTACGTGAACGCGATGGTCCCCACCTCGTCGAGACGCGGCAATGATTCTCCGGAAGAGACCCTGGCGCCGGTCTGGCCAAACGCCGACGAGAGCACAGATCAATGAATCGCGAAGCTGCCGGCGCGATCGCGGACTTCTTGGGCGGCGGCGTAGTCGTGTCCATCGTCTACCTGGCCGCACCGATTCGCCGGTCGAACCGCCAATCCCAGGGGTCGAAGACGCTGA
>JAFDCZ010000009.1 GCA_019312665.1 Deltaproteobacteria bacterium | reverse complement strand
CCAGACGCGAAGAGTAGAGGGACGGGATCCGCTATCATGCCGTCCCCTGCGGAGCGTCGACCGAGTTGCTGACGCTCCGCCTGACCTGAGAGGTGATGTGATGACTGAGCCGGTCGTTCTCTACGAAGAGAAGGGGAGCGTGGCCATTGTCACGCTCAATCGCCCCGAAAAGATGAACACGCTGACGGAAGCCGTCGTCCAGGGTGTTGCGGATGCGATCGATCAGGCGACCGCATCGCGCCCTGTCCGATCGATCGTTCTGCGTGGCGCCGGCCGCGCACTGACAGGCGGTTACGACTTGAACCCGGGTTCTGGCGGGGACATCGAGGGCGGGTGGGGGAGTCCGTACGATGCCCCCGGCCCCAAGCCGCGGAAGGGAGCGTGGGATCCCGTACGCGATCTGCAATTCATGGGGAACAATGTCCGCCGCTTCATGAAGATCTGGGAGTGCCCGAAGCCGGTTCTCGGCCAGATTCATGGCTGGGCGATCGGTGGCGCGACGGACCTGATCCTTTGCTGCGATCTGCTCTTCATGGCCGACGATGCGTACATCGGATACGCGCCGTCTCGGATCTTTGGAACTCCGACGACGATGATGTGGGTCTATCGGCTGGGACTCGAGCACGCGAAGCAGTTTCTGCTGAGCGGCGACGCAATCGATGCGGAGACTGCACATCGCATCGGTCTGGTTTCGTATGTCTACCCGGCCGACGAGATCGCGGAGCGCATCGAAGCTCATGCGAGGCGTCTCGAAAACATCCCCGCGAACCAGCTCGCGCTCAACAAACTACTCATCAATCAAACGTTTGAGAATATGGGGCTACGGACTACGCAGCTTCTTGGAACGCTCTTCGACGGGGTCACTCGGCATACCGAGGAAGCCTATCAATGGGTGGAGAGCTTCTCCGAGAAGGGCTTTCGCGAGGTGATCTCCGAACGCGATGCCCCATTCGGCGACTACGGAGAACGCAAGCGCAAGTAGTGCGTAGGAGCCGCTGCCGCAAGTTCCTACGCGCCGCGCTGCGCCTTCAGGAATGATCGGAGCGGCTTGTCATGCCAGCTCGCGGCGCTGAACGCCGTCGAGAAGGGCTCCCATCGGGGCGGGGAGGCCGCTTTGGGCTCGTCGCCCATGACGGTGACACGCTGAATCACGCGATCGCCTTCGAAATCGTTCAGGACGTTGTGCTGTGTGCAGCGGTTGTCCCACATCGCAACCGTCCCTTCGGTCCAGTGGTAGCGCATGGTGAAGCGCATGCTCGATGCCCATTGGGTCAGATGCCGCAGCAGCACCTCGCTTTCGTCGTGGCTGAGTTCGACGATCCGACGCGTGAAATGCTCGTTCACGAAGAGGGATCTTCGGCCCGTCACCGGATGCACACGGACGACCGGATGGATGGCCTTCCTCTCCGGATTGCCATGGGGGCTGGCGTCGTGAAGGGCTGTCAGCCCGTCACATAGCTCTCGCATGGGAGGGGAAAGCTCTTCGTAGGCCTTGTACATGTTGGCCCAGAGCGTATCGCCGCCCACGGGCGGGCACGTCGTGATCTGCAGGATGGCCAGCACGGAGGGATTTGGCTGGCAGCTGAGATCACTATGCCATTCGTCCGCAATGGCTCCAGCGCCCCCGTGCGCGTGGAGTTCGAAGAACTCCGGTCGCTCGGCATCGAGGGCCAGGTTCGGGTGGGCCTCGAGTTCGCCAAACAGGCGCCCGAAGGCGATGTGTTCATCCGGCGTGAGGTGCTGCCCTGGGAAGAAGAGCACCAGATGCTCGGCAAGGAGAGATTGAAGCCGGTCCGCGTCTCCGGGGCCTGCTTTTGCCAAGGAGATTCCACGGACCTCGGCGCCAAGAGAGCCCGAGAGCCGCGTGATGTCCAATTCATTCAGGTCGTGGGCCGTCGCCATGCTGTCCGTCCTTCGCGTCGAGGTGCCTTGGCTGTCCCGGATCGTAGCCCGAACCAGCAGCCGCTGTGGGGGCTCGGGTTTTCGCGCAGGTGCGTTGGCTCTAGCGACGGTCTATGGCGCCTGCCGGAATGGAGAGGGTCGGGGGCGTTACCTGGATCATCTGCTCCTCAAGGGGAGCGGATGCTGTTCGGGGGGTCGCCTCGGCTCGATTGCCGGGCTGAGTAGCGGAAGGCGCTGCGAGGATCGGCAGCGCGGTTCGGCCACCGGCTCGCAGAATGAGGGGCGGGGCTCCCCGGGCCTGCTGGGCCGCCGTCTGGGAAGCGCGTGCCTCTTCCTGGGCGCGGATCGCGCGAATCCGCTCCAGCAGCGCGCGCTCGGCGGCCCTGGGAACCGACGATCTGGCCGGGTTGTCTCGCGTGCTGTCGAGGGCAGCGCCGTGTTCTCCCGCCTTCTGGGCGGAGGCATAACATTTCTTCAGGCAGGCCTCATAGGCTTTGAGGGCAGCGGCGGCATCCGCGTCGGCGGCGCGTGCCAAACGGGCCGAACGTGCTTCGTCCTTGCGTGCCTTCTCGAGTTCCTTTTCGAGGCCTTGGATCGCGGTTCGGGCGCGACCGGCGGCGGCCCTGGACGAGCGACGAGCGGTGAGCGTGTTTCCGAGCCTCTCGACCAGGGGCGCTCGGCTCGTGCCGCGGGCACGGCGAAGCTCGTTCTGGATTGTTTCCGATTCCGCGTCACGGGCTTTCGCATCGGCGTCGTGGCCGGCGAGCGCTCTCTTCTCTTCGGTGAGAGCTCGCTTTGCGTCGGCACTCGCCCGCTTCCGTTGCTCCAGCGTTTTCTGTCGGCGCTCGGCCTCTCGGGCCAGCTGGCGGTAGGCGAAATACAAGCGGGAGCACTTATCCCAGCAGATCTGATCGACGATGTTCCAGTTCTTGCGGGGGACGAACGGGGCTCCTCGGGGTGGGGTGGTCTGGGTCGCACCCTCCGTGGTTCCGCTCGCCGCCGCGCTGCCCAGGGCGCTGTGGGTGTCCGGATCCGTGATGGGGCCGCATTTCTCCACGATCTTGTCGCGGAGTGCCACCATCGCCTGATAGGCCTTCAGCTCCGCCACGCTAGGCGAATCACCGAGCGCAACCGCCATTCGTCGGACACTGATGCTGAAGCCGAGGATCCAGCTGTTGCAGATCAACTGGTCGGACTGACGCAACATGGAGTCGAGGTAGCCGCTTGCTCCGCGAACGGAATTGCCGGAGGTCGCCGCGGCGATTGCCAGGCTTTGAGCGGTGGAGCGGAGATTCTCTACCTCTGCGTCCACCACCGTGCCTGCCTGGGCCGGAAGGGGCAGGGCGAGCAGGGCCAGAAGGGGCACCAGTGCCCACCCATGCCGGGGGCCGCTGCGGCCATGTGCGAGAACCTGTCTTTGGCAACGCATGGGGATCTCCTTGTTCGCCCCGTGGGTCACGATCTGGCCGCCGAGGGTTCAAGGGGCGGCCCTGGAAGGTGGCGCGCCGAGGATTCACGGATGCCGAGACCCGCTAGGTTCCGGCCCATGAGACGATGGCTACTCGTGGCTGCGGTTTGTGCGGGCCTGGCGGCTTCCGCCTGGGCGGAAGAGGGGGTGGGTACCTGGGAGCAGATGCGTGAGGAGCAGGGCATCACGATCAGTCGGTTGAATGCCGGAGGGAACCAGCCTGCCTTTCGCGGAGTCGTCGTGATGGAGGCAGAGCTCGTCGAGCTGCTCGCCGTTCTCAGTGACGACGCAAGGCGGGTCGAGTGGATGGCGCGCTGCATCGAATCGCGACGGCTCGACGAGCGGCCGGACGGCAGCATGCTCATCTACTCCCGTACGAAGGGGCGCTGGCCGGTCTCCGATCGGGATTCGGTGCTCGAATCGACCGTCACGGTCTCACCGGCGGAGGACCGGGCCCTGATCGAGCTACGCGCTGCCGAGAGCCCGCTGATGCCTCCGATCTCAGGCGTGGTGCGTATTCCGGAAATGGAGGGGCACTATCTGCTCGAAGTCGTCTCGCCAGGGCGAACCCAGGTCGAGTACCAGCTCTCCCTGTCGCTCGGCGGAAGTGTTCCTGGCTTCGTTTCCGCGTTCGTCGAAGAGGATCTGCCCTTCGACACCCTGAATGCGCTGCGGGAGCAGGTCAAGGCAACACGGGGTCAATACGGTGCGGAGATTCTCGCGATCCGCCACCGGTTGCCCAGCGTGGCGTCCCCACCTCCCGTGGGCGCGGGGTTCTAGGTCGGCCGAGGGGGGAGATCTTTCCTTCGCGACCGAATCGACGAACGATCAAGAGCTCGGGGTCGGCTCCAGTTTCCATTGGACCACGATTCCCTCTCGAGCTGCACGGTCCGCCTCAAAGGCCATGCGATGACTCCAAAGCGATTCTGCTCCCGTCGTGAGCGGTGCGCCCTCACCGCGGATGGCCGCGAGGAAGCCGCGGAAGAGGCGCGGGTCCGCGCCGCCGTGGATTCCTGTCTCGATGGGCAGGTCTACGCTGCGCGTGCGTCCCGTTTTGTGATCCGTGACCTCGACGAACTGCTCCAGCGTGTAGAAGCCAGCCACGAGGGAACCGCGCGTCCCGTCGATGCGCGTCTCCCGGCCCTCGCGATGGGAAGTGCTGTGCATCGTAAAGCTGGCGCTGACGCCATTCGAAAAGAGGAGCCCCACGTGTTGACTTGCAGGTTGGTCGGCGTCGGGGATCCGGTAGACACAGCGACCGTAGTTGGTGGTGCGCAACGCATGCTCGACGCCGAGTTTAGAGGTGTCGTCGGTGATCGCCGTGACGGGCCAGCTATCCCAACCCGAAGCCCGAGGAAGCGCGGCCTCTTCCGGCTGGCTCGGGGAGGGGGCGCCGGCTGCTCCGGGTGCCCGGGTCTTGAGTGCGAGGTCGAGGAGCAGCGGGCTCAAGTGCTGGTAGGTCGCCACCGCGTCGTAGGCGCAGCTGCTGGCGTGCGAGCAGCCCTCGATGCAGAACTCCGGCGCATCCGGCGGTGCGTTGGCGGCCGTCAGCCGCGTGGGGCTCGCGATGGAAGTGAGCCGGGCGGGCGGAGCGCCAGCCAGCCAGTAGAGCAGATCCATGTCATGACACGATTTGGCAAGGATCATCGGGGAAGAGGCTTCGCGATTGCGCCACTTTCCGCGGCAATACGAATGGGCGTAATGCCAATGGGAGACATTCTCCGAATGTTGGATCGTGACCACCTCCCCGAGTTCTCCGCTGTCGATGACGGCCTTCACGGTTTCGTAGAGAGGCGCGTAGCGAAGCACGTGGCAGATCTGGAGCAGGCGGCCAGCGCGTTCAGCGGCCGCGACGAGTGCCTCACATTCTTCCAGCGTGGTGGCCATGGGTTTTTCGAGCAGGACGTGAAGGCCGTGTTCCAAGGCGAGGTGGGCGGGGACGGTGTGCTCCGAATCCGGAGTGGCGACCACCGCGTAGTCGGCTTGTAGATGAGCTGCGAGCAGTGGGCGGTAGTCGTCGAAGCACGCTTCCGAGGGAACCCCGTAGCGATCGGCAAAGGCCTTGCGGCGCACCGGATTGGGTTCGGCGACGCCGACGATCGCCCCGTCCCCTGGCTCTGCAAGGAGATGGGGCGTGTAGGCGTCCGCGCCGCGCATGCCGGCCCCGATCACGAGGCCTCGAAGCGCGCCTCTCAATGGGCCACGTCGATTGCGTACGGTCCGCGCTCGACGGTCTGGGCGTCGATTCCTTCTCGATGCGTCCGCAGCATTCGTTCGCTCCTGGCATTCGGGTTTCGATGGCCGAGCGCCGCGACTCCCGCCCATGGAGCGAGGAGAATCGGCTGGACTCAGGGCGTCGGCCCTAGAGTCCGATCTCTCGCGCGATCATATCGCGTTGAAGCTCGCTCGAACCTTCGCCGAGTTCGAAGACTTTGCAGTCCCGGTAGAATCGCTGGATCGGGGATTCGGACATGAACCCCGCTGCGCCGTGAAAGTGGAGGGCGCGTTCCACGATCTTCGTGCAGGCCTCGGTGGCGAAGAGTTTCGCCATGTTGGCTTCACGGCCATGGGGAAGGCCTTGATCTGCGGCGATGGCGGCTCGATGGCAGAGCAAGCGCGAGGCCTCGATTTGAACGGCCATGTCCGCGATGCCGAAGCGCACGGCCTGGAAGGAGCCGATCGGCTGGCCGAATTGCTTGCGCTTGCCGGCGTAGTCGAGGGTGGCCTCGAAGGCGGCCCGAGCAACGCCGGTGGCGAACGCCGCGGAAGCGATCCGCCCAAGAGTAAGAGTGCGGAGCGAATCCAGGAATCCGCGGTTCTCTCTTCCAATCAGGTTCTCGCGTGGCACACGGCAATCTTCGAAGACGAGCTCGGCCATTTCCGAGGCTCGTACGCCCAGCTTCGAAAGCGAGCCGGCAACTTTGAAGCCCGGGCGATCGCGCTCGACGAGAAACAAGGAGAGTCCCTTGAGGCGCTGCTCCGGTTCGGTCGAAGCCACGACGATCAGGAAATCCGCGATGGGGCCGTTGGTGATGAACAGCTTCGAGCCGTTCAGAACGAAATCGTCCCCGTCGGCTACGGCGCGGGTTGCGATGGAGCCCGCATCGGAGCCGGCACCTGCTTCAGCGAAGGCCCACGCTCCAATCTTTTCGCCTCGCAGGGCGGGCGGGAGCCACGTCTCCTTCATGGTCTCGGTGCCGAAGGCCTCGAGGGCCGCGCAGGCCAGGGCCATGTGCACGTAGATTCCGAGCGCGATGCCGGCAGAACCAAAGGCAAGTTCCTCGCAGAGGATCGCGTAGTCGAGGCAGGTGCCTCCCGAGCCACCGACGTCTTCGGGGAAGCGAAGTCCCAGGTAGCCCAGGCCACCGAGCTTCGAGAAGATCTCGAGCGGATAGCGTTCTTCTGCGTCGCACGCGGCAGCGATCGGTGCGATCTCCTTGCCGACGAACTCTCGCAAGGCACGCTGCAGCTCGCGCTGCTCTTCCGACAGGTAGAAATCCGGCTCCGCCATTTTTCAACGTCCCCTGAAGACCGGTGCGCGTTTCTCGTCGAAGAACGCCTTCACACCTTCCTGGTGATCCTCGGTCTGGATGCAGTTCACCTGGGCGAACACCTCGTAATCGAACTCCGCATCGCGATCCAGGTCGAGGGAGCGGCGGATCGCGCGCTTCGTGAAGGCCAGCGCGATCGGCGGCCCGTTGCGGAGCTGCTCGGCGAGGGCTCCGACTTCGGCGTCGAGCTCTTCGGCCGGCACCACCCTGTGGACGAGACCCAGTGCGAGCGCCTCATCAGCCCGAACGAGCTTGCCGGTCATCATCATCTCCGTGGCAGCGCCGAGCGGAATGAGCCGCGGCAGGTAGTAGCCGGCGGACATGTCGCAGCCGGCCAGGCCGATGCGCACGAAAGGGGCGCCGAGGCGGATGCCCTCCTGGGCGACCCGGAAATCGCAGCAAATAGCCAGGCCGAAGCCGCCACCGACCGTATCGCCCTGGAGCTTTGCGATCACCGGGATGTCGAGATCGGCGATGCAGCGGACCGGGTCCAGGTAGTGGTCGACGATGGGTTCCCACTCGGCCGGCTTACGCTGGATCATCTCGGCGCGATCCGCACCTGCGCAGAACGCCCGGCCTTCCGCCGCGAGAACGAGGACCCGCGCATCGCTGCGACGGACAGTTTCGAGGGCGTCGATCAGCGCATCGAGCATCTCGAAGTTCAACGCATTCATCCGCTCGGGCTGGGCGAGGGTGATCGTCGCGATGCCGTCTTTGCTTTCGAGGCGCAGCGGTGCGGTCATTTCTTCTCCAGGGGGCGAAAGGCGTAGTCCACGTTCACTTCGGCGACGGCCTTGCCGTCCTCCCCCGCAAGCTCGGCGCGAACCGTGAGCTCGGAGCGGCCGTCGCGCGCGAGTTCGTCCAACACGCGTCGGCTCTCGGCCGGCGAGACCCGAGCCGTGCCGCGTACCAGGCCGCGAGCAGGTCGGCGGTAGTGGATCTCGGCGCGGCGCGCGAAAGGGAACGCCTTGTCCAACGTCTCGAAACCGGCGGCCACACCAGCCAGGGTCTCTCCGAACGTGAAGAGGAGCCCAGCGTGGACGGTACCGGCGATGTTCCGATTGATCGCGCCGTCCGGGAGCGTCATTTGAACTTTGCCATCCGCGACTTCGTCGAGGGTCATGCCGAGCTCGTTCGTGTAGGGGATCTTCGCAAGCACCGAGCGCATCTCGTCGGGATCCACAGCTCAGGCCTCCAGGCCAAAGGCACGCATCGTGTTCTCACGCACGATCTTCCGGTAGGCCGTGTCGGAGACCCCGAGTTCTCGAAGCTCCACGAGCGTGCGGTCGAAGGTGAGCAGGGGGTAGTCCGTGGCCCAGAGCACTTTGTCCTGGCCGTACGTGCTGGCAAACTTCACGAAGGATTCAGGCCAATGTTTCGGTGTGCGCGCACTCGTCTCGACATAGACGTTCGGATGCTTCCAGGCCAGGATCATCATCTCCTCGTGCCAGGGCTGGCCGATGTGGCAGCCAATGATCACGAGTTCGGGGAAGGCGAGGGCGACCTCGTCCAGATAGATGGGGCGACCGGCCTCCGAAGGAAGCATCGGCCCGGTGTGCCCTACCTGGATGGCGACGGGAAGGCCGAGCTCCACGCATTTTGCGTACACGGGCCAATACATCTTCTCGTTGGGGGCGGCGCCTACCGTGCCGTCGCCGTAGGCGTAGGGTTCGAGGCGTACTCCGCGCAGCCCGAGCTCCTTCGAGAGGCGCTCGATCTCCCGAACGACATCCATCGGCTTGCCGCGCGGATCGACCGTGCCCACGCCGGTGAAGCGGTCCGGATGCTTCGCGCAGATCTCGGCCACTTCTTCGTTGCGAATGATGTGGTAGTCGCCGTAGCCGAACGCAGAGAGCATCAACCGATCGACGCCCGCTGCGTCCATGTTGTCGATGATCTCTTCCGTCGTCATGCCGCGCTCGAAGAGCGGCAGCGAGCCGTAGCGTTTGAAGATGCTGATGAATTCCGGCGGCCAGCGGTCGATGGTGCCGGGCAGCACCAGGGTGGCCCAGGCGTCGATGGCTCCTACTTGCTCTGACATCGCAGCTGCCTCCTGTTGGTCTCGTGGGGAAGACCCAGCCGGGATCGACCGGAGAGGGGTCCATAGTAACAACTGGACAAAAAAGCATCAAATGTTAACTTGTACCCATGACGGACCAGCCGGTACGCCGAGCCAGCGGCCAGCCGGGCAGCACCCGGGATTCGATTCTTGGCGCCGCGCGGCAGCGCTTCCTCCGTTTCGGGCCCAGGAAGACGACCATGGAGGAGGTCGCGCGGGAAGCGGGCTGCTCCAGGACCACCCTCTACGCGCACTTTCGAAACATGGAGGATCTCTACGGCAGCCTGTTGCAGCAGGATGCCGAGGATTTCATTCATGAGGCAGAAGCCGTTCTCGATGGGCCAGGGACGGCGCGCCGGAAGATCCGCCGCATCGTCGAGGTGACCCGCGAAACGTATTCGCGCAATCCGGTTCTTCGGCTGGCGTTCTCCGGCGATTCGGAGATGAGCCTGGAGCCGGTCGCGCACGCCTTCACGCGGGATCAGGAGAGCCGGATCGTCGATCTGCTGCGGCGAGTACTGGAAGGTGGGGTCGCGGAAGGGAGCTTGCGGCCGATGGATCCGGAGCGGGTCGCCTACCTCATGTTCCACCTCGGAAACTTCCTGGTCGAGCGCGAGACCGCCGGCCTGGGCGACTACGACTTCGATGAGATCATCGGATTGATGGACGAGGTCTTCGCGCGCGGAATCGCGAACGGGCCGACAGGCACCGATTAGCCGGGCGCGGCTCGAGCGACAAGGAGGAAGCCATGGCATTTCCTGACTGGACAACGGAGCACGAGGCCTTTCGCGAGACCGTGCGCCGTTTCGTCGCAGAGGAGATCCGGCCGTTCGCGGAGAAGTGGCAGGCGGAGGGCTATTTCCCCGACGAGATTTTTCGCAAGGCAGGAGAACTCGGCCTGCTGGGCGTTCGCTTCGATTCGAGGTGGGGCGGAAGCGGACTCGACTATTGGTACACCGTGATCCTCGTGGAGGAATTGGTACGCGGCCGCGACATCGGCTGCGTGGTCGGACTGCTCGTGCAATGCGAAATGGCAACCGCCGTGATTCACGCGCACGGGAGCGACGAACTTCGGAAGGAATGGCTCGTGCCGGCGATTCGAGGCGAGCGCATCGCAGCGCTCGGTGTGTCCGAGCCCGGTGGCGGATCCGACGTGGCCTCCCTTCAGACGACTGCGACCGTCGATGGCGATGACTACGTGATCAACGGCTCGAAGATCTTCATCTCGAACGGAGCCCGCGCAGATTTCGTGACACTTGCCGTGCGCACGGGCGGCGAAGGGCCCGACGGTGTGAGCCTGGTCGTATGTCCAACCGATGCGAAGGGCTTCCAGGTGGGTCGGCGCCTCAAGAAGGTCGATCTTCATTCGAGCGATACGGCGGAGCTTTTCTTCGACGACGTTCGCATCCCTCGCCGCAATCTCATCGGCGAAGAAGGTCGAGGCTTCCGTTACGTGATGGGAGCCTTTCAAGGCGAGCGGCTCGTGCTCTCGGTGATGATGAACGCGCTCTGCGACGATGTGCTGGGTGAGACGCTCACGTACCTCGCGGAGCGAAAGGTCTTCGGACGCCCGATCGCCTCGATGCAGGTCTGGCGTCACCGCATGGCGGATTGGATGGCGAAACTCGAAGCCTCACGAGCCCTCACCTATCGGGCTGCGGAGCAATTGGCCTCTGGCGATCGCGAAGGGGATCTGACGGTCAGCATGTCGAAGCTCTTCGGCGCCGAGCTGATTCGCGGGCTGATCCTCGATTGTGCCCATGCCTACGGCGGCTACGGGTTCATGGAGGAGAACTACGTGGCGCGCTGTTCCCGCGGCGTGCAGAACTGGGGCATCGGCGCGGGAACCAGCGAGATCATGCGGGAGATCATCGCCAAGCACCGGATGCCGGCAGGGTCCGCATGAGCCGCCAGGCCGTCATCGCCGGGGTGGGCCACACGGATTTCGGCAAGCTCGGGGGCCGCACGGCATGGCATCTGGAGGCGGAAGCCGCGGCGGCGGCTGTTTCTGATGCGGGCCTCCAGCCGGCGGATGTGGATGGCCTGCTGACCGATCCCGGGCCCAGCCAGGGGATTCTCCAGGGCATCATTCCACACTTCCTGCGGCTGGGAGCTCAACTAGGCCTGGATCCCGACTACACGGGATCCGAGATCCTGGGAGGCGCAGGAAGCGTGGCGATCGTGGAGCGTGCCGCACTCGCCGTCGAAGCCGGGCTATGTGAGGTGTGCCTCTGCGTCTACGGCGACAGTCCGCTCTCCGATGCGGGCTCCTTCCAATACGGCCGCGGGGATGAAGCGGCTTACGGTTTCTTCGGTGCCGTCGGCTTGCATGCGTTGGCGGCTCAACGTCACATGCATCGTTACGGCACACGTGCCGAACAGTTGGGAGAGGTGGCGATCGCCGCCCGCGCTCACGCGGGTCGCACGCCTCACGCCCAGAAGCGGCAGCCGATTTCGATGCAGGACTACCTGGCCTCGGATCTGCTGGTCGAGCCGCTGCGCAAGCTCGATTGCTGTCTCGTTTCCGACGGTGCCGCCGCGGTTCTGGTCACCACGCGAGAACGCGCCGCGGATCTTCGAGCGCCGGCCATTCCCATTCTCGGCCATGCCCAGGCCCACAGTCTCTCGACCTACAGCTCGCCGGGCCACTTCGACACGCTTCCGGCGGCGCGTTGCGGCCCGAAGGCCTTTGGGCGTGCGGGTTTGAAGGCCTCGGACATCGACGTCGCGTTGCTTTATGACTGCTTCACGATCGTCGTCCTGCTTCAGCTCGAAGACTACGGGTTCTGCAAGAAGGGGGAGGCTGGACCTTTCGTCGAAGGCGGCCGGATCGGCCCGGGCGGAAGCCTGCCCGTGAATCCAAGCGGCGGGTTGCTTGCGGAAGGCTACGGGGGCGGAATGCTCCACGTCATCGAAGCCGTGCGCCAGCTACGGCACGAGGCCGGCGAGCGTCAGGTGAGCGGCGCCGAGACGGCTCTCGTCTCGGGCCATGGCTTGGGCATGAATACCCACGCGACCCTCGTGCTCGGGAGCCAAGCCCATGCCTGAAGTTCAACCGCCGGTTCCGGAGCCGGATGCGCTGAGCGCTCCCTTTTGGGAGGCCTGCCGACGGGGGGCCCTCGAGGTCTCGGATTGTGAGAGCTGTGGGCACCTCTTCCTTCCGCCCGGGCCTTGCTGTCCCAGGTGCTGGTCTCCGCACTTGGGCTCCCGTGCGGTCTCAGGACGTGGGCGCGTGTTCAGTTTCGCCGTCTACCGGCGGACCTATCATCCCGGGATGACTGCGCCCTACGTGGTTGCTCTCGTCGAGCTGGAGGAAGGGCCGCGTTTGATTTCGAACGTCGTCGGCTGTGCACCGGAGGAGGTTGTGATCGACATGCCGCTGCAGCTTCGCTTCGAGCCTGCGGGCGATTTCATGCTCCCGCGGTTCGCGCCGGTGAGCGGCGGAGAGGAGGCCTCGTGACACTTCGTTTCGACCGGGACGGGCCGGTTGCGATCCTGACGATCGATCGGCCAAAGGTGCATAACGCCCTCGACTTCGAGACGAGCGACGCGCTCACGGATGCCTGGATTCGCTTCCGCGATGACGACGGCCTGCGGGTCGCGATCCTCACTGGCGCGGGTGACCGGGCCTTCTGTGCCGGCGCCGATCTTCGTGGCGTGGGCGATTTTTACAAGAAGCTCAGTTCATCTCAGCGCCTTCGGCGTTCCGAGCAAGTTCCGGGCCTGGGTGGCATCACGAAGAACCTGACGATCGACAAGCCAACGATCGCCGCCGTGAACGGATTTTGCCTGGCTGGGGGATTGGAAATCGCATTGGCCTGCGATCTGCGCATTGCGTCCGAGAATGCGAGCTTCGGCCTGCCCGAAGTCACCCGCGGGATCATCCCAGGCGCAGGAGGGACCCAACGCCTTCCCCGCTTGATCGGGCCCGAACGCGCCCTCGATCTGATTCTCTCCGGTCGCCGCATCGATGCGGAGGAAGCCGAACGCATCGGGCTCGTGAGTCGGGTGGTCGCGCACGGGGATCTGATGGAAGAGGCCCTCGCCATGGCGCGTGTAATCGCAGAGAACGGCCCACTGGCGGTGCGAGCCGCCAAGGCCGCCATCTGGCGCGGCCTCGATGGGGCTCTCGAATAGGGGCTGAGGCTCGAACAACTCCTGGCCGCACCGGTTCGGCAAAGTGACGATGCCCAGGAGGGTCCGCGGGCCTTCCTCGAGAAACGCAAACCCGAGTTCAAAGGGAGATAACGCGATGGCCGATCCTCCGCGCCGCCACGTAGGCCAATACGTCTCCTCTGGAGATTGGAGCGACTACTGGACTACGGGGATCAGCCGCGCCGAGGGCGGCAAGATCCGCGTGCGCGGCTACCCGATCGAGGAACTGATCGAGCACCTCGGCTACAACGAGGCCGCCTTCCTGTTGTTGCGCGGGGAACTCCCGGACGATAGGGAGACCGCGCTCTTCGACCTGGCGCTGCGCAGCGGGATGGATCAGCAATTCATCAGCTCCGCAGCCTGTGCCGCGCGCTTTACGGCTTCTGCCTTCCCGGACTCGCCCGTGCCCGCGTTGGCGAGTGGCATCCTGGCGAGTGGCTCGGTGACGGGCTCGCCTCAGGAGCCCGCCGAGATGTTGGTCGAGGCTGCGGGATGGGGGCTTCCGGACGAAGAAGCGGCTTCCCGCGCAGTCGATACCTGGCTCGAACGACGCGGTGCGGTTCCCGGGCTCGGCCACCCGATGCACAAGCAGGCAGAACCTCGGGCGGTGACCGTTCGTCGCATCGCGATCGAGAAGTCGGGCTGGGGTACCCATGGGAAGCTTCTCGATGCCATCGAAGTGGAGCTCGCCCGTCGCAAGGGCCGGCTGATTCCGATCAACCTGGCGGGTGCGCTCGGCGCCTTGCTCACGGATCTCGGCTTCGAACCGTTGGTGATCGGTGGGCTCGGTGCGCTCAGCTACGGCATGGCTTTGCTGGCCCATATCGCAGAGGAGGTTCGCGACGGCGTGCCGTTGCGGATCATTCCCGATGCGCTGGGGGCGCATTACGACGGGCCCGAGGATCGTCCGCTGCCCGATGAACGGAAGCGGCGAAAGCGGTGATCCATCCCTATTCCCACTACCCCGCCCGCGCCGCACGGCGGTGGCCGGATCAGATCGCGCTCGTCGATGGCGAGCGGCGTCGCACCTATCGCGAACTCGACGAGCGGGCGACGGGCCTGGCGCGAGCACTCGTCGGACTGGGCCTCGAACCTGGCGAGCGGGTTGCCGTCGTCCAGGAGAATCGCATCGAGTACGTCGAGACGGTGATTGCGGTGGCTCGCGCGGGCGGTGCCCTGGTGCCGCTGCTTGGCGCACTGACGGCGGCGGAGCACGTCTTCATGGTTCGCGATGCGGAAGCCCGCTTCGTCGTTGCGCTCGGAGCGGCTGCGCTCCCACGAGCCGTCGAGGCGGCGGATGGCCGAGCTACGGTTCTCAGCCTGGGGCCTGCCGACGGAATCACGGATCTCGAGAGCCTCGCTGCGGCCAGCGCCGCAGAGCCCGCCGTCATCGATCGCCCTCCTGATTCGCTCGCCCAGATTCTCTACACGTCGGGCACGACGGGCCATCCGAAAGGCGTCACCCATAGCTACGCCAGTGTGGCAGCCGCGATGGGCGCCTGGGCGACGTCTTTTTCCGTGGGCCCAGAGGACCGCTTGCTGGGCCAGCTCGCACTCAGCCATTTCGGCGGTCGGGCCATGGATACCTGCTGGGTGGCGGGAGCAACCCTCGTGATCCTTCCGGCCGCGGATCCGAAGGCGATGCTCGGTGCGATCTCCGAGCATCGGGTCACGATGATCCTGGTGATCCCGACCTTGCTACGGATGCTCCTCGATCATCCAGACGCCGCCGGCGCCGACCTCTCGTGTCTTCGGGCGGTCGTGTACGCGGCAGCGCCTACGGCTCCCGTTCTGGTGCGCCGATCGCTCGAGCGTCTGGGGCCCGTCCTCTACACGGGCTTCGGGCAGACGGAGGCCTACGCTCTCAATACATGGATGGGGCCGGAAGAGCATGTCGCTGCCTTGGATTCGGGCAGCGAACGCTTGACCTCGGTAGGCCGGGAGCGTGCGGCTTTTGCGCAGGTGCGGATTCTCGCTGAAGACGGGAGCGAAGCTGCGGAGGGCGAGATCGGCGAGATCTGTGTGTGCGCACCGTGGACGACGCCTGGCTTCTGGAAGCGTCCGGACCTCGACCAGGAAAGGCTGCGCAACGGCTGGCTGCACACGGGCGATCTGGGTCGGATGGACGCGGAGGGCTACGTCTTCCTCGCAGATCGCAAGGAAGACAAGATCATCACGGGCGGCTTCAACGTCTATCCGGCGGAAATCGAAGGGAAGCTTTCCGAGCATCCCGCTGTGGCGGAATGTGCGGTGTTCTCGGTTCCCGACGCGAAGTGGGGCGAGGCGGTTCGCGCGGCCGTCACGTTGCGGCCGGGCCAGGCCGTGGACGAGGAGGAGCTGATCGCCTTCTGCAGGCAGCATCTCGCGCGCTTCAAGGTGCCGAAGGCGGTCGATGTTCTCGAGGAGCTCCCCAAGAGTGGTGTCGGGAAGATCTTGCGGCGCGCGTTGCGGGAGCCGTGGTGGCAGGGCCAGGAACGTGGCGTTCATGGCGCCGAGTAGCGGAGAGGAAATCCGATGAAGGCAGTACGTCTCTACGAAGGCGCGGAGCTTCGGGTCGAAGAGGTTCCGGAGCCGCCGGTCGGGCCTGGACAGGTTCGTGTGGCCGTGCGGGCTGCGGGGGTCTGTGGAACCGATCTGCACGCGGCTCACGGGCGCCTCCCGGTTCCCAAACTGCCGGTGATCATGGGGCACGAGGGCGCGGGTGTCGTCGAAGCGCTGGGTGACGGTGTCACGACCTGTGGTCTTGGAGATCGTGTGCTCCTGCTGCCGAGCGAGACCTGCGGTTCTTGCCCCGCGTGCGAAGCGGGGCATCTCGGGCTTTGTCCTGGAGCACAGATCTTCGGCATGGCACGGGATGGGACCTTTGCAGAGAAGATCACGGTTCCGGCGTCGTGTGCGCTTCCGCTTCCCGATGGCGTACCGTTCGAGCACGGGGCCATCCTCGCGGACGCGGTCGCGACCGCCTATCACGCAGTGGCGACGCGGGCGGGGATCACCGGAGGAGAACGAATTGCCGTGATTGGTTGCGGCGGTGTGGGGTATCACGCGATCCTGCTGGCCCGCCTGCTCGGAGCCAAGACCATTGTTGCCTGCGATGCGAGTCCGGGTGCCTTGCGCCGGGCCGAGGAAGCCGGCGCAGATGCCACGGTCGATGTGACGGAGGGGAACCCGCGCAAGGCCATTCGCGAGGCGGCGGGTGGCGGCGGTCCCGAGCTCGTGATCGAGTACGCCGGACGAAAAGACTCGGTCGAACTCGCGATGGCCTCTGTGGCTCGCGGTGGACGTGTGATCGTTGGAGGCGTAGGCATGGAATCACCGGAACTGGGGCCGCTCGTCTCGTTCGTGGGCAAGGAGATCGGGGTGCTCGGATCGATGGGCTACACACGAGCGGAACTCGAGCGGGTCGTCGAGCTGGCGGCTTCGGGAAGGCTCGATCTCTCGGGCTCGATCACTGCCCGCTACCCCCTCGAAAGGGCGGCCGAGGCGCTCGACGACCTGGCGAACCATCGGAACGATCCCGTGCGCCTGGCACTGCTTCCCGGGGATGCCTCGTGAGCGGGAACGTCATGGCGCGGGCTGCCGTCGCCCACGCTCCCGGGGAGCCTTTGCGCATCGAAGAGGTCGCCGTGCGGGAGCCCGGCCCCGGAGAGGTCCGCGTGCGGATCGCCGCGTGTGGGATCTGCGCCAGTGACCTGCATGTCTGGCGGAGCGGAGAAGGCATCAGTTTTCCAGCCGTCTTGGGCCACGAAGCCGCCGGGCGAATCGAAGCCGTGGGGCCGGGAGTCGGCGAACCGGCGGTGGTGGGGCAGGGTGTTGTGATCGCCTGGACCCCGCGCTGCGGCCGCTGCCGCGCTTGTCGGGCGGGGCGTCCGCATGTTTGCGCAGGCATCACGACCAATGGCCAGGACGGCTCCCTCGCGCTGAACGGCGTGCAGCTCGGTCGCTACATGAACGTGTCGGGCCTGGCGGAGCTCGTCGTGGTGCCGGCGGGCTCGGTCGTGCCGGTGCCCGAGGAAGTTCCCTTCGGCTCCGCCTGTCTGGTGGGCTGTGGTGTCTCGACCGGCTTTGGGGCCGCCGCCAATACGGGCGGTGTGCGATGGGGCGAAACGGTGGCGGTGTTCGGTTGCGGAGGCGTGGGGCTCTCCGCGGTGCAAGCTGCCCGTGTGGCCGGTGCCTCGCGGATCATCGCCGTCGAGCCAAACGCTTCGCGGCTCGAGCTGGCCGGGCGGCTGGGCGCCACGGATCTCGTCTCGCCTGGAGACGGTGATCCCGTTGCGGCGATTCATGGCCTGGTCGAAGGTGGTGTGGATCTCGCCGTCGAGGCTGTGGGAAGTGGCGCCGTCGCGCGCCAGGCCTTCGACGCCCTGACGTCAGGCGGCCGTGCCATCGTGGCCGGCCTGACAGGCTTCGCAGAAGAGATCCACATTCCCATCATCTCGCTCCTGCTCGACAAGACATTGCGTGGCTCGATCTACGGTTCCATGGATCCACAGCGAGACTTCACGCATCTCTTCGCGCTCATCGCCCAGGACCGGCTTCACATCGAGCCGATGACCGGGCCCGACTACCCGCTCGACAAGGTGAACGAAGCCTTCGAAGCCTTGGCCAGTGGGCAGGCGATTCGCCCGCGTGTCGTTCTCGAGGAAGGTTGATGAGAGTTGGAGAGCCTGGGCCCGGCCGGGTGGGTTGTGGGCGAGGTGTCGCTCGACTTCAATCGAATCGGGTAGCGAGGAGACTGGGATGACGGATGCATTGACGATTCTGGAAGAGGCTGAGGGTGTCGCGGTGTTGACGCTGAATCGTCCCACCAAGAGAAACGCGCTCTCGCGCGCGCTGCGCGAGGAACTCGTGGCACGCCTCGACGTGTTGGAGAAGAGTGATTCGGTGCGCGCGGTCGTTCTCGCCGCTGCGCCCCCTTCGTTCTGTGCCGGCTTCGATCGCTCGGAGCTCGCGGGCGGGGAGATGGCGGAGGTCTTCGCGGATGCGGCCGCCTACCACAATCGGGTCTACACGTTTTCGAAGCCTCTCATTGCCGCGGTCAACGGCCCGGCGCTGGGCGGCGGTTGCGATCTGGCCGCCATGTGCGACTTCCGTCTGGCATCGATCGCCGCGATCTTCGGGCAACCCCAGGTGCGCTTCGGTGCAGCTGCGGCCTACGAGCTGATGAAGGGCGTGATGGCCCCCGGAGCCGCCCGCGAGATGTGCCTGACAGGCCGAACCTACGACGCGGCCGAAGCTCTGCAGATCGGACTCGTGAACCGCGTCGTCGAGCCGGACGACCTGCTGGACACAGCGTGCGGCCTGGCGCGGGAGATTGCGTTGCTTCCCGAGGCGATGGCCGAAAGCACCAAGCGAGGATTCGTGGCGCTCCAGGCGCCGCTCTTCGACACCTGAGCGCTGGGGCTCCCGAGCAGGGCGTCCACGCGAGATCTGCGATGCCTCGCAGACGGGAAGAGCATCGTTGATCGTGAGCGAGTTCGGCTCCGGCCGGCGGTCCGATGGCGACCGACTGGCTATCCTCTCATTGAACGACACAAAGGTGGCGACCGAGCCGGAGGAACGACCTCATCGACGGCTCGGGTACGCCTACCGGAACTTCAAACGGTTGATCGAGCCGCGGCAGAGCCTGCTCGCCGAGCACGATGGAGGCGTGCTGGCTGCCGGGATCTGCCAGTGCGTCGAGACTCGCTGGGGGTGAGGATGGATCGGACATCAGAGAAGGCTCGAGTGCTCGGAGCCATCGATGTGGGAACGAATGCGGTGCGGCTGGAGATTGTTCGGGCTCATCCCGATGGCGTTCTCGAGACGCTTCACTACGAGCGGGCGGCGGTTCGGCCGGGGGACGGGGTCTTCGAGTCGGGGATCATGCAAGACGTCGTGGCGGATCGGCTCGTGGGAACCTTGCAGCGTTTCGCGTCGCGCTGCGAACGCCATGATGCAGAGGTCCGCGCCGTCGCGACCAGTGCACTGCGAAACGCTCGGAATGCGGATGCCGTATTGCACCGGGTTCGCACACAAGCGGGTATTGCGCTGGAAGTGATCTCGGGACGAGAAGAGGCCCGCCTCATCTGCCTCGGCGTCTGCCAAGGGCGTCCTGCCGATGAGCGGGCGCTGGTTCTCGATATCGGAGGCGGATCCACGGAGGTCGCTCTGGCCAAAGGCGGCCAGCCCACCCAGCTATGGAGCGTACAACTCGGCGCGGTGCAGCTGACGGAGATGTTTGGTGCGGCGGAGGGCGTCGGCAAGAAGAAGGTCGCCCTGATGCGGGCCCACGCCAAGCAGGTAATCAACGAGGGGATTGGTGAGGCGATCGAAGAGGCTCCCGACGTCGTCTTTGGCTCCTCCGGAACGATTCGAGCGGTGACAGAATTCGCATGTGCGGGAGAGACGGCCCAGGTCGACGCGAAGGATCTCGCGGCGGCTGTACGGAAACTCATCGCCATGAACGCCGCCGAACGGCTCGAGCGCTTCACTGAACGCAGAGCGGACATCATCGTTGCGGGTGGTGTGATCCTGGAATCGCTGCTGGTCGCGCTGGGTCTTTCTTCCGTCGTTGCCGTCAACCGGGGGCTGCGAAACGGCATCCTGATCGATCTTCAGGATCGGGAGCGAATCCAGCCGAGGGAACGCCTGCTCGCGGACGAGGCGCTCCACATCGGAAGAAGATTCGATTTCGAGGAGGCCCATGGCCGAGAGGTCGCCCGGTTTGCGCTCCAACTTTTCGACGAACTCGGCCCCGTCCACGGTCTGCCCATGGAGGCGCGATCGCTACTCGAGATCGCCGCATGGCTGCATGATGTCGGCAAGGCCGTCGGCTTCCAGCGGCATCATCGGCACGGGCAGTACCTGATCCAGAATACGGAGATCCTGGGATTGGTCGATCGCGAGCGACGGCTTGCCGCCTGCGTGGCGCGCTTCCACCGGCGGAGCCCACCGGACGAGTGTCATCCGGCGATGAGCGAGCTTTCGCGGGCTGAGGTTCGCGTCGTGCGCCGCCTGGCCACGCTCCTTCGTCTCGCCGACGCATTCGACCGGAGTCACCAGCAACGCGTGGCAGAGATCAGGACGCACACGATCGTCAACCGGGTGGAGATCGAACTCTGCTCTTCGCAGGATCTCGACCTCGAGCTATGGGATGGCATGCGCGAGGCGCCGCTCTTCGAGACGGTCTTCGGCCGTGCTCTCGTACTGAGAGCCTCGCCTACGGCATGATGTCGGGGATGATGTGCTGGTCGGAGAGCGGTGGCCGAACGTAGCCTCCCGCGTCGGCGTGCGGCGCCAGGTCGATCGGCCCGGGGCTGAGATCTTCGTAGTCGATGAGGCTGAGCAGATGGCTGATGCAATTCAGCCGCGCCCGCTTCTTGTCGTCGGCTTCCACCACGTACCAGGGCGCCTGCTTGATGTCGGTGTGGGCGAACATGATGTCCTTCGCGATGGAGTACTCGACCCACTTGGCACGTGATTCCAGATCCATCGGGCTGAGCTTCCAGCGCCGGACGGGATCTGTATTCCTCTTCTGGAAGCGCCGCTCCTGCTCTTCTCCGCTGACCGAGAACCAATATTTGATTACGAGGGTTCCCCCGCGGACCAGCATGCGCTCGAACTCCGGACACGAGCGCAGGAATTCCTCGTACTCCTCCTCTGTGCAGAAGCCCATCACCCGTTCGACACCGGCGCGGTTGTACCAGCTGCGGTCGAAGAGCACGATCTCGCCTGCCGAGGGGAGATGCGCGGTATAACGCTGAAAATACCACTGGGTCTTCTCGCGTTCCGTCGGGGTTGCCAACGCGACGACGCGGCAGACCCGGGGGTTGAGGCGTTGCATGATCCGTTTGATCGTTCCGCCTTTGCCCGCCGCATCTCTCCCTTCGAAGATGACGACCACCCTCAGGCCCTTCGCCTTGACCCACTCCTGCAACTTGACCAGTTCCAGTTGAAGCTGGGCCAGCTTGTCTTCGTAGGCGCGCTTCGAGAGTTTTTCCTTCGATAGCGCTTTCGTTTTCTTCTTGGATCCCATGTTCGATCGCCTGTTCTGCTGAGTGAGATGGAGGCTGCTCGCTCGAAGAGAGCCAGTCTTGCTAGCTCTCGAGTTTCCCATGCAGCCGGTACTCACGGCGCATGAGCTTCGCCTCTTTGTCGCCCGGAATGACGATCTCATCGTTCGGCTTGAAATCGAGCGATCGGCTCCGGCCCTTGTAGGTGGTTGACCGGAGAATCAGCTTGATGGTCTCGAGGCGAGCCAACGCCTTCTGGTCCGATCGGATCACGTACCAGGGGTTGAGTTTCGTATGGGTCTTTTCCAGCAGTTCGAGCTTCTTCCTGGTGAATTTTCCCCAGAGATCCTGGGCCTGGAGGTCGACTTCGCTGAGCTTCCATGCCCGCAGCGGGTCGTGCTGTCTTCTTGCGAAACGCCGCGCCTGTTCGTCCTTGGAAACCGAGAAGTAGAGCTTGATCAAGGTGGTCTTGCCGTCGCTCACGAAGCTTTCTTCGAAATCGTTGACGGTATGGATGAAATCCTTGTACTGGCGAGGAGTACAGAAGCCCATGACGGGCTCTACCATGGCCCGGTTGTACCAGCTGCGGTCGAAGAGCACGATTTCTCCGGCGTGGGGAAACTGCTCGATATAACGCTTCATGTGCAGCTCGGTCTGCTGCTGGTCGTTGGGTTTTCCGAGCGCCACCGTGCGGTAATGCTTCTCGTTCATGTACCGCGTCACGCGCCGGATCGTGCCGCCCTTGCCAGATGCGTCTCGTCCATCGAAAAGGATGATGACCTTCCGACCCTTCTCCTCGAGGTGCTCCTGCAGCTTGATCAGCTCTGCCTGATAGGGTTTGAGCGTCTCGGCCTCGATGTAGGTCTGAAGGGCCGTGCGCAGGATCCGGTGCCGGTCACGCTTCGTCATCCCCCGGATGACGTCGTTGATCCAGTTGCGACCCATGACCTTGGCCGGGACCGGAATCTTCCCGACGGTCTTGCTGATCCTCTTCGCAGTTCGTTCCGATTCCTGCATGGGCTCCTGTTTCCTCTCGTGGCTCCTCGTTGGGGGCGACGGCCGGACGATCGTTGGTTGCAAGGGCGATGGGTCTCTTGGCGCACCGATCGATCCAAGCCCCCTCATCCAAAGCAAAACGCCGGCCAAGTGCGCATCGCCTTCCCTGTTCAAGGGGTGGGAGTCGAACGTGCGGTGTTGGGCCCGCCCAGGCTTCTACGGAGGCACGTTCATCGCATTTCGCTTCGAGTTCCGTTTGCGATGGAATGGCGATACATCGGAGGAGTGTCGCGAAATGCACCAATCGACCCCACTCGAGCGGGGCAAGATCGGCCTCCGGGACGCCTTGTCACAGTCTGTTTTGGCGGTGCGCTCTCGTCGCGTAGGTTCCTACGCGTCAGACTTCGCCAGCGCTTCCTTCACGGGGCCAGCAAGCAGCTCGCCACAATGGGGGCATTCGCTCATGGGCGCTGCATTCGGGGCAGCGAGCAAGCTGGACGATTCCTGCAGCATGCTCGTATCTTCGAGGCTGAGGTCGAGTGCTTGCCTCACCTCTTCGAGGTGCGCCCGTTCGGTTTCGTCGATGACGCCATCCTCGTTGGCGATCAGGACCTGCTGCAGGTACTGCTCGCGCCGTTTATGGAGCTCGAGGGCGAAACCTGTGGCGAGGATGCCCGTGGGCACAGCGACGATCCCGACGCCGAGGATCATCACGAACGTGCCGAAGACCTTGCCACCCAGCGTGATCGGTGTGACATCGCCGTAGCCGACGGTGGTAAGCGTTGCGACGGCCCACCACATGGCGTCCGGGATCGACCCGAGCACGTCTGGCTGGGCTGCATGCTCGAAGAGATAGACGCCGCTGCTCGCCATCAGCAACCCGAGCACGACCACGAAGTAGGCCGCGCCGAATGCATGGCGCTCAGTTCGAATCACATCGAGGAGGATGTTGAGCGCCGAGAAATAGTGGGCGAGCTTGAAGATCCGGATCAGGCGCAGGACGCGAAGGATCCGCAGGTCGACGTTGAAAAAGGCCGTGAGGTAGAAGGGGCTGAAGGCAAGGAAATCGGTCACGGCGATCGGCGAGACCATGTACCGCAGGCGGCCGACCACGGGGGATCGAAAGCGCGGGTCCGGCCCTTCGACGATCGTGGCCACGCGGAGCACGTATTCGATCGAGAACACCATCACCGAGAAGAACTCGAAGACCGCAAAGGCGCTGCCGTGTTTCGCGTGGATGGTGGGGACGGATTCTGCGATCGCGGCGGCGACGTTCGAAACGATCAACACCATCAGGATCGCGTCGCAGGTACGACTGGCCCGGTCGCCCTCGGCCCCGGGGCTGAGGATTTCGAAAATGCGTCGCCGTTGGAGCCCCCTCACGGCCTGCTTGTCGGCAACTCCACGCGTGTCCGCGACCCGGGGAAGCACTGATCCTCCTGGTGGGAATCCGTGACGGGCTCGGGGAATTCCCGGAGAAGGTTTCGGCTTTTTCTCGTAGAGCCTAACGATCCGCCCTGCGCCGCTTCTCTCTCCACGCTGCCAGGCGGTCGGCAATGGGCTCCTCCCGCCCGAAGCGTGTTGGCCGGTAGAACTCCACCTCGCCCAGTGCATCGGGCAGGTTCCGGTCGGGGACGAAGGTATCCGGCTGATCGTGCGGGTACTGATATCCCTCGCCGTAGCCCTGCTCCTTCATGAATCCGGTGGGTGCGTTGCGCAAGTGCATAGGCACCTCTGCGTTGCCGTGTTGGCGCACCGCTTCGGTGGCACGGTCGAGGGCCAGCATCGATGCGTTGCTCTTCGGAGCCGTCGCCAGGAAGGTCGTCGCCTGGGCCAAGGTGAGACGGCCCTCTGGCAGACCAATGCGCTCGATCGTCTGGTAGGCGGCGAGGGCCAGGGGGAGGGCGGCCGGCTCTGCGTTGCTCACATCCTCGGAGGCGAAGACCACCAGGCGACGCGCCAGGAAGAGTGGATCATCCCCGCCTTCCAGCATGCGCGCGAGGTAGTAGAGCGCCGCGTCCGGATCGCTGGCGCGAAGGCTCTTGATGAACGCAGAGACGACGTTGTAATGCTCTTCGCGGTCGCGATCGTGAAGCAGCATGCGCCGGCCGACTGCGTCGCGAACCGCCTCGGGGGTGAGCATGCCTTCGTTCCCGGACGCGGCGTGGATCGCGACAGCCGTTTCGAGCATTCCCAGTGCACGCCGCGCGTCGCCGTCCGCCGCCTCGGCCACGGCGCGAATGGCCTCGGGGTCGGCTTCGACACCGCTCGTGCCGAGCCCTCTCTCCTCATCGACCAGCGCACGTTCGAGAAGTGCGACCAGGTCGCTGAAGCCCAGTGCCTGAAGGGTGAAGACGCGGGTGCGCGAAAGCAGCGGCCCGATCACCTCGAAGGAGGGGTTCTCGGTGGTCGCGCCGACCAGCGTGATGGTCCCAGCCTCCACGTGCGGAAGCAGGGCGTCTTGCTGGGCGCGATTGAAGCGATGGATTTCATCCAGGAAGAGAACCGTACGGCGGCCCAGCCGACGACTTCGCTCTGCATCGGCGACCACGGCACGCACGTCCTTGATTCCCGCAACGACCGCAGACAGAGGCACGAAATCCGAGTCGGGACTGCCGGCCAGAAGGCGGGCAAGGGTGGTCTTGCCGGTGCCCGGAGGCCCCCACAGCAGCAGGGAAGGCAGCTCACCCCTCTCGATCAGCGTCCGAAGAGGGGCGCCGGGGGCGAGCAGGGCATCCTGTCCGAGGACTTCGTCCAGGTTGCGAGGGCGCATGCGCTCGGCCAGGGGGCGGGCTGGATGGGTGGGATGCGCGGGTGAGGCGGAGCGATCCTCGGGTTCGCCGGTAGAAGGAAAGAGTTCGAGGGAGTCGCCGTCGCCCATGCGCTCTACTCTAACGCGATCGGAGGTTCGGCCTCATATGGCCATTCGGCGTGGCGTGATTGAAATCCTGCTGTTGATGGCCCTGGTGGCGCCCGGAGCCTCGGCCGGTGATTGGCTTCGCGTGCGATCGCCCGCGCCCGACGTGCCCGTCCAATCGGTTGCGTTGTTCGAAGTTGCCGGGCAAGCAGGGACCCGGGGCCGTTCCGGTTTCGACCTGGTCGTGGCGATCGACCTCTCGGACAGCACCCTCGAACCGAGCGGTGCGGATCTGGATGGGGATGGCGAAGGAGGTGTGACCGATCCGGCTTGGTTGGCGGCTCTCGAGCGGCGCGGAAATCTGCCCCCGCGGTTGAGGGTCCGACTGGCTGCCGGACTCGACCTGGAGGATTCGATCCTGGCCGCGGAACTGGAAGCCACCGGCGCGCTGATCGAACGGCTCGATCCGCGCCGCTTTCGGGTCGGCTTGATCGTGTTCTCGGATGAGGCGCGCTGGGCGGCGCCGCTTGGCGCGACCCCGGTGGCGCTGCGCCGAGCCCTTGCCGAGATTCGCGTCACCGCGCCGGAGCATTTGAGAGGGACGAATCTGGCTGGGGCAGTCGACCTGGCTAGGGAAGCCCTCGCGCCCGACGACGCGGCGGCTCCAGTCCGAGAGCAGATCATCGTCCTGCTGACGGATGGGCGCCCGACCCTGCCGATTCGGGATGGGCCGGACGTTCACGCGATGTTGGCTGCCCGGGAAGCGGGCATGCGCGGCATCCGGGTGCATCCGTTCGCGGTGGGTCCGAAAGCGATCGAGGCCGAGGCGGTTCTCGGCGAGATGGCGAAATGGAGCGAGGGCCAATTGCATCGGGTCGAGTCGCCGGCCGATGTGGCCGGGCTGCTGAGGCGTCTCGATCTGGTGGATCTCGCCGCGATCGAGATTCACAACGCGACCACCGGCGTTCCGGCGCGGGCCGTGAGGACGTTCCCGGACGGGAGCTTCGATGGGCTCATCCAGCTGGTCGAGGGGCCAAACCGGGTGCGCATCCGGGCTCGGCATCGAGATGGACAGGAGCGGGTCGTCGAGAGAACGGTCGTCCTCCACGCCGGAAGCGCGGAGACGGAGCTTCAGGAGCGTCGGCTCGAGGCCCTCCGACAGCGGACCCGCGAGCTGGTGATGTGGGCGGAGATCGAGCGCAAACGGCGTGAGGCTCGACGCGGTCTGGAAATCCGGGTGGAAGAAGACCCGAATTCCGACCGCAAATACTGAAGCTCGCGGGTGTATGCAGCGTCCTACTCGTGATAGCGTGAGGTCCCGGGTCGCATTTTGGATCTGGCATAGGAGGGATTGATGCGCATCCGACGAATCGTGGCATTGTTTGCGGGGGTGGCTTTGCTGGCGGGAGCCGGTGCGGCCTTGGCGCGGGACGATGAGCCCGTCGCCGATTGGAACCAGGAGCGGGTGACGAGCTACGCCAAGGAACTCTCAGAGGCCTGCAGTGCTCTGAAGGACGCCGTCGCGAAGACGCCTACCAATCTCCTCCCGGCGAATCAGCGGTCGTTCTACCGAGCCAAGGATGATGTCCGCATGCTCACGTCTGCCGCCCGCGGCCTGGCGAAGAGCCTCGAGAACGGTGAGGGCAAGGAAGAAACCCTGCCTCGTTTCAAGCGCATCGAGCTGCTGCGAAACGATGCGGCCGAAAACGGTCGGAGCGCAATGCTCGCCGACGACGTCCTTGCGAAGGTGACGCCGGTCGGCGTCGCCCTGATCAAGCTGGCGCCGTACTACCGTTAGCCCGCGGCTGGCCTGGCCAGCAGGCCCGGCTTCTGTGCGACCGGGTCCCTATTCTGATGGGGTCCGTTCTGCAGCGGCTGGAGGCGAGTTGGCAACGAGGATGATCCTGTGACAGCGCACCCTTCGGTGCGGACGGTCGGCGTGTGCCTGAAGCCCGGCGCCACGGACGTGGCGGACGTGGCGCGGCATCTGCTCGATGAGCTCGCCGCTCGCGGTGTGGCCTCCATTCTGGACCCCGAGGCCGCTGCCATCCTTGGCGGTGAAGGGGTCGGGCGCGGAGCCCTGGCGGAGAAGGCGGAGCTGCTGATCGTGATCGGCGGCGATGGCACGTTGCTCGCGGTGGCTCGCGAAGCGGGTGCCCGACCGGTTCCGATCCTCGGAGTGAATCAAGGCACCTTGGGATTCCTGGCCGAGGTGGCGCCCGAAGAACTCGACGCCGTTCTCGACCAGGTACTGGCCGGCAGCCTGGCTGTGGTTCGCCGCACGCGGCTGCGGGTGCGCGCCATGCGCGGTGACCAGGAGCTGATGCAGGCCCTGGCGCTGAATGATGCGGTGATCAACCGCAGCGATCTCTCGCGCATGATCGATGTCGAGACCTGGACCGATGGCGAGCCGGTGACGACCTACCGCGGGGACGGCCTGATCGTGGCGACGCCCACAGGCTCGACGGCCTACACCCTTTCGGCGGGAGGGCCGATCCTGATGCCGGGCTCGCGGGCGCTCGTCCTCACGCCCATCTGCCCCCACGGTCTCTCCCAGCGGCCGGTGGTGCTGCCCGATACGTCGCGGATCGAGATGCACGTGTTCCCGCGCGAGGGCACCGCCCAGCTGACCTTGGATGGCCAGGTGGCGGTGACGCTCGAGACGGGGGACCGGGTGCTCGTGGAGGCCTCCGAGCATCCCGCGCATTTCGTCGTGTCTCCCTTCCGCTCACGCTTCGACGTCCTGCGCACCAAGCTCGGCTGGGGAGTCGCGTGATCGCACGTCCGGCGGAGTATCAACGGGGGCGGATGGCGTGATCGAGCGTCTGCGGATTCAACAGCTGGCGCTGGTCGAGGAGCTGGAGATCGAGTTCGGGCCCGGCTTGAACGTGCTGACGGGTGAGACCGGGGCAGGAAAATCCATCGTGCTGGGAGCCCTCGGGCTGCTGGCGGGTGCGCGTGCGGACCGGGATTCGATCCGCGAGGGCGCCGATGAGGCCGTGGTGGAAGCCGTTTTCGAGATCGAAGGGCTGACCGATCTCGAAGCCTCCCTGGCCGAACGCGGGCTGGAGGCCGAAGACGGCGCGTTGATCGTCCGGCGTAGCTTGCAACGCAGCGGGCGGGGGCGGGCCTGGGTGGGCGGCCAACTGGTGCCCATTTCGACCCTCGCGGAGTTGTTCGGTGGGCGGCTCGAGGTGTCGAGCCAACACGCGTCCCAGGCGCTGCTGCGCCCGGAGCTTCAAGGGCGCCTGCTCGATCATCACGGTGGGCTGTTGGCCGATCGGCAGGCCATCGAAGAGGGCGTGCGTGGGCTGCGCCAGCGTCAGGCCGAGCTAACGGCCCTGCGCACCGAAGCCGAGGAACGCGCCCGGCGCGAAGATTTCCTTGCCTTCCAGGTGCGCGAGATCGACGAGGCAGCCCTCGACGTGGGAGAGGCCACGCAGCTCGATGTCGAGCACAAGCGGCTGGTGCATGCGGAGCGTCTGGGAGGCGAGACGGCCACGGTCGTCGCGGCGCTCTCCGGAGACCCGTCGGGCGGCGCCGGAGCCGCCATCGGAGACCTGCTTGCAGAGGCGGAGCGCACCCTGGGTGCCCTGGCCGAGCTCGATCCGAGCCTCAACGAGGCTGCCGAGCGGCTGACCGGTGCCACCGCCGAGCTGGCGGATCTTGCCCGCGACCTGGAGCGCTACGCGGCTCGCGTCGAAACCGATCCTGGCAGGCTCTCGGCCGTCGAAGATCGGATCGAAGAGCTCGAGCGCTTGCGTCGCAAGTACGGGAATCAGGTGGAGGACATCCTGGCCTTCCGCGACTCGGCCGCGGCCGAGCTCCTTTCCCTGGGCAGCAGCGACGAGCGCATGGGCAAGCTCGAGGCCGAGCAAGCCGCAGAACGCGAGAAGGTTGCAAAGCGCGCCGCCAAGCTCACGCGTGCGCGGCGCAAGGCGGCCAAGAGCCTGGCCGAGGCGGCCCAGGTGGGTGCCCGAACGCTCGCCATGGCGTCGGCTGAGGTGGAGGTGATGTTGACGCCGGTCGAGCCGGAGCCTGGGCTGCCCTGCGGGCCGAGCGGAGCCGAGACCGCTGAGATCTTGTTCTCCTCGAACGAGGGCGAGACCCCTCGGCCGCTTCGCAAGGTGGCCTCCGGGGGAGAGCTCTCGCGGATCTTCCTGGCACTCAAGAACGTGTTGCGGACCGAGACGGCGGGCATGGTGCTGGTTTTTGATGAGGTCGACGCAGGGATCGGTGGCGCTGTGGCTGAGCGGGTCGGTGGTGTGCTCGGCTCATTGGCAGCCGATCACCAGGTCCTCTGCATCACCCATCTACCCCAGATCGCGGCCCAGCCCGCCGCGCATTTTCGGGTCGAGAAGCGGCGGGTGGGCGGTCGAACGCTCACCGAGGTCGTGGCGCTCGATCCGGAGGGTCGGATCGAGGAGATCGCCCGGATGGCCGGAGGCGAGGCTCCTGGCGCCGAGACGCGCGAACATGCTCGGGCCTTGCTGGATCGGGCCAAGCCCGCGAGCCGAAAGGCGAAATCCAGCACCCGCAAGCGCTCCTGAGCGTCCCGCCAGTCAAGTCCGCCCCCAGCCCCTCCGATGGAAGACTGGGGCCGGCCATCCGAAGTCGCTGGCCCGCTTCAAGGGGCGGGGGATATGGCGGCAGGGGCAGAGCGGTCGGCAGGCGTGAGCCGGGTTCCGTCAGGGGCCTCGGTGGTCGTCCTCCGGGGCTTCTACGAGGGTCTCGAGATCCCGGTCGATAACGAGTGGTTCGTGATCGGACGGGGCCGTACGGCCGACGCCATCCTTGCCGAACCGACGATCTCCCGGGCTCATGCGGCCATCGGCTGGGCCTCCGACGAGGGCTTTTTCGTCGAGGATCTGGGGAGTACCAACGGCACACTGGTCAACGGCAAGAAGCGCGATCGGCGGGTGCTCCGCGATGGGGACGAGATCCAGATCGGGAAGCTCCGTTTGCGCTTTGCGAAGCCGTGACTAGGGTGGCATCGCCAGGAAGCCCAAGCAGCGAGCGGTCGCTGCTTCATTGCTCCCTCCTGAGCCCTTCCTTAACTTTCGTCCCTTACACCCCCAGGGAGCTCGGCTTCCCCTCATGCAATTCCTGAAGCGGATCCTCGGAAGCCAGAACGATCGCGATCTGAAGCGGATGCTTCCGCTCGTCGAGGCGGCGAATGCGCTGGAGCCAGAGATCCAGAAGCTCTCCGATGCGGATCTGCGTGGCCTCACCCCGGCCTTCAAGCAGCGCATCGAAAATGGCGAACCCCTCCAGGAGCTGATCCCCGAGACCTTCGCCACGGTCCGCGAGGCCATGAAGAGGGCGATCGGAAAGCGCCACTTCGATGTGCAGCTGCTCGGCGGGATCGTGCTTCATGAAGGCCGCATCGCGGAGATGAAGACCGGCGAGGGCAAGACCCTCGTCTCGACCCTGCCCGCCTACTTGAACGCCTTGTCTGGCCACGGTGTGCATATCGTGACCGTGAACGACTACCTGGCGACCCGCGATGCCGAATGGATGGGCGAGGTGCACCGCTTCCTCGGTCTCTCGGTCGGCGTGGTGGTTCCCAACCTCGCCGAGCCCGAGCGAAAGCTGAGCTACGCGGCCGACATCACCTACGGCACGAACAACGAGTACGGCTTCGACTACCTGCGCGACAACATGAAGCCGGCGCTCGAGTACTGCGTCCAGCGGGATCTCCACTACGCGATCGTCGATGAGGTGGATTCGATCCTGATCGATGAGGCGCGTACGCCTCTCATCATCAGCGGCCCATCCGAGCAGAACACCGATGTGTATCGGATCGCCAACCAGCTGATCCCGCGTCTGCATGCCGGTCAGAAGGGCGAGGCGAGCAAGGGCATCGAAGAGACCGGCGACTACTGGGTGGATGAAGAGCACCATCAAGCGACGCTCACCGAGCAGGGCGTCCGCTCGGTCGAGAAGCTGATGCGGATCGAGAATCTCTACGATCCGCAGATGTTGCCCGTGCTGCATGCCGTGCAACAGGCGCTCTCGGCCCACACCCTCAAGAAGAAGGACGTGGACTACGTCGTCCGGCGCAGCGATTCGAGCGGCCGGCCGGAAGTCGTGATCGTCGACGAGTTCACAGGCCGCTTGATGGATGGCCGACGTTGGTCCGATGGTCTGCACCAGGCTGTGGAGGCCAAGGAAGGCATTCCGATCCAGAGCGAGAGCCAGACCTACGCCTCGATCACCTTCCAGAACTACTTCCGGATGTACGACCGCATCGGCGGCATGACCGGCACGGCGGATACCGAGGCGCCTGAGTTCGCGAAGATCTACGACCTGGACGTGACGGTGGTGCCGACCAACCGCCCGATGATCCGCGATGACCTGGCCGACGTCGTCTACAAGACCGAGGGCGAGAAGTTCGAGGCGGTGATCGACGACATCAAGGAGCGTCATGCCACGGGCCAGCCGGTCCTGGTCGGCACGATCTCGATCGAGAATTCGGAACGCCTGGCCAAGCGGCTCAAGAAGCGCGGCATCAAGCACAATGTGCTGAACGCCAAGCAACACGAGCGCGAGGCGGAGATCGTTGCCCAGGCCGGTCGCAAGGGATCGGTGACGATCTCCACGAACATGGCGGGCCGCGGCACGGACATCGTGCTCGGCGGCAACTCGGAATTCATGGCCCTGGCCAAATGTGGCGGCGAGAAGGAACACCCGGACTATCCCCAGCGCCTGGCGGAATTCGAAACCCAATGCTTCGCCGAGGCGAAGGAAGTGGTGAAGGCCGGAGGCCTTCACATCATTGGAACCGAACGCCACGAGAGCCGCCGGATCGACAACCAGCTGCGGGGTCGTGCCGGCCGCCAGGGAGATCCGGGTTCTTCCCAGTTCTTCCTTTCGCTCGAAGACGGTCTACTGCGCATCTTCGGCTCCGAGCGGATCACGCCCTGGATGGAACGCCTCGGACTCGAGGAAGGCGAAGCCATCGAGCACACGATGATCTCGAAGGCGATCGAGAACGCCCAGAAGAAGGTCGAGGCCCGCAACTTCGACATCCGCAAGCATCTGCTCGATTACGACGACGTCATGAACAAGCAGCGGCATGCCTTCTACGGCAAGCGCCGCGAAATCCTGGCCCGCGAGGATCTCCACGAGGAGGTGCTCGAGATCGTCGAAGGCGTGTTGGTGTCGACCCTCGGTGGCTATTGGCCTGCCAAGGGCGAGCCCGACGAGCAGGGCCGGATCGATCTGACAGCGGCCCTCGATGGGCAGTTCGGCGCCTCCTTCGATGCCATGGCCGAGCCGTTCGTCGTCGATGGCCAGGCCCAGCGGGATCGCGATGTGGTGGGCCGCGGCATCCTCGAGAGTTTGCACGAGGTGCTCGAAGCCAAGCGCGCGAAGAGCAACGCATGGGCCGCCGAGCACGCAGAGAGCGGTTACCCGGATTTCACCTGGTGGGAGCGACGCATCCTGCTCGACATCCTCGACCGCCAGTGGAAGGACCATCTCCACGCCATGGACGGGTTGAGGGATTCGGTGAGCCTGCGTGGCTACGGCCAGAAGGATCCGAAGCTCGAGTATCAACGTGAAGGTTTCGGGCTCTTCGAGGAGATGAACGCGCGCGTCGATCACGAGGTTGCGGAGATCGTTTTCAAGTTCTCGCTTCCCGATCCCCAGGCCCAGTCGGCTCCGGTGGCCAGGCCTCAGGCCGCGGCGGGTCGGCCGGGGCTCCCTCAGGCTCAGAGAGGGCAGGGCGGGGCGGAGCCGGACAAGGGCGGAGTGCCGCCGCGCAAGATCGGCCGCAACGACCCCTGCTACTGCGGAAGCGGCAAGAAGTTCAAGAAATGCTGCGGGGCCGCCTAGCCAACGATGGCCCAGCGACGCAGCCGGGTACGCGGCTTCCACTTTGCCGGTGTGCATTGCGGGATCAAGCAAGCGGGAGCGCGCGATGTCGCGCTCGTCTCGAGCGACCGGCCTGCGGCTGTGGCGGGGGTCTTCACCCGCTCGACCGTTCCCGGTGCGCCGGTCGTTCTTTGCAAACGCAAGGTGAAGAACGGTTGGGCACGGGGTGTCGTGGTCAACGCAGGCATCTCGAACGTCGCCATGGGGGCCCGGGGCCTGCGGGATGCCCGGGCGATGGCCGCGAGGGCGGCCGCTGCGGTCGGATGTTCCGAGGCGGATATGCTCGTGGCCTCGACCGGGGTGATCGGAGTTCCGCTCCCCATGGCGAAGATCGAGAACGGAATCGCCCAGGCAGCGAAACGGCTGGGCCCGGATGGCCTGGCCCAGGCAGCGGATGCGATTCGCACCACCGATACGGTTGCGAAGACTGCCTACCGGCGACGGCGCGTGGGCGAGCGCTTCGTCAACGTGGCGGGCATGGCCAAAGGCTCCGGGATGATCGAGCCGCGCATGGCCACCATGTTGGCCTTTGTCGTGACCGATGCTGCGGCGGAGCCGGATCTCCTGCGCGGCCTGTGGCGCGAGGTGACGGAAGAGACCTTCAACCGGGTCACGGTGGATGGGGAGACCTCGACCAGCGATATGGCCATCGTCATGGCGAATGGCGCCTGCGGCGGCCGGCCGCTTCGCAGCAGTCGGGGTGAGGCCGCTCGGCGGCTACGCACCGTGCTGCTCGAGGTGTGCACGGAGCTGGCCAAAGACCTGGCTCGGGATGGTGAGGGCGCCACCAAGCTGGTGACGATCGAGGTGAGTGGGGCCCGCACGCCGGCCGAGGCGGAGCGGGCCGGACGCCGGATCGCCAACTCGATGTTGGTGAAAACGGCGCTCTTCGGGCGTGATCCGAACTGGGGAAGAATCCTGCAGACCGTGGGCGCTGGGGAGATTCGTCTGGATCTGGCTCGGACCGAAGTGGATCTGTGCGGTGTCCCGGTGTTCCGGAACGGGGCGTCGACGGGTGAGGCAGCCCGTCGGCGGGCTGGCAGCAGGATGGCGGCACCGGAGATCGAGATCCGGGTTCATCTGGCCGCAGGCCGAGCCAAGGCACGCTTCTGGACATGTGACCTCTCCTACGACTACGTCCGGATCAACGCGGAATACACCACTTAGCTCGAGGGCGGGGACGTTCTTTCCGCTGTTTCCGTTGTTTCCAGAGGGCCGTGCCCTCTGGAAACAACGGAAACAGCGGAAAGAACGTCCCCGCCTTCCCCTCGGGGCGGACAGTGGCATGGGGTTCTGCTAACCGTTCGCGACTTCACACGTTCCGGGTTGCCCCAGCGGTCCGTCGTGGCTCGTGCGCGGCGGTGGGGAGAACACAGCCGGGAGCGGAGGCCCAACCGCGAAGGAGAATCGTATGTCCGAAACGCCGACGGATCCGTCCGTCCAGGCCCCGGCCGCTACCCCGGCCGCCGCGACCGAGCCCTCGACCGAGGCGCTCACCCACGCGGAGGAGCGCGAGAAGCGCACCGCGACCATTCGCTCGTTCCTGGAGGCAGGTGCCCACTTCGGCCACCAGACCCGCCGTTGGAACCCGAAGATGAAGCCTTTCATCTTTGGCGAGCGCAACGGGGTCCACATCATCAATCTCGACGAGTCGGTGCCGTTCATGGTGGACGCCCTCGAGTTCTTGCGCGAGACCGTCGCCCAGGGCGGCAAGGTGCTGCTGGTCGGAACCAAGCGCCAGGCCGGTGAGCCGATCAAGGCCGCCGCCATCCGCAGCCAGCAGTACTACGTGAACAACCGGTGGCTCGGTGGGATGTTGACCAACTTCCGCACGGTCAAGAAGTCCATCGAGTACTTCAAGGACCAGCTCGAGATCCTGGCGGATGAGGAGCAGGTAGCGGAGCTCGCGAAGAAGGAGCTCTCGCGGCTGAATCGTTCGGTGACGAAGTACCGCAAATCCCTCGACGGGATTCGCGAGATGACGCGCCTGCCCGATGCCATGTTCATCATCGACGTGAACAAGGAGCACATCGCGATCTCCGAGGCGCGGCGTCTCGGCATTCCGATCATCGCAATCGTCGATACCAACTGTGATCCCAAGGGCATTGATTTCGTCGTGCCGGGAAATGACGACGCGGTTCGGGCGATCGAGCTCTACTGCGATCTCGTTGCGGATGCCTGCCTGGAAGGCGCCGAGCTCTTCAACCAACGCATCATCCAAGACGAGCCCGCTCAGGGAGATGCCGGGGCGGATTCTGCCCCCGGACGCCGGGTCGTCGAGATCAAGCAGCAGCAGCCCGGGCGGCGCGGTCGCCAGGCAGGTGGCTCGCATTCGGCCATGGGACGCCCGCGCCGCGACGAACGGCCGGCTGAGGGCGCACCGGCACCCGCCGAGGCGGCACCGGCCGCTGAGACGCCTGCTGCCGCCCCCGAGGCCCCCGCAGCCGAAGCACCGGCCGCGGCGGCGACAGATGAGGCACCGAAGGGCGACGCCTAGCGAGCGCCTGGAAGATTCAGGCAGCCGTTGGTCGGCTGCCCAATGAAATCTGGGCTTCGCTGGAGGCGGAGCCCCTTACCCAGGAAAGCTGGGAGGACGGCCCTCCGGGTCGAGGAAGAGGATCGCAACGTGGCCGTTTCTGCGAGTGATGTGAAGGCGCTTCGGGACCGTACCGGAGCCGGGATGATGGACTGCAAGAAGGCGCTTGCCGAGGTCGATGGTGACGTCGACAAGGCGATCGAGGCCCTTCGTGAACGAGGCCTGGCCAAGGCGGTCAAACGCTCCGGCCGGGAGACCTCCGAGGGGACGATCGCCATGGCGCTCAGCGACCAGGCCGCCGGCCTGGTCGAGATCGGTTGCGAGACCGATTTCGTGGCGAAGACCGACAACTTCCAAGAGCTCGCCACCTCGATTGCTGCGGCTGCGGCCGCGAATCCCGAAGCGGACGGCCCGGAAGCTCTCGGTGAGATTGTTCTCGACGGGGTGAAGATCAGCGAGCGCATCGCCGGCGCGGTAGCCACGCTGGGCGAGAACATCCAGCTCAAGCGCTCGACGCGTCTCGCGGTTGGCTCCGGCCACGTGGGTGGCTACATCCACGCCGGCGGCAAGCTCGGCGTGCTGGTGGCCCTGGAAACCACCGCCACAGGCCCGGCGGTCGAGGGCCTGGCCAAGGATCTCGCGATGCACGTGGCGGCCGCGGATCCGAGCCCCGTGGGCGTCGACCGGGATGGTGTCCCCAAGGACCTGATCGACAAGGAGGCGGAACTTTTCCGCCGCCAGGCCGAACAGGACGGCAAGCCCCCCCAGGTGATCGAGAAGATCGTCGAGGGGCGGATTCGCAAGTACTACAGCGAGGTCTGCCTGCTCGAGCAGGCCTTCGTGAAGGATCCCGACAAGACCATCCAGGGCCTGGCCAAGGAGGTCGGCGATGCCGCGGGGAGTGCCATCACCGTGGTTGGTTTCGTACGCTTCAAGCTCGGAGAAAACGTCTCGGAATGAAGGCCGCCTACCCGCGGATTCTGCTGAAACTCTCCGGCGAAGTACTCGCCGGCGATACCGGCTTTGGTATTCAGCCCGCCGTCCTGCGCGGGCTGGCGGAGGAGATCCGCGACGTCCGCGCGCTGGGCACCCAGATCGGCATCGTGATCGGCGGCGGCAACATCATTCGCGGCGTCACCGCGGCGAATGAGGGAATGGATCGCTCGACGGCCGACTACATGGGCATGATGGCGAGTGTCATGAACAGCGTGGCCCTCCAGGATGCGCTCGAGCACCTGGACCTGGCGACACGCGTACTCTCAGCCCTCGAGATCAAGGAAGTCTCCGAGCCCTACATCCGGCGGCGCGCCGTGCGACACCTCGAAAAGGGGCGCATCGTGATCTTCGCCGGTGGCACGGGAAATCCCTATTTCACCACCGATACCGCCGCTGCGCTCCGTGCCGCGGAAGTGCATGCGAGCGTGGTGCTGAAGGCGACGAAAGTCGATGGGGTCTACACGGAGGATCCCGAGAAGAACCCCAAAGCCGAGCGCTTCGAGCGTCTCAGCTTCGACGAGGTGACCCAGCGTCGGTTGGCGTTCATGGACCAGGCAGCGATCGCATTGTGTCGGGAGAACGCGCTTCCGATCGTGGTTTTCGACATGACGGTTCCGGGTAACATCCAGAAGGTGGTCGCTGGCGAGACGATCGGCACGACGATTTCCGACTGATTGGCACCAACAGGGAGAGAGCACGGCATGGCGGAGGAAGATGTAGCCATCGTCCTGGACGAGGCGAAGGCCGATATGGAGAGGGCTGTGCGTCGCTACGGCGCCGGGCTGCAGAAGATTCGCACCGGCCGTGCGAACCCGGCGATCCTCGACGGTGTCCAGGTCGACTACTACGGAACACCGACAGCCCTGAACCAGCTTGCGACGCTCTCGGCTCCGGATGCCAGGTTGATCGTCGTTTCGCCCTTCGACAGTGGCTCACTGGCCGATGTGGAACGGGCCATCCAGGCGGCCGACCTGGGCTTGACTCCGAGCAACGACGGCAAGGTGATCCGGTTGCCGATTCCGCCGCTGACCGAGGAACGTCGCAAGGATCTGGTGAAGCAGATCAAGAAGAGCGCCGAGGAGCACAAGATCGGAGTTCGTGAAGCGCGCCGCAGCGCGGTCTCGATGCTCAAGGATCTGGAGAGCGACGGCAGCGTTCCCAAGGATGACCGGCACCGGGTCGAGAAGACCATTCAGGATCTGACGGACCAGTTCATCGCCAAGATCGACACGATGACCCACGAGAAGGAGGAGGAAGTCCTCCAGGTCTAGCGCGGAGGAAATCATCCCATGCCCGAGCCTCGACACTCAGAGCCCGGAGGCTCCCAGCCCGGAGGATCCGCCCCTAGCGGATCCGGCGAAGGCGATGTGACCCCGCGCCACGTCGCCGTCATCATGGACGGCAATGGTCGTTGGGCCGAAGGGCAAGGGCTCCCCCGCACCGAGGGCCATCGGGCGGGCTTGGAGGCCGTGCGGAAGATCGTGCGTGTGGCGGACGATCTCGGCATCGGCTTTCTCACGCTCTTCGCCTTCTCCTCGGAGAACTGGAATCGACCGAAGCAGGAAGTCGATCTGCTGATGCGCCTGCCCGAAGAATTCTTCGAGCTGGATCTCCCCGAAGTCATCGAGCGGGGCTGCCGGATTCGCACGATCGGACGCATGGAGCGACTTCCGCCTAACGTTCGTCGCACGCTCGAAAACGCCAAGCAGCGCACCGAGAGCGGGACCGGCATGCAGCTGGTCTTTGCTCTCTCGTACGGTGGTCGCGCCGAGATCGTCGACGCCGCGCGGCGCCTTCTGCGCGAGCACGAGCAGGGCAGGATCGATCCCGACGGTCTGGACGAGAAGACCTTCGCGGCTCATCTGGATCTGCCCGAGCTTCCCGATGTGGATCTCTTGATCCGCACCGGGCGGGAATGGCGGATCTCGAACTTCCTGCTGTGGCAGGTCGCCTACGCGGAAATCCACGTCACGGATTGCATGTGGCCCGATTTCGGACGCCCCGAACTGGAAGCGGCCATCGCGGACTTCAACGGCCGTGAACGGCGCTTTGGTCAGACTGGCGCCCAGGTGCGAGAAGGGTCGTGAAGCGCCTGGCGCTTCTCGGCAGCACCGGCAGCATCGGCGAGCAGACGCTCTCGGTGGCCGGGGAGTTCCCGGATCGCTTCCGAGTGACGGCGCTCGCCGCGGGTCGGAACATCGAGCGGCTGGCCGAGCAGGTGGCCCAGGTGCGCCCGGCGCTGGTCTCCGTGATGGAAGAGGCTGGAGCGGCAGAGCTTCGCCAGCGCCTCGAAGCGGCATCGATCCCGGCACCGGAGATCGCCGTCGGATCGGCCGGACTGATCGCCGTGGCGGAGCACGATGCAGACCTCGTCGTTGCCGGTCTGGTCGGCGCCGTCGGCCTGGCTCCCACGGTTGCCGCAATCCGCGCCGGCCGGGATATCGCGCTTGCCAACAAAGAGGTGATGGTGATGGCCGGTGCATTGGTCCGCCGCGAGGTGGAGCGAGCCGGCGTGGAACTCCTACCCGTCGACAGCGAGCACAGTGCGATCTTCCAGGCTTTGGCGGGGCAGCGACCGGAAGACGTCGATGCCCTCATCCTCACTGCTTCGGGGGGGCCCTTTCGCACCTGGAGCGAGGAAGAGATCGCGGTGGCCAGTGTCGAACAGGCCCTCGACCACCCGAACTGGAGCATGGGCCCGAAGATCACGATCGATTCGGCCAGCCTGATGAACAAGGGCCTCGAGGTGATCGAGGCGCGCTGGCTCTTCGATGTTCCGCCGGAACGCATCCGTGTCGTGGTGCACCCGCAGTCGATCGTGCATTCGCTGGTCGAGTTCATCGATGGTTCGGTGCTTGCGCAGTTGGGCATGCCCGATATGCGCGGGCCGATTGCGCTGGCACTCTCGTGGCCCGAACGCTTGCCCGTTTCGACGCCGCGGCTCGACCTGGCCGCTGCGGGGCGGCTCGATTTCGAGACTCCGGATACCAAACGTTTCCCGTGTCTGGATCTGGCCTTTCGCGCCCTGGCCGGCGGTGAGGCCGCTCCGGCAGTGCTGAACGCAGCCAACGAAGTATCTGTCGCAGCCTTCCTCGCGGGGGGGCTGCTCTTCCCCCGGATCGCCGCCACGAACGGCCTCGTGCTCGAGGCCTGGCTCGCCGATCATCAAGGCGAAGCGGTCGAGCGTCTCGAGGAGGTCGAGGCCGCCGACGCCTGGGCAAGGGCCCAGGCACGCGCCCATCTGGAGGATCTGACTCCGTGAGCCAAATCGCCATCGGCGTCGAGGGAATCTTTGCTTTCGTACTGATGCTCGGCGTGCTCGTCACCGTGCACGAGTGGGGCCACTACATCGTGGCGAAGCTTTGCGGCGTTCGCGTGCTCAAGTTCTCGATCGGTTTCGGATCGCCGATCGGAATCGGCCGCTTCCGCATGGCCTGGACGCGCAGCGGTACGGAATACGTCGTGGCCTGGATCCCGCTTGGCGGCTACGTGAAGATGCTCGGGGAGAATCCGGGCGAAGAAGACGGCTCGGAAGCGCTCGAGGATCCGGCTCGAAGTCTGCCGGCGCAGCCGATGTGGAAGAAGCTGGCGATCTACCTCGCGGGGCCCGCGATGAATCTGGCGCTTCCCGTGCTGCTGCTGACAGGCACGCTCTGGGTGGGCATCGATCGGCAGGCCCCGGTGATCGGAACGATCGAACCAGCCTCGCCGGCGGCACGGGCGGGTCTTGCCGCAGGTGACCGGATCGTCGAGGTGAACGGCGAAGCGGTGGCCTGGTGGCAGGATCTGGAGGAGTTCGTCCGCGAGCATCCGGGCGAGCGAGTTCAACTCGGGATCCAGCGCGAGGGCACTCCGGATTTCACGCGTTCGGTGCCGATCGAAACCCGTCCCGGCATCGATCGGGTGTTTCGCGACGACAAGCAGGTCGGCTGGCTTGGTGTCCAGCACGAGCGGCAGAAAGCGTTGCTCGGTCTCTCAGGGCCCGAGGCGATCGCTGCGGCGAGCGGATTGCGCGCAGGCGATCGCGTGGTTCGCGTCGGAGAACGCGAGGTCGAGGATTGGGCCGGCTTCGCCAAGGCCTACGGCGAAGCCGGGGAAGGGGGCGAGATCGGGCTCCAGGTGATGAGGCCCCAAGGCGTTGGCCTGGATATGGAAGAGAGCCCGGTCGACGTCAGCGTCCCGGCCCTCGGAAGCGTAGACGCATTGGGCGTGATCCCGGCGGTCGTCCTGGTCGCGGCGGTTTCCAAGGAGATGCCCGCGGCCCAGGCGGGAATCGAGGCGGGTGATCTGATCGTGGCCGTCGACGGCCGACCGATCGGAAGCTTTCTCACCTTCCAGGAGACGGTGCTCGGGAGCGGCGGCCGAAGCCTCGACATCCAGATCGCGCGGAGCGGGGAGACACGTCTCGTTTCGATCCAGCCGAGGAAGGTGCCTTCCCAGATCCAGGGAAACGATCAGGAGGAGTATCTGATCGGTATTCAGGGTGCGAACGCGGTGCTTCGGGGTGCTGTTCGTCAGGAGCGCCTGCGCAACCCGTTCGTCGCCATTCCCCGTGCAACGGTGATGACCTACGAAGTCACCACGCTCTTCCTGCGTGGCCTTCGCAAGCTCATCACCGGGGAGATATCGCGCAAAGCGATCGGTGGCCCGATCGAGATTGCCAAGCAGAGCCACTCCGCTTTCCAGGCCGGTTGGGATCGCTTCCTGCAGCTGCTGATGCTGATCAGCATCAACCTCGGCATCTTGAACCTGCTGCCGATTCCGATCCTCGACGGGGGCCAGGCGCTGATCGCCCTGGTCGAGGGCGTGAAGCGCGGCCCTCTTTCGGTTCGCACCCGTGAGTTCGTCCAACAGATCGGGCTGATCTTGTTGGTGGCCCTGATGGGTTTCGCTCTGTGGAATGACGTTTCCCGCAACTGGTCGAACTTCTTCGACTGGATGCGGGGCCTGTAGGCGGGCTTGGGAGCCGATCGCCGCTTGGGAGCTGAACGCGGCCGCCCGCGTCATCGGGTCGAGGCCGGACGTTCGAATCGCCCGCCGGCTGCCCCGAGTGGGCCGCGGATCCTGGCGATCGAAACGGCGACCCGCGTGATGAGCGTGGCGATCCTCGAGGGGCCGCGGGTAGTTGCGGAGCTGTCCACCGAAGGCGCGCGGGTCCACTCGGAGCGGCTGCTTCCGGGCATCGACACCGTGCTCGCGGAGGCTGGCCTCGGATTGGAAGATCTCGACGCGATCGCCGTCTCGACCGGGCCGGGCTCATTCACGGGCCTGCGCATCGCGATTGCCACCGCCAAGGGGTTGGCATTCGGCGCCGGGCCGCCGCTGGTCGGCGTGTCCACCCTGGCGGCGTTGGCGCGGGCGGCCCGAGGTGCAGGGGGGCCCGTGGCAGCCCTCCTCGACGCGCGACGCGGGGAGCTCTATGCGGGCGTCTGGAGCTCGGCCGATGCCGACACGGAGCCCCTCGTGGCGGAGAGCGTGTATACGCCAGAGGGTCTCTCCCAGCTCCTCCCGCGCGGCACGCGGGTCGTGGTTGGCGAAGATGCCTCGGAGGGGGCGACGGCTCTGGTCGCGATCTCGGGGCCTGATCTCGAGTTGCTGCCGGCCGTGGACGCCCGGGCTGGGCGGGTTGGAGAGCTGGCGCTGGCGAGCTTGGCGGCGGGCGGCGGGCAAGCTGCGGAGGCGCTCCTTCCGCGCTACTTCAGGCGTGCGGAAGCCGAGGTGAAGAGGACGGGCGAGGCCCTCGAACCGACGCTTTGACACCCCTGCGGGGCTTTCGTAGCCTCGCCCCTTCGGCGGCCGCCGGAATCCCGTAAGCGCCCGGAAGCGCAGGCGGAGGGCCCGGTCCACAAGGTCGCCTCGTCCCCCAGGAAACCACGGAGATGCATCCCCCATGGCACTGAACATCTACTACGACAAGGACGCGGACCTCGGTCGGCTCGAAGGCCGGATCGTCGCCGTGATCGGCTACGGCAGCCAGGGCCACGCCCACGCCCAGAACCTGAAGAACTCGGGCGTCGATGTCGTCGTGGGCCTGCGCAAGGATTCGGCTTCCTGGCCCAAGGCCGAGGCCGCGGGCCTACGGGTGGCGACACCGGATCAGGCCGCGCGCGAGGCTTCCGTGATCATGCTGACGGTGCCGGACGAGACGGCCGCAGGGCTCTACACCGACGAGATCGCCCCCGGGCTCGAGCCCGGTGACTACCTGGCGGTGGCACACGGCTTCAACATCCACTTCCAGGCGATCACCCCGCCGGAGAACGTGAATGTCTTCATGGTCGCGCCGAAGGGGCCCGGCCATACGGTGCGCGCCCACTACGAGGAAGGGAAGGGCGTGCCGTGCCTGGTTGCGGTGCATCAGGACCCGACGGGCGACACGCTGCAGATCGGGCTGGCGTATGCCAAGGCGATCGGCGGCGGCCGCGCGGGCATCATCGAGACGACGTTCCGCGAGGAGACCGAGACCGATCTCTTCGGCGAGCAGGCCGTGCTTTGTGGTGGGCTCACGGAGTTGATGCGCAACGGTTACGAGACCCTCGTCGAGGCGGGTTATGCGCCGGAGATGGCCTACTTCGAGACGATCCACGAAGTGAAGCTGATCGTCGACCTGATCTACGAGAACGGTATGGCCAACATGCGTTACTCGGTCTCGAACACCGCCGAGTACGGCGATTTCACCCGCGGGCCGCGCGTCATCGATGCGGGCGTGAAGGAGCGGATGAAGCAGATCCTGAAGGAAATCCAGGACGGCGAGTTCGCCAAGGAGTTCATCCTCGAGAAGCAATCGGGCTTCGTCGGCTTCAATGCCATGCGGCGCCGCGCGGCCGAGCATCCGATGGAGAAAGTCGGCGCACGTCTGCGCGGCCTGATGTCCTGGCTGGGCGAGAACCGCCTGGTCGATCGATCGAAGAACTGACGTGAGCGAACGTCCGGCCGACCCCCATTTCCAGGAGAGGCTCACCGCCTGGTTCGCGCCGGATGTCTACCGGTTCGGGATTCCCCTGTTCGTGGTGTCGGGCCTGGCCTGGGGCCTGGGGGCACCGATCGTCTCCACTGTGTTCGGGGGGCTCGGCCTGTTCGTGGCGGCCTTCTTCAGGAACCCGGAGCGGACGATTCCGGAGGGCGATCTGCGCGTGATCGCACCGGCCGATGGGCGCGTGATCGAGGTCGGAGAGATCGAGACCGCTGACGGGAAAAAGGCTTTGCGGATAGGCATCTTCCTCTCAGTCTTCAACGTTCACGTGAACCGTGCGCCGGTGTCCGGACGGGTCGTTTCCATCGAGCGTTCCGGCGATGCCTATCTGGCCGCCTTCAATCGGGAGGCCGAGACCCGCAACGTCCGCTGCGCGATGACGCTCGCCATGGCCGACGGCCGGCAGGTGGGGGTCGTGCAGATCACCGGTCTGATCGCCCGGCGGATTCTCTGCCATGCGGAGATCGGCGAGTGGCTCGACCGGGGCGTACGCTATGGGCTGATCCGCTTCGGTTCGCGCACTGACGTGGTGCTGCCCCTCGGCAGCAAGGCCCTGGTGGAGCGCGGTGCCCGCGTGCGCGGTGGAAGTACGGTGCTCGCCGAACTCGAAGGGGAGGAGGCCGCATGAGCGAATCCGAACCGTCCGAATCCGAGCCGTCCGAATCCATACAGGGAGAGACTCCTCGGCGGCGCAGGCGACGTCGCCGCCAGCGCGGCGACACCCGTAGGGGCATGGCGCTCCTTCCCCAGCTCTTCACGACGGGCAACCTGGCGGCGGGCTTCTGGTCGATCACCCTGGCGGCGAGAGGCGATCTGGATCGCGCGGCCCTGGCGATCTTCATTGCCTGGATCTTCGACGTGCTCGATGGCCGGGTCGCACGCATGGCCCGGGCCACCAGTCGCTTCGGAGCCGAATACGATTCGATCGCCGATACGGTCTCCTTCGGCGTCGCGCCGGCCATGCTCGCCTATCAAGCGGGCGCGCTCCAACAGCTTGGTTGGACGGGGTGGGTGTTGGCGTTTCTGTACGCGGCTTGCGCAGCGCTGCGCCTGGCGCGTTTCAACGTCACGCCGGATCGGTACCGCGGCCGCTTCGAAGGCCTGGCCACTCCCTCGGCCGCCGGAATGGTGTTGTCCTCGGTCTGGTTCGCGGGCTTCCTGCGCGAGAGCGGGCTGCCCCTCGATATCCCCGCGCCCTTGGCAGGCGTGGGCATTGCGCTGCTCGGCGTGCTGATGGTGAGCCCGGTTCCCTACCGAAGCTTCAAGGACCTCCGCATCAGCGGCTCCTATACGACGACGGTGCTGATGGTGCTGGCCTTGGCCGTGATCCTTTCAAAGCCCTCGGTCACGCTCTTCCTGGTGGGTATCGCCTATGTGGCCTCCGGGCCCGTAGAGTGGGTATGGCGTTGGCGTACGGGGAACGAGCTCGAGGAAATTTCGACAGAACCGGAAGGGAGTGCGACTGAATCATGAGTGATGACAAACACATTCGCATTTTCGATGACAAACACATTCGCATTTTCGATACCACGCTGCGCGATGGCGAGCAGGCCCCCGGCTGCAGCATGAACCTGAACGAGAAGGTGACCCTGGCGCGTCAGCTCGAACGCCTCGGGGTCGACATCATCGAGGCCGGTTTTGCAATCGCCAGCGATGGTGACTTCGCCTCGGTCAAGGCGATCGCGGAAGCGCTGGAGGAGACCCGGGTTTGCAGCCTCGCGCGCACCGCCGAGGCCGATATCTCTCGCGCTGGTGAAGCTCTCGAGAAGGCGCGCCGGCCACGCATCCACACATTCATCGCGACGAGCGACATCCACCTCGAGCACAAACTCAAGATGGGCCGCGAGCAGGTGCTCGAAGAAGTAGATCGGGCAGTACGCCAGGCACGCCAGTACACGGATGACGTGGAGTTCTCTGCCGAAGACGCGACCCGGTCGGATTGGGATTACCTGGTACAGGTCTTCAACTGTGCCGTGAAGGCCGGCGCCACGACCCTGAACGTGCCGGATACGGTCGGCTACACGACCCCTGTCGAGTACCACGATCTGATCCTCTATCTGCGCGGGCACATTCCCGGCAGTGAGAACGTGATCTTCAGCCTGCATTGCCACAACGATCTGGGGTTGGCGACCGCCAACAGCCTGGCCGCCATCGAGGCGGGCGCGCGCCAGGTCGAGTGCACGGTCAACGGCATCGGCGAGCGCGCCGGAAACACGGCCATGGAAGAAGTGGTGATGGCGCTGAAGGTCCGGCAGGACGCCTTCGACGGGTTGGACACGAAGATCCGCACGACCGAGATCTATCCCACGAGCCGGATGCTCTCGTCGATCGTCGGCTTCCCGGTGCAACCGAACAAGGCGATCGTCGGAGACAACGCCTTTGCTCACGAAGCCGGCATCCACCAGGATGGCGTGCTCAAGGCGGCGATCACCTACGAGATCATGACGCCCCAGTCGATCGGCCGGCCGTCGAACGAGCTGGTGCTGGGCAAGCACTCCGGCCGCCACGCCTTTCGCGACCGCCTGACCGAGATGGGTTACGAACTCGCGGACGAAGACTTCCAGAAGGCCTTCCGCCGTTTCAAGGCCCTCGCCGACAAGAAGAAGACCATCTACAACGAAGACCTGGAATCCATCGTCTCCAATTCGGTGAACGCGGAAGCCGGGCGCTTCCGGCTCGGCAACCTGGTGGTCCAGAGTGGCACCTTCGCCACGCCGAACGCGACCGTCGAGCTCCTGATCGACGGCGAGCCCAAGAAGGCCACAGCCATAGGCGACGGCCCGGTCGACGCTGTCTTCAAAGCCATCGCCGAGCTCACCGAAACCAAAGTCGAGCTGCTCCAATATCAAGTGAAAGCCATCACCGGAGGCATGGACGCCCAGGGTGAAGTCACGGTCACGGTCACCGAAGATGGCCACCGCATGATCGGCCACGGCGCCCACACCGACATCATCGTCGCCAGCGGTCGCGCCTACGTCGCCGCCATCAACCGTCTGGAAGCCCACAAGACCCACCGCCCCCAAAAAGCTCCCCGCGGCATCTGACGCCACAGCGGGGATGCTCCTCAACGCAACACGAACGCAACGCCCCGTTGCGTTCGCAGGGAAATGGAGACCATGAGCGAGAAGATCCTCGTCCTTCCGGGCGACGGCATTGGACCTGAAGTCACCCGTGAAGCGTGCCGCGTGCTCGAAATCGCAGCGCAGCGAGCGGGCCTGAAACTGGAAATGGAAGAAGCGCTGATCGGCGGCGCCTCGATCGACGCCGATGGCACACCTCTCGCCGATGCGGTCGTCGCCCAGGCTCGCGCGAGCCGTGCCGTCCTGCTCGGCGCCGTGGGCGGCCCGAAGTGGGATGCGCTGTCGGTGGATACGCGCCCCGAGAAGGGCCTCCTGCGTATTCGCAAAGAGCTCGGATTGTTCGCGAATCTGCGACCGGCCACGGTGTTTCCGGCTTTGGCCGGCGCATCCACCTTGCGTCCCGAAGTCGTGGACGGCATCGATCTGTTGGTGGTGCGTGAGCTGACCGGTGGCATCTACTTCGGCGAGCCGCGCGGGCGCGCGCTGGTGGAAGGGCGTCGCGAGGCGCGCAACACGATGGTGTATGACGAGGTCGAGATCGACCGCATCACCCGCGTGGCCTTCGATTCGGCCCGTCGGCGCCGCCATCACCTGACCCACGTCCACAAGGCCAATGTGCTCGAGGTCTCCCAGCTCTGGATGGAAGTCGTCGACGAAGTGGCGAAGGATTACGACGACGTGGAGCTCGCACATCAGCTCGTCGATTCCTGCGCGATGCTGCTGGTTCGCGACCCGGGACGATTCGACGTGATCGTGACCGGCAATCTGTTCGGCGACATCCTCTCGGATGAGGCCGCGATGATCACCGGCTCGCTCGGTATGTTGCCTTCGGCGAGCCTCGGTGAGGGTGGGGTCGGCCTGTATGAGCCCGTCCACGGCTCGGCCCCGGACATCGCAGGCCAGGACGCCGCCAACCCGCTGGCGGCCATCCTCTCCGTCGCCATGATGCTCGAGCACACCTTCGAGCGTGAGGACGTGGCCGCCCAGGTGCGCGGTGCAGTCACAGCCGTTCTCGCCGAGGGCCATCGCACGGGTGATCTGGTGCTGGACGGCGAGGAGCGCCCGACGCTCGGCTGCGTGGCGATGGGCGACGCGGTGCTGCGCCAGCTCGAGAAGGGCGCATGAGCACCCCGGAGCTGCTGCGTGTGGCCGTGATCGGCGCCACGGGCACCGTCGGCCGGGAGCTGATCGCGCTCCTGCAAGAGCGGCGCTTCCCGATCCAGCGGCTGGTGCCGGTGGCGAGCGAAGGTTCCATCGGCCAGGAGGTTGAATTCCTCGGCCACGATCTGGCTGTCGAGACGGAGCCTCCGCCCCTGGCCGAGCTCGATCTGCTCTGGCTCTGTACGCCGGCGGCTGCCGCGGTGGATTGGATCCGGCTGGCCCTGCGCAGCGAGCTGGCCTGTGTCGATCTGGCTGGCGCCCTGGCCGAGCGAGGAGAGATCCCGCTGGGCCTGGCCGCTAGCCCCTCGCGCGCCTGGTCTCCCGAGCAGCCGTTGATCGCCGGGCCTGCAGGCCCCGTCCTGTTGCTGGCCCCCGTGCTCTCGGCCCTGGCGGAGCGCGCTGGCCTGGCTCGGGCCCAGGCCACCATCCTCGAATCCGCCTCCAGCGCTGGCCGGGCGGGTGTGGAAGCGCTCCAGGAGGAAACCCTGGGCCTCTTCCAGCAGCAGGAGGTCGACGTCTCCGAGGTCTTCTCGAAGCCGCTGGCCTTCGATTGCTTTCCTTCAGCCGACGCACCCGGTGCGGGCCTCACGGGTGACCGGGAAGCGCAGATCGAATCCCACCTGGCTCGGCTGCTTTCCGAACCGGCACCCCTCGGCGTGACGGCGCTGCGGGTTCCCACCTTCGCCGGTTGCGGAATCCAGCTCTCCGTGGAGACCCAGCGGCCGCTCTCGGCCCAGGAGGCGGCCGAAACGCTCTCGAAGGCGCCCGGCATCGTGGTCAGCGACGAGGGGGACGCTCCGAGCACGCGTGGCACCATTGGCAGTGCCGATGTCGGCGTAGGCCGGATCCGCCCGGATCCGAGTGTTCCAGAGGGCCATGGTCTGCGGCTCTGGTTGGCAGGGGATCCGGTTCGGCTGGCCGCCATCAACGGCCTCGAGCTGGCCCGTCAGCGCTTCTTCCGTACCGGCCGCTGAGCCCGATGCCGACGTTTCGACTGACCCTCGAATACGATGGGACGGATTTCGAGGGCTGGCAGCGGCAGCCGGAGGGGCATCGTTCGGTGCAGGCCGAGCTGGAGGGCGCGCTCACCGCGATCGTCGGGGCCCCCGCCACGGTGAAAGCCGCTGGTCGAACGGACGCCGGGGTTCATGCGGAAGGCCAGCTCGTCGCCGCTGCCCTCGCAACGGATCTCGCCCCCGACACATTGGCCCGTGCTCTGAACGCCAAACTGCCGGCGGATATGGCCGTCTCGGGTGCGGCCTTCGCCCCGGACGGCTGGAATCCCCGCTTCGCCGCGACGGGCAAGCTGTATCGCTATCAGATCTGGAATGCGGCCTGCCGTTCGCCTCTCCGGCTGCGGCGCTGGCACCATGTCCCCCAACGCCTGGATCTGCCGGCCATGCAGGCGGCCAGCGAATGCCTTCGGGGAAGGCACGATTTTGCTTCCTTCCAGGCAGCCGGTTCGAGCGTCTCGGAAACGACCCGCAGCCTGGCCCGCCTGGATGTGACGGGCGAGGCAGGGGCCGCCGTCTTGATTGAGGCCGAAGGAGACGGGTTCCTGCGCCACATGGTTCGGAACCTGGTCGGAACGCTGCTGGAGGTGGGTGTGGGCCGCCAAGCGCCCTCCTGGACGGTCGACGTGCTCGCCGCCCGGGATCGGAGGGCCGCCGGCCCCACTGCGCCCGCCCTCGGCCTGACCCTCGTACGAGTCGATGCCTGAGGGCGGGAGAGTGGGGACGTTCTTTCCGCTGTTTCCGTTGCTGGCTTTCCCGCTCTGCGGGAAAGCCAGCAACGGAAACAGCGGAAAGAACGTCCCCACTCTCCCCTGCTTGACCCCGGGGGATAGGCTTGCTATCGAACAGCGCTCGCCGCCGCGCTCTGCGCGCGTGAGCCCTAAGAGAGGACTGCATCCGATGGGAGCCCAGGCCCACCTGGCCACTCAGAGCGCCAAGCTCGCTGACGTCGAACGGCGCTGGCTCGTCGTGGACGCCAAAGACCTCGTGCTCGGCCGCCTCGCGACCCGCGTTGCGACGATCCTTCGCGGCAAGCACAAGCCCACGTACACGCCTCACGTCGATACCGGCGATTTCGTCATCGTGATCAACGCCGAGAAGGTGAAGCTCACGGGCCGCAAGCGTGAGTTGAAGACCTATTACCGCCACTCGGGTTGGGCCGGTGGCCTCAAATCGATCACCGCGGACAAGCTGCTCGCCGGCCCGTATGCGGACCGGGTCGTGCGCAACGCCGTCCGCGGCATGATCCCCAAGAACGCACTAGGCCGGAAGATGCTCAGCAAGCTCAAGGTCTACGCCGGTCCCGATCATCCCCACGCGGCTCAAAAGCCCGAGGAGCTCGTCCTTGACTGAAGTGCAGACCAGTACCGCCGCAACCGGCCGCCGCAAGACCTCCGTGGCTCGCGTCCGGGTGAAGCTCGGCGTGGGTACGATCATCGTGAATGGCCGGCCGCTCGAGGAGTACTTCCCGCGCGAGGGCCAGTACGACATCATCGCCAGCATCAAGGGCGGCGGCGTCTCCGGCCAGGCGGGCGCATTGCGCCACAGCATTGCGCGGGCGTTGGAAAAGCTCGACCCGGCTCAGCGGCCGGCGCTGAAGAAGGCTGGCTTCCTGACCCGCGATGCGCGGAAGATCGAGCGGAAGAAGTACGGGCAGCGCGGCGCGCGTGCGCGTTTCCAGTTCTCGAAGCGCTAGGCCTCTTTCAAAGAATCGTTTGCGAACGGGAGGCCTTCGGGCCTCCCGTTTTGCATTTCAGCTGAGGGCAGGCTGACCCTAGGAGATCGATCATGCGGATTGCCGTCGTTGGAGCGAGCGGATACACCGGGCTCGAATCGCTGCGCATCCTGCATCGCCATCCGAACTGCGAAATCGTTGCAGCGACCAGCGAGCAACGGGCGGGTCAGCCTGTGGGCGATGCCTTCCCGGCGTTCCGGGGTGTCATCGATCTGGACTTCGAAAACGCCAATCCGGAGGCGCTCGCCACCAGGGCCGATGCGGCGATCCTTTGCCTCCCCCACGCCACGGCCGCGCCGATTGCTGCCGGCCTGCGCAAGGGCGGGGTACGGGTGGTGGATCTCTCGGCGGATTTCCGCTTCTCCGACCCGGCGTTGTACGAGGCCTGGTATGGCCCCCACGGCGCCCCGGAGCTGTTTGGGCAGGGCGTGTATGGCTTGCCCGAACTCTACCGGGAGGAGATCCGCAACGCAGATCTCGTCGCCGCCGCCGGTTGCTATCCGACCTCGGTGTTGATCCCCATGGTGCCTTTCCTCCGGGCCGGAGTCGTCCACACTGAGGGAATCCATATCGACAGCAAATCCGGGGTTTCCGGCGCTGGCCGCAAACTGGCCGATACCTACCTGATGGCGGAGATGGACGGCAACGCGATGGCCTACGCGGTCACCGCGCACCGTCATGGCCCGGAGATCGAGCAGGAGGCCAGCCTCGCGGCGGGCTCCGAGGTGCGGGTGAGCTTCGTCCCCCATCTGCTGCCCACAGTTCGCGGCATGCTGAGCACGATCTACCTGCGCACGAAACAGCCGCTCGGCGAAGACCAGGCGCGGGCGATCCTGGCCGAGGCCTGGGCGGACGAGCCCTTCGTGCGGATGCTGCCGGCGGGCGAGGCGCCCCAGATCAACAGTGTGCGGGGCAGCAACTTCTGCGACGTGAACGTCATTGCCGACGAGCGCAACGGAACGCTCGTGGTCCTGGCCGCGATCGACAACCTGGTGAAGGGCGCTTCCGGGCAGGGCGTTCAATGCCTGAACCTGATGGCGGGCTTCGAGGAGACGGCCGGGCTCGGCGAGGCGCCGTTCGCGCCCTGAGGCCCGGCCGCGTCTGAAACAGCGTCTCGGGCCGCGAAAATTGCGGCGCCGACACACGGGCGCTACAACCCTCCGAACTCCTTCGGGGTGAGAGACATCCGTTCGGTCCCGTCGCATTCCCCCACGGCATCGCCGTGCGCGGCAAGTTCCGGATCGCCAGGCTCATGACGGCTTCCACGTCGTATTTTGCCGCAGATCCGACGGAGATCCGCCTCTCGGTATCAGCAGTGGTGTGGAGCGCCGGTCCCGGCAGCCCGCTACTGCTGATGCGCCGCAGCGACAACGGTCATTGGGGCTTGCCGGGCGGCTACGTCGAGGCCGGCGAGAACGTGGCCGCAGCGGCGGCCCGCGAGGTCGAAGAAGAGACCGGCGTGCGCATCACCGTTGGCCGATTGATCGGTGTCTATTCCGAGCCCGGCCGTCAGGTGATCGCCTACCCGGACGGCAATCGTGTGCAATCCGTGAACCTGTGCTTCGAGGGCACGCCGGTCGGGCAGGGCGAGCCCACCACGCCGGAAGAGACCCTCGAGATCGGTTATTTCGCGCCTGAGGGGCTGCCGGAGCCCTTCGTTCCCATCCACCAGATTCGTATCGACGATGTGCGGGCCGGCGAAAGCGCCGCCGCCATCCGATAGACTCCAGGAGAGCTCATGACCACGCGCCCCAAGAAGTTCATCTTCGTCACCGGAGGGGTCCTTTCGGGCCTCGGGAAGGGATTGTCCGCAGCGGCCATCGGGGCCCTGCTGGAAGCCCGGGGCTTACGGGTCGCCTTCCTGAAGCTCGATCCCTATCTGAACGTCGATCCGGGCACGATGAATCCGATCCAGCACGGTGAGGTGTTCGTCACGGACGATGGCGCCGAGACGGACCTCGACCTGGGGCATTACGAGCGTTTCACCCGCACCCGCACGGGCCAGGTCAACAACGTGACCGCCGGGAGTGTGTACAACACGGTGATCAGCAACGAGCGCAAAGGCGACTACCTGGGCGGCACGGTCCAGGTCATCCCGCATATCACCGACGAGATCAAGAAGCGGATCCACCTGGCTGCGGAAGGTGCAGACCTGCTGATCGTCGAAGTCGGCGGAACCGTTGGCGACATCGAATCGCTGCCGTTCCTCGAGGCCGTTCGCCAGGCTCGCAATGACGTCGGCCGGGAGAATGTCTGTTACGTCCACCTCGCGTTGGTGCCGTTCATTCCCTCGGTAGGCGAGCTCAAGACCAAGCCACTCCAGCATTCGGTCAAGGAGCTTCAGGCCGTCGGCATCGCGCCGGACGTCCTGCTTTGTCGCACGGATCGTTTCCTGCCCCGCGCCGTGAAGGCCAAGATCGCGCTCTTCTGCAATGTGGATGAGGATGCGGTGGTCACCGCCAAGGACGTGGAGCATATCTACGAGGTTCCGCTCGTCTTCGCCGACGAAGGGCTGGACGAGAAGATCACCCGGGTGCTCGGTATCTGGACCGGTTCGCCGAACCTCACCGCCTGGGAGAAGCTCGTCCATGCCATCCGCCATCCCGAGCGAGAGGTGCGGATCGGGATGGTCGGGAAATATGTCGACCTGACGGACGCCTACAAGAGCTTGAATGAGGCGCTGCACCATGCCGGGGTCGCCAACCGGGCGAAGGTGAGCATCGAATACTTCGATTCGGAAAAGATCGGGAGCGCCGACGAGTTCGAGGGTGTGGACGCGATCCTCGTGCCCCACGGCTTCGGTGCCCGCGGCGTGGAAGGCAAGATCACCGCCGTGCGCTACGCCCGTGAGAGCGGCACACCCTTCCTCGGCATCTGCTTCGGCATGCAGATGGCCGTGATCGAGTTCGCCCGAAACGTGGCGGGCCTGACGGGTGCGAACTCTCGCGAGGTGGACCCGGAGACGCCGCACGCCGTGATCGATTTCCTGCCGGAACAACGCGACGTGGAGGACAAGGGCGCGACGATGCGCCTGGGCGCCTATCCTTGCAATCTCGAGCCCGGCACCAAGGCCGCGGAGGCCTACGGTACCCTCGAAGTCTCCGAGCGTCACCGGCATCGGCTCGAGTTCAACCCGGAGTATCGCGAGCGTCTCGCCGAGGCCGGGCTGGTCCTGTCCGGCACCTCACCGGATGGGCGACTGGTGGAAGTCGCCGAGATCGCGGATCACCCCTGGTTCGTGGGCTGCCAGTTCCATCCGGAATTCAAGAGCACGCCCTTCGAGCCCCATCCGCTCTTTACCGCCTTCGTGAAGGCGGCCGTGACAAGAGCCGCGGCGAGAAAAACCGAAGGCGACTGAGGCCGGAATTGTCCGATCCGTCCAGCCTGGCTGAGCGCTCTTGCGCGGCCCGGGGCCCTCGTCTAAAACCCCTTGACCCACAGGGCCTTAGGTCCTCCTGGGGCGTTAGCTCAGTTGGCTAGAGCGCCGTGCTCACACCGCGGAGGTCACTGGTTCGAGTCCAGTACGCCCCACCAGGCAGCGTTGCTACGCGTTCGGTTCCGTTAGGTTTTTCGCCTCGTGACACTACGCATCATCGCCTTGTGCCACGCTTGTACCACGCACCAGGTCCTTCACCTCCGCCTCGGCCAGCACCACGTAGCCATCCGTGCTGCGCTGGTCTGCGTGGCCGAGGAACCGCTGCAGCAGCTTGGGGCTCACGCCCTGGCGGATCAGGTCGGTCGCTGTTGAGCACTTCGTCCCGGGATACACCGAGACGCAGGGAACTCCGGCCCGAGTGCACGCCCAGCGGCACTCCCGGTCGATCGCGTGGGGCTCCACCACCCGCCGAGCGCTTCGGGGTTCGGGAAAAGCGGGACATTCGCGCGCTTCAGGCGCTCCTCGGGGCACGCCTGGTCGATGCGCCACCGCACCCGCTTGACCAACTCGTCGTCGGCGCCAACGACGCGCCAGTCGCCTTCCTTCAGGCCGCGGGGATCGGAGCGTTCGCGGAGTGCCCCTTGATGCCAACGTTGGACGAGCATGTCGGGCTCGTTCCAGCGCAGCAGGTCGACGGCACGAGCCTCGCCCGGCCGCAACGTGTGGCGCATGGCAATGAAGATGCCTCTGCGCTCAAACGGAATGGCCGCGATCACAGCCGCCTGCTGTTCGCATCGGCTGGGCATAGCCGGGTAGGCTGAGCACCTAGACCGCCACGAACACTGCCAGGCCGAGCATCGAGAACTGCATACACGCCTCCATCCCAAGACCGGGGGAAGGCGGGGCCCCAGCTTCGCCAACTCCTCGGCGTACAGGGCATGCTTGATCCGGTTGTCTCCGTGGGATCACGTCGCGGGCGACGGAGACGTGGGAGTCGCCCCGGCGAAGCTCCAGATCGACTTCTGATCTCGGCCGCCGACCCGACGAAGGGAAGGCATGGCCGGGTTCGCGGAAGACGCCTCGGTCCAAGGGGAGTGGCGAGGCTTCCGATCCAGCGGGGAAAGGAAGGTTCGAGGAAGCGGGCACCTCGTGGCACCCGCTTCCTCTGGAGCCTTACCGGCGGTAGCCGCCGCCGCCGCCGCCGCCACCGCCACCGCGCTTGTCCTCTGCCTCGTTGACGCGAAGCGGGCGACCGCCCATGTCGCTGCCGTCGAGGGCGCGGATCGCGTCGCTGGCGGCGCTCTCCTCGCTCATCTCGACGAAGGCGAAGCCGCGAGCGCGGCCCGTCTCGCGGTCCGTGATGACGTTCACGGTGTCCACGCTGCCGTGGGCACTGAAGAGGTCGCGAAGTTCCTGCTCGGTGGCAGAAAAGGGAAGGTTACCGACGTATAGTTTCTTGCTCATGAATTGTTCCGCGCGGCCTCGGCTCGTGCAGGGACCGCGTATAGCTCCGGTTCCGGGTTCGGACGATCCGAACGGGGGCCCGTCGCAGGGACGACCCGGAACCTGGTGCGACACCGTGGTCGCGAATGGGTCCGGGACTTCAAGGGATGCGACGGGAAGCAGAGGCAGGGCCGAAGGCCGTGCCAGGGAACCGATCGAAGACCTCGCCGCTGTAAGGCTAGCGGATACCGCTTATGAGGGCCCGCAGGGCGCCCGCCGGGCCTCGGGGGTGGACCAGGTGCCAGTCCATTGGATCGTCGCTGGGGAGAGGCTGACCGCAGCCGGGCAGGGCGGGAGCGTGGGGCGAGTCATTTCGGGAGCGTACCCACGCTCAGCTCGAATCCGATGCCGCAACTCGCCTTCGTTGCCTCCCTGTTGCGAAAGGACAGTGCGCAATCAGGGTCGGCTCCGTTCGGATCAGGGGTCGCTCCCGCGGAGACTCCACCGTCAAAGTCGGTGCCCAGTTCCCCGTCGTTGTCGATTCCGTCCTGGCACTGAGGGCTCTCGGTGAAAAAGCCGCCATTGAAGCAGCCGGGATCACCGCCGGCAAAGTCCGTGAAACCGTCGCCATCGTTGTCGAGGCCGTCGGCGCAAGCGGAATCACACGCGTCGCCGATTCCATCTGTGTCGGCGTCGTCTTGGGTGGGATTGGAGATGTCGACGCAGTTGTCGGTGGCGTCCAGCACCCCGTCGCCGTCTGAGTCGAGTAGGCTCCCTCGCACCGCGATGGGACGGCGGACCGTGTAATCGCCAGTGCTATCGGACCAGCTCAGGGACCCGAAGCGCCACTCGCCGCCCGGGGCGCCTGCATTGGTGACGGTCACCTCATAGGTGGCGCTTATGCCCTGCTCCAGACTGATGGTGGTGGGCGAAACGGTGACCACGTACCCCGGAGGCGGATTCACATCGACGGTGTAGGTACGCCAGCCTGGGTCGCTCGCCACGCTGGTGACGGTGCGCACGAGTGTCTCGGTGCCCGCAAAGTCGCCGATGCCGAGCGAAGGCAGGTTCAGGTTGCTGGCGTCAGACGGAACGCCGGCCGATTCCATCACTGCACATGTGTCGGGTGGAAATATGTTGAGACCACGGCCACAGGTGAAGGCCGTATATTCGGGCAACCCGGCGTCATAGGCGAGCCCGGGGTCAAACGGGGAACCCCTGTCTTCCTTTCCACCAGGATTGACATGGCCCGCACCCATATCAAATGGGTCGGCGGGAGTGGCGTTGTCTTCCTTGTTGACGGCCTGGTAGGCGGTCGTCATCAGGGCGGACTTGGCCATGGCCGCTGTCCAGTCCGGGTGGGCCTGCTTCAGCAGGGCAAACAGACCGGCCACATGGGGGGAGGCCATGGAGGTTCCGTAATTAAACATGAACAGCTCACCTACAGGCCACGGGCTCAGGTGGAGGGGCGAAATACCAGCCAGAACATCCACGCCCGGGGCGATGACATCCGGCTTGATGATATCTGGCGACAAGCCGTTGGGGCCCCGGGAAGAGATGGGCAACATAAAGGGCGCGACCTGGGGGGTGAATTCACCTGCGTTGATACGGGCGCGCGGATCTGCAGCATTGGCGATGTAATCTTTGATGAACAGGCCATCAGTGTTGTTGACGTGAACTGAG
>JAFDCZ010000212.1 GCA_019312665.1 Deltaproteobacteria bacterium | reverse complement strand
CCTACCTCGGCAGCTCGTCCCTTTCGATTGCTGGAGTGCTTCCGGAGGGAACGGATGCCGTGAATGAGGAGGGCGTGCGTGCCGCGGTACGGCGGGCCGGCGAACGGGCCGAGCGCGCCGCGGCAGCCCCGCAGCACGAAACGCGTCCCCCCGCAAGGAAGCCGGCCGGAAGCGCTCGCAGCGAAGAGATCCAGACCTATACCCTGGCAAGTGGAACCCAGCTCATCGTGACACCACGGCCGGACGTTCCGGTGGTTGCCGTTCGTGCTGCCATGCTAGGCGGCCAGCTCTCGGAGACCGAAGAGACGGCAGGGCTGGCTGGTTTTCTCGCAGGCATGTGGTTGCGCGGCACTCAGGGCCGATCCTCCGCGGATTTTGCCCGCGAGGTCGAGAACCTGGCGGGCGACGTCGACGGCTTCTCCGGCCGCAACAGCTCCGGCCTGACGATGGACGCGACCCGCGAGCAATTCCTCCCCATCCTCGATCTCTTCTGCGAGGCCATCCTCTCGCCAGGCTTTGCGGCAGACGAGATCGAGCGCGAGCGGCGAGACACCCTGGCCGCCATCGCCCGGCGAGAGGATCGCCTATCCGCCCGGGCGTTCGACTTGTTCAATCGCACCGAGTTCCAGCGCCACCCCTACCGCCTTCCGATGACGGGCACGGTCGAGACGGTGACCCGCTTCGACCGCGAAGCCCTCGAGGCGGCCCATCGGAAGATCGTCGGTGGCAACAACCTGGTCGTGGCTGTCGCCGGGGACATCGACCCGGACGAAGCCGCAGGGGAAGTTTCGCGCCGCCTGGGCGAGCTTCCCGCCGGTCGCGATCTGCGTACGACGTTTCCGGCGGAGGAGCCTCGAACACCTGGCGTCCGCATCGCCGAGGAGTTCAAAGATCGCGCCCAGGCCCATCTGGTGATGGGTTTCCGCGGCCTCACGATCCATGACCCGGATCGGATCGCCCTGGAAATGCTCTCCCAGACCCTGGCTGGCCAGGGCGGAAGGCTCTTTCTCGAGCTTCGCGACCGTCAAAGCCTGGCCTATTCGGTCACCGCGGTGAATGTCGAAGGCGTGGCGCCGGGAAGCTTCGCTGTCTACATCGCGACGGCACCGGAAAAGCTCGAGCAAGCCAAGAGCGGCATCACCGACGAGCTACGCCGGGCGACATCCGAACTCCTGCCGGAAGCCGAGATCGAACGCGCACGCCGCTACCTGATCGGCCACCACGCCATCGATGCCCAACGCAGCAGCAGCCGCGCCCTCCAGCTGGCCCTCGACACCCGCTACGGCCTGGGCCCCGAAGCGCATTCTCTCTACCCGGAGCAGGTCCGCAGCGTCACTGCCGAAGACGTACGGCGCGTCGCCGAACGCATCATCGATTTCGAAGCGTCGACCCTGGCCATCATCCGCCCGGAAGAGGCTTAGACGCGGCAGAGGGGCCCTGGGCTCGTCCGTCGCCGCGAGGGTCGCTTGCACCCAGCTGCAGGCCGTCCGGTTCCACGACGATCGCCTGGGCGCTGGACCAGTTGCGCTTGGAAATTTCGACGTTATGCCCACGGGCGCGGAGGGCCTCGACCACATCGGCTGGGGTAGCCGGCTCGACCAACAGCCGGTCCGGTACCCATTGGTGGTGGAAGCGCGGGAAATTGAGCGCCTCCTGTACATCCATTCCGTAGTCGATGACGTTCACGATCGACAGGAGCGTCGTCGTGATGATGCGGGGGCCTCCGGGGCTGCCAGTAACCATACGGACCTTGCCGTCCTTCACGAGGATGGTGGGTGTCATGCTCGAGAGCGGGCGTTTGCCTGGAGCAATCGCGTTCGCGCCGCGGGTATCGATCAAGCCGAACGCGTTAGGCGTCCCGGGGGCAATCGAGAAATCATCCATCTCATCGTTCAACAGGATTCCCGTGCCGGGTACCGTGATCCCGGAACCGAGGATCAGGTTGATCGTCTGGGTGACGGAAACGGCGTTACCCGCTCCATCGGTGACCGAGAGGTGGGTCGTCCCCCCGCCATGGGGCGCTTCACCAGGAGCCTCGACCTGAATTGCGGCTTCGCGCTGTCCCCAGGTCCAGGGCGCACGTTTCCACCAGGCCGGGTTGATCAGCGAGCGCAGCGCGTCGGCTCGCGCGCTCGAGATCAACCACGCCACCGGGACGTCCACGAAATCCGCATCGCCGAGGAACGTGTTTCGATCGGCAAAGGCGAGTTTCATCGCTTCGGCCAGCCGGTGCAGGCTGGCGGAAGATCCGGCACCCATCGCCGCCAGATCGTAGGGCTCGACGATGTTCAGGATCTCGACGAGGGCAATTCCGCCGGAAGAAGGCGGAGGAAAGGAGAGAACCTCATGACCGCGGTAGCTGCCGCGGATGGGTTCGCGCTTGCGCGTGGTGTAGCCCGCCAGATCCTCCAGATGCCGCCATACGCACGCGTGGCGGCGACGATCGCCTCGGCGATCTCCCCGGTGTAGAACGCGTCTGCACCTCGCGCTGCGATCGCGCGCAAGGTCTTCGCCTTGTCCGTCTGCACCAGCCGGAAGCCGGGCTCGATGGGGCTGCCGTCCGCGGGCAGCTGGATGCGCACCGTTTCCGGGAAATGCTCGGCGATGCCCAGCCCCTGCCAAAACGCGATGCTGCCCGTGTGCCGGGGCCCGACCGCGAATCCCTCCTCGGCCAGCCGGATCGCCGGCTCCATCACCCGCGCCAGAGGCAGCGTGCCGTATTCGGCGAGTGCTTCGGTCAGGCCGCGCAGGAGACCCGGCGTGCCAACGGCCAGGCCGCCGATGCGCGAAGCATGCTCGGGAAGACCTTCCGCCAGATACATGTCCGCTGTGGCCGCAGCAGGAGCCGTCTCTCGCGCATCGATCGCGATGGCGCGTCCATCGGCCATGCGAATCAGCAGGAAGCCACCGCCGCCGATCCCGGAGTGATGGGCATCCGTCACGGAAAGCGCAAAAGCCGTGGCCACCGCCGCATCGATCGCGTTGCCCCCGGCCTCGAGCATCTCGACCCCGGCGCGTGTCGCATCCGCCTGCGGGCTTGCGACCATTCCATCGCGGCTGCGCGCCGGCGCCGGCGCGGCCGCCTGGGCGCCATGCGCCAGCGACAATGCGATCAGGAGCCCGGCAAACGCCGCGCTCCTCCCTACACTCCAAAGACTCGTCGTGCGACCTTGCATGAGGGGACGCTACCAGGGGGTGGGGAGTGAAGCGAGAAGGACGCATTTGGCTCGTGGGCCTGTTGGCGATCGGGCTGGGGATCGGCTGCGGAAGCCAGGACGACGTCGAATCCAAAACGGATTCCACACCCCAACCCGAAGTCCGCGCCACCGCGCCGCTGGTTCCAGTGCCCGAAGCCGCGGCACCTCGAGACATCGCGATCCTCGAGATCGCCGACCTCGGCGAGATCCGGATCGAACTCCTCCCTGAGCTCGCCCCGAAGAGCGTCGAGAGCTTCGTCTCCCTGGCCGAAGCCGATCTCTATGACGGCACCCTCTTCCACCGTGTGATCCCCGGCTTCATGATCCAGGGCGGCGACCCCAACTCCAAGGACGACGACCCTTCCAATGATGGGATGGGCGGCCCGGGCTTCACGCTCCCGGACGAGTTCAGTCAGGTCTCCTTCGTGCGCGGCATCGTCGCGATGGCGCGCACCGCCCAGCCCAACAGCGCAGGCTCCCAGTTCTTCATCGTCCACGAAGACAGCCGCCACCTCGATGGCCAGTACACGGTGATTGGCCAGGTCACCGCGGGCATCGACGTCGTCGACGCCATCAGCCGCATTCCGACGGGCCCGAACAACCGCCCCCAAAGCAACGTGATGCTCCTCGACATGAGAATCGAAAAGAGCGGCTCCGCGAACGCCGCACCCGATGAACCGACCGAGCCTCAGGAGCCCTCTTCGGGAGGCCCCGAATGGGACGAAGGCAGCACGTAACCCCTTGATTTCGCAGGCGACCCAGCCTTTTCGGCCCGCTGGCTGGCCACAGCCTTTGTGGCTACGCTCCGCGACCCCGTGGCCCGGTAGCTCAGTTGGTAGAGCACCGCACTGAAAATGCGGGTGTCGCCAGTTCGATTCTGGCCTGGGCCACCACTTCGCGCCATTCCGCAGCCTCCGTATCTGCTTCGGAATCCTTCGCTTCGCCGGTAGCGAGTTCCGAGCCAGCGGTAGCCGTCTCAGATCCAGGAGCCGTCTCAGATCCAGGGGCCGTATAGGGCCGTTTGGGTGCGCCGCCAGAACCGGCCGCTCCGAATTCGGCGAAAGAGAGATCGCACTCCTCTGCGGGCATCGCATGCGCGTATGACCTGCCTGGTTTCTTCGGACCAGTGATTCCTAGAAGACGGCTGCTTCCTATCAGGGACGCGGGCTCAAGGCGCCCTCCCGCGCGAACGCACCACCGAGGCCGAATCGGCCGCGCCTGACTCTAGGACACCCGGGAATCTCCTCGCGGGGTGCGTCAGTTCGTCAGGACTGGGGCCCCGGGCGAGCGATCCTGCACATAGATGGGAGCCAGCCCCACCCCCAGCCGCTCGCGCAACTCCTCCAGGGGCTCTTCCAGCAGCGTCTCCCAATCCTGTGTGAGCAGCCACTCGGCGCGGCGTCCGCGCCAGTAGCCCTGGCGGACGAGCTTGCCCATCTCCGAGTTCCAGCCGGCGCCGCGCAGCACGCGCAGCGCCACGTAGCCGATGCCCGTGTTCTTGGTCTGCGAGTAGGTGAAGGCCAGGCAGGCGATCTCACCGCGCATGTCGCGGCCGTAGCCGGTCAGTACGTGGAAGACGTCGTGCAGCTCGCGCAGGCGCCGAGCGAAGCGGGAGCGGTCGTCGTCGCCAGCGAAGTAGCCGTCCACGCCGGCCGCGGCCTCGCTGGCTCCCTTGAGGCCTTGCGCGCTGATCTGCTCGACGGTGTAGAAGCTCCAGATGGCGCGGCCAAGTGAGCCCTCCGGCATTGCGCCGAGGCGATCGATATCGGAGAGGATGTCGTAGAGTTCCCGCTTCTCGCGCAGGATGCGGGCACCGCCCTCGGAGCGTGCGAAGCGCTTGAAGCAGCGCTCGGGAGAGTTGCCGGACATCGCCCCGATCGCCCGGATGGCCTGAGCCGTGTCGTCCGGGTCGGCCCCCAGGGCCTCCATCGCAACCCGAGCTTCAGCGAGTCTGAACGCCATCGATCGCCCTCCTCTGGTCGGCTCGCGGCCGGCTGCGGGAGATCCCGAGCTCCTCCCCCCGCCACGTGCTTGGAGAGTGCAGTGAAAGCAGACTCGGCGTGTATGACGGCCGTCATACCCAAGGGCCGGGCAATCCTACTTGGCTGCGGCTGGCGTCCGCGCAGGACGGGCGGGCTGGATCAATCAGTGAGAGGGGGCGGCATTCGATGCATGGGGCCACGTCTGAGGAGCTGCAGCAGTACCGGGAGCTGGGCTTTTTCTGCCGCGAGCGCGTCTTCTCGGAAGGGGAGCTCGAATCCCTGCGCCGGGCCTCGGAGGACGCCCACAGACAGATCATGGAGGCGGCCGCCAGCGACGAGGCACCGCCTAGCGATCGCGTCGACAACCAGCGCTACCAGATGCTGCGCGGCTCCACCATCAAGTGGGAGTGGCGCGACGACCTGTCGGCGGTGCGCTCCATGGAGCCCTGCCATCACCTGGCTCCACCGCTCGAGGCACTGATCGACGACATCCGCTTGTGGAAGCCTTGCTGCGAGCTCATCGGCTGCAGCGAGCTCTCCCTCTTCAGCGACAAGCTCAATGTGAAGCGCCCCGGTGGAGCCCCCTTTCCCTGGCATCAGGAGGGGCCGTATTGGGCCTACGGGGCGGAACAGCTCGACAAGGTCGTGAGCGTGCTGACCTACCTCGACGAAGCCACCAAGGAGAACGGCTGCCTCTGGGTGATCCCGGGCAGCCACAAGCACGGCGCCCTGCAAGGCCTCGAGGATCGCGGGGTGCTCGGTGCTCTTTACACCAATGTCGACCTGATCGACGGCGAGGCGATCCCCGTCGAGCTGCCCGCGGGCTCGGTGCTCTGGTTCCACCGGGACCTCGTGCACGGATCCCAAAGCAACCGCAGCGACACCAACCGCCGCGTGTTTGTGACGGCCTACCAGCCGGCCGGCCTGAAGCGCTGGCGGCTCGACAAGAAGCGCCCGATCCGGAGCGCCTGAACGGGAGGACTGCCCTGCGATTTGGGATGCTGCACCTCTTCGAGAACACCGCCCGTTGAGCCCACCCGCGGCGATTCGTCGAAAGGTGCCCTCTCGGAGCTCGGGGGCCGCTTGTCTCGCCCGTCCGCGCCCTTCCCAGTACAAGTACCCCCCCCGTGCGCCGCACTGGCGGGTCAGTCGTCGTCGGGCTTGAGGCCGCCGGTCGGGCAGTAGTCGGCGGCTTCGGTGCAGGCTTCGACCTCTTCGGGTGTCTCCGGCTGCCTGATGACGCGGGCGACTTCGTCGCCGGACGCCAACTCCAGGTTGTCGGGAGCGCGTTCTTCGCAGAGGCCACATCCTGTACAGAGATCGCCTTCAATCGTGAAGTGCTTGTCCGGCGTCTTCTGCTCGGCTCTCGCCGCAGCTCCGCTCACGATCTGCCTCCACGCGCCTGGCTTCCGCGGCCCACGCGATCCTAGCAGAAGCGCAATCGCTGCCGCGTGCCAGGACCCTTCAGGCTCGGATCTACACCTCGAAGCCGAGCTCGCGGTATCGGGACGCCGTACGATCCGTAATGAGACCGATCCTCCCCAGCTGAGGAAGCACGTGGTCGCGGATCGGGTCGGGTTGGCTGGCGATGAACTCCGGATCCGTGAACTTCGTCTGGATTTCCGGGAGGACCGCCGCAGGATCGACCCCGGCCTGCTCGAGGATCGCCATCTGGGAGACGAATCCGGTACCGGGACGGCGACCGCTGATGGCATCGACCGCGGCGAAGGCGAAGTCCTCGACCCGGTCCCGATCGGGCTCGGGCATGCGCGGCAGCTCGTCCTTCATGTAGATCAGGCCATAGGAGACGTGGCGTGCCTCGTCTTGCGCGGTGAGCTCGACGATCGACCGCAGAAGCTCGTCGCGGCTGCCCTCCTTCATGATCTTGAACGAGCCCATCGCCAGCCCCTCGACGATCACCTGCATCCCGACACACTTCATCTGCCAGAGGTCCGCCTCGAGGATCTGGTTCAGCACGGCCTGGAGGGTCGGGTCGATCGGATAGACGTGGTGGAGCCGCGTCAGATAGCGGTGGAAGACCTCGACGTGGCGCGCCTCGTCGATGACCTGGGTGGCCGCGTAAAGCTTGCCGTCGATGTCGGGCACGGCCTCGACGAGCTGCCCGCAGCACAGCATGGCCCCCTGCTCGCCGTGCAGGAACTGGGAGAGGATCCAGGCCGCATTCTGGACCGAGAGCTCGGTCTGGGTCTTCTCCGGGAGTGCCTTGATGGCGTCGAGCTCGCGGAATGCGTCCTGGCTCGGGTCCAGGATGTCTCCGGACGCATCGATCTCGAGGTCCCAGGGGACGTCCGTGGCGGCATTCCACTGCTCCCTCTTCGCGACCTCGTAAAGGTCACGCAGGGCCTTGATCTTCGGTTCGTAGTCGAACTTCCAGAGGGTCTTCACGTTTGCGACGATTTCTTCCACCGGCATATCGGGTCCTCCTTGCGCACGCCTCACTCACGGGACGGGAGTCGACGTGCCATGATCGAATTCACTGTCACACCTCGAAGCCGAGCTTCCGATAGTTGGGCGCCGTGCGCTCGGTGATCAGGTCGATGCGTTGCAGCTGAGGAATGACATACTGGCGGAAGGCATTCGGCCGGTTTGCCCGCTGCTTCGGGTCGCGGAAACGCTCGCGCAGTTCCTCCACCGCAGCTTCGGTGTCGATGCCGAGCCCCGCGTAGAGTTCTGCCTGCGACGACATCCGGCGACCCCCACCCGCCATGATGTCGATGGCGGTCCAGGCGAAGTCCTCCAGGCGGTCGCGATCCGGACCCGACATCCTGGGAATCTCGTCCTTCATGTAGATCAGGCCATAGGAGACGTGGCGTGCCTCGTCTTGCGCGGTGAGTTCGACGATGCTCTTGAGGAGCGGGTCACTGGTGCCCTTCTTCATGATCTTGAACGACCCCATCGCGAGGCCCTCCACGATGACCTGCATTCCCACGCACTTCATCTGCCACATGTCGGCTTCAAGAATCGCATTGAGCACGGTCTGCAGTGCCGGGTCGATCGGGTAGACGCGGTCGAGCCGCTGCACATAGCGGTGGAATACCTCCACGTGTCGTGCCTCGTCGATGACCTGGGTGGATGCGTAAAGCTTGCCGTCCATGTCTGGAACGACCTCGACGAGCTGCCCGCAGCAGAGGAGCGCGCCCTGCTCCCCGTGGAGGAACTGGGAGAGTGTCCAGGCGGCGCGACGGACAGCCAACTCCTTCTGCTTGTCCTCGGGCAGGGCCTTCACGAAATCGAAGCTGCGGAAGGCATCCTGCTCCGGATCGAGAATATCTCCGTCCTTGTCAATGTCCCGGGTCCAGTCAATGTCCGTCGCCGCGTTCCACTGTTCCTTCTTCGCGGTCTCGTAGAGATCGCGAAGCGCCTTGATGCTGGGCTCGTAGTCGAACTTCCAGACGGTTTTCAGCTCGGTCACGAGTTCTTCGAGGGCCATCGTTCAGCCTCCTGTTGCGGGGTGTGACACGACGATTCGCCTTGGAACTGGCTCCCAGCGCGATCCGCCGTCGTTCCGTCGATTCACCCGGTTCATCCTAAAACTCGGATCGGAATCGGGGATATGACGACGGTCATACCTCCTCCCTGGGGACGAGCAAGAACCACCGCAGCAACGCAGTGGTGTTGGCTCCGCGCGCACGGGTGCGCGAAACCCGGGCGTATAGCGGCGGGTACGATCAGCGCCCTAGATCTGGGGCGGAGGAATCGGATCGCCGGGCGGGTCCTTCGGGTCCACGAACTCCGGCTCGAGGCGCAGCGTTCCTATCGCCATGCCCGGCTTGAAGAGTTTCGTCCTCAGCGGGCGGTAGGCCACCACGAAGTTCTTGAAGCGCATCCTCCAGGGCTCCCAGGCGGGTAGGAATTGCGTCGTGCAGGCGCCGGACTCCGGGGCCCTAGGAGGCCGGGAGGTCCTGCTGGCGCTCCAGCTCGCGCTGCGCGTCTTCCAGGTGGCCGCCCAGGGTCTCCATGTAGTCGGAGAGGCCCTTGTGGATCAGCGAGAAGGAGACCGCGTCCTTGAACGCCGCCGGCCGCCGCAGCGCCGTGCGCGTCCACAGGCCCAGGGTGAACGCGGCGCGGCGCGGTCCACCGCGAACCACGGTGTGCCAGAACACCCGCGAGAAGAGCCGCAGGTCGCCCGCGCGCAGCTCGAAGCGCCGCGAGACCCGGCGCCCCCGGGCCAGCAGGAAGGCCATGGTGCGCTCGCGGTAGGCACGGAAGTCGTATAGCTCCGCGATCAGGCGCCGGTAGCCCTCGTAGAGCTGCGGGCGGGTCATCTGCCTGGGCTCGATGTTGGAGAACACGAACTGGTCACCGGTGCTGGCCGCGATCAGCCGGCCCTCCTGGCTCACGCGCTCGTGGAGTCGGGTCTTGGGCAGGGCCTGCAGCATGCCGGTCATCGAAACCGGGATGCGGGCATCTTGGATGAAGCGCAGCTGCTCCTCGAAGATCGAGAGGTCGTCGCTGTCGAAGCCGACGATCATGCCGGCCTGCACCTGGATCCCGAAGGCGTGGATCTTCTGCACGCTGGCGACCAGGTCGGCCCGCGTGTTCTGGATCTTGCCGGTCTCCTGGAGCGACTCCCGGCGCGGGCTCTCGATCCCGATGAAGACGGTGGTGAAGTTCGCGTCGCGCAGCAGGCCCAGCAGTTCCTCGTCTTGGGCCACGTTCAAGGACACCTCGGTGTTGAACTCCATGGGATACCCTTGCTCGCGGCCCCAGCGGACCATCTCGCGCAGAAGCTCCTTGGCGAGCTTCTTGTTCCCGATGAAGTTGTCGTCCACCACGAAGACCTGCCGGGCCCCCAGTCGACGACACTCTTCGAGCTCCGCCATTACATGGGGGACGCTCTTCGTGCGCGGGCGGCGCCCGTACATCACGATGATGTCGCAGAACTCGCAGGTGAACGGGCAGCCGCGAGCGAACTGGATCGTCAGCGCGTGGTAGCGGTCGACCTTCAGCAGGTCGAAGCGCGGCTTCGGCGCCCGCGTGAGGTCGGGCCGCTCCTCGGTGCGGTACTCGGTCTTCCAGGCCCCGGCGGCTCGGTCGCGCAGGAAGGTCGGCCAGGTCTCCTCGGCCTCGCCCACGAAGAGCACGTCGCAGCGGCCCTGCCACTCCTCCGGGCACAGCGACGCGTGGGGCCCGCCCACCACCACGAAGCGACCGCGGCGCCGGAACTCCTCCACGATCTGCCGCATCCGCTCCTGATGCACGATGTAACCCGTTACCCCGACGATGTCGGCGTCGGTGTCGAAGTCGATGGGCTCGACGTTCTCGTCACAGATCACCACCTCGTGCTCGCGGGGCGTCAGCCCCGCGACCGTGGGCATCGAGAGGTTGGGAAAGACGCACTTCCTGCCCAACACGGGCAGGATGCGATCGTAGGTCCAGAAGCTCGGCGGGTTGCGGGGCGTGACGAGATAGATCTTCACGGTGGTCTCCCCGAGAAGTTTCCGGAAGCTTGCGCCAGTGGGGCGGAACCAACCGTCAAACTTGCGTAAAAGCGCTGGACGAGTAGACGTAGTAGGGGTTTCCCCGGCCTTGACCAGCGCCGGGTCGTGGATCGGACTGGCTTCCGCCGCGACCAGAACCTCGAGGCGGCGCCCTGCCAACGCCTTGCGCCCACCGATCGAGAGAGAGTGAATCGTCTGGCACGCTTACCGCCCTCCGAAAAGCTGGCGCGGCCGGCTCTGGGCATTCCTTCTAGGGCGATGACCAGCGCGAATCGCGATCTGGCTCTCCGGCTCTCGGCCGCCGCCTTCGCAGCCCGACCGACAGTGCGGACATCGGGTTGCGACGCGATCGATCGGCGGATTCGAACCCCCCGACCGTCTCGCAAGTTGCTGCCGATGCGCTCCAAATGGAAGCTCTCCGCTCTCGCCGGACCTACGGCTACCGAATTCAACAGGCGATCGGCGAAATGTCTCGAGACGCAGCAGTTCTACGTGCCCGCGTCGCGGGCCAGGAACCGAACCCGACACTTGAGGCCCGCCGGAATCGCGAGTTCTGCGTAGTAGATACTCATCCTTGGTCCTTCCGGTTGCACTAACCGGACGCTGTGAGTAAGCGGAACAGA
>JAFDCZ010000366.1 GCA_019312665.1 Deltaproteobacteria bacterium | reverse complement strand
GCGACGCAGCCCACGGCCATGAAGATGGAGTGCACGGTGCGGAGCCCCAGGCGCGTCTCGACCGCCAGCTTGGTGCCGACGGCGAGCGAGCGTGGATACGCGTCGATGACTGTCAGCGTGGTGGAGAACATCGCCGACAGCGCTGCCAGTCCGATGATCGGCCCGGCCCATCCGCCGAGGGTGTTGCGGTAGAGATCGACGAGCTGTCCGGCGAACCCGGCCCCGGTATTGGCGAACTGCACCCCCGATCCGTACATCACCAGCGCCCCGAGCATGACGAAGATCACCGCCAGCACGACCGTCAGCGAATAGCCGAAGTTGAAGTCGAATCTCGCCTCGCGCATCGTGGTTCGTCGCCCGAGCGATTGCTCGTTCGCGGCGATCCACAGCGATTGGAACACCGATAGTTCCACCGGCGCCGGCATCCATCCCATCAGCGCGATCAGGAACCCCAGCGCGGCCGTGTCCCAGGGCGACGGCCCGACATGTCCGGGCGCCACCGGACCATGCTGCAGCGCCACGGCGAACGCGGAGACCGTGGCGATGAACAGCACCGCCATGATCACCTTCATGCTGTGGTCGAGCCACTTGTAATGCCCGATCACCAGGATGCCGACGCAGATGCCCATGACCAGAGCGCTCCACCCCGTGGCCCCCAATCCATCCCCGAGGAGGCTCTGCGCCAGCCCGGCGGTCACCAGGGTGACTCCCGCAATCGTGATCAGCGAGGTGAAGAAGTTGACGGCGAGAAAAGCGTAGAGGAAGCCCTGCCCGAGCCGCTGGTACCCCCGCAGGAGGTTCTCACCCGTGGCGACCGCATACCGATGCCCGTACTCGAAGAAGGGATACTTGAACGCATTGACCAGCAACACGATGACCAGCAGCTGGTACCCGTAGGAAGCCCCGGCCCGCGTCGACTGCACAAGATGGGACACCCCGATGGCCGCCCCGGCCACGAGAAGCCCAGGCCCCACCGCCTTCAATAATCCAAAGACCCCACCCCGCCGAAGCATCCCCACAACCCAAAATCCTACCACACCCAACGGGGTCAGTTCTTGACTTCACACCTTGTAACTTCCTGGAATCAAGCGCGTTGTTGCCCGTTTGATCTGGGGTCAGTGATCTGGGGTCAGTTCTTGACTTTGCACCGACCACATCGTAGGCTTGCAGAGCCCACGCCGCTGTGACGAGCGCGGAGCCGGAAGCTCGGCTCTGGCCGCGTAATCATGGCTCGTCCCTTACGTCTGCAATTCCCTGGCGCCGTTTACCACCTGACCGCTCGCGGGAACGCACGCCAAGCGATCTTCCTGGATGACGAGGATCGATGTAGGTTCCTCTCCCTGCTCGGAAGCGAGGTCCGTCAGCAGGGCTGGGTCTGTCACGCGTACTGCCTGATGGGGAACCACTACCACCTCTTGATCGAGACGCCCCGCGGCAACCTGACGATGGGAATGCGTCGCCTGAATGGGACGTACAGTCAGAGCGTCAATCGGCGGCACAAACGAGTTGGCCATCTGTTTCAGGGGCGCTACCACAGCGTGGTCGTGGACAGAGAGCCCTACCTGCTCGAACTGTGCCGGTACATCGTCCTCAACCCGGTGCGTGCCGGCTTTGCCCGGGCGGTCAGGGACTGGGCGTGGAGTAGCTACCGAGCGACCGCTGGGCAGGCGTCGCCCGAGGAATGGCTGGAGACCGACTGGCTCCTGGCGCAGTTCGGCGCGGATCGCAAAACGGCCCGAGGTGCGTATCGCCGCTTCGTGCGTGAGGGGCTCGCGGCGACGTCCCCATGGGAGGACTTGAAGGGCCAGATCTGGCTGGGGGACGAGGTTTTCTTGACTCACATGGAGTCACGCGTCAAGGGAGAGCCGCTCGACAACGTCCCACGGTGCCAGCGCATGCCCTCGCAGCCTACGCGGGATGAGGTTCTCGCGGCGGTCTGTCACGTCTTCGGCGTTCGCGAGGCGAAACTGTTGGATCGATCGAACCAGGAGGCGTTCAAGGCCGTGGTCTATCTCCTGCGTCGAGCTGCGAACCTGAGCCTGACGGAAGCGGCGAGCTTGTCGCGCGTGTCACCCTCCCGGGTCTCGCACATCCAGACAGCGACCGAACGGGCCTTGCCCTCACTGCGACTCGTAATCCTGTTCAAGATGTTCGGCATTCGACCCCCGAAGCAGGTGTGAAGTCAAGAACTGACCCCATGTAAGGAAGGCGGTAAAATGCTTATTCACAATACTTACGACGTGCAAAGTCAAGAACTGACCCCATCTGGGG
>JAFDCZ010000365.1 GCA_019312665.1 Deltaproteobacteria bacterium | reverse complement strand
AGAACGAGGCGTCTCGAAGGAGTGGTTTCCCGAGCGGTTGATCGTGGTCGAGGCCCTTCCCAGGGCCTCCGGGGGAAAGATCGCCAAGGGAGAGCTTCGCGCGGACATCCGGCAGCGGCTCGGAGCCGACAACTAGAACTTGCGTTCTGGCTGCCGGTTTCCGAACCCGGCGCAACCAGACCCGCCGGACTGTGTTTCATGGGGTATCCCCACGGAGACCTTCAGTGATGCGCAAGACCGCGACCCTTCTGCTCGCTCTCGCCTTCGGCCTTCTGGCCACGGGCTGCCTCCACCGCCACGGCCGTCACCACCGGATCAAGCCAAGCAAAGTCGTCCTCCATGGCCATGTCCCGCTCGCGGCAAACCTCGTCATCGTGACGACGAGGCCCGCAAAGCACCGCCATTGTTCGGCGCATTCCGGCCACTGGCATTGCCACCGCTGAAGGAAACCGAGGGGACGCTCAGGCAGGTTCCAGTTCGACGGGGATGCCGTTCAGGATGGCGTTGCCGGAAAGGATGTCGATGGCGGCTTCGTCGGTGAGGCGATTGGAGTTGACGCCGGCCTGCCGCTCGACAGCGACCTGGAGGCGAGCGCCCGGCACATCGTGGCCAAAGCCGTGGGGAAGACTGATGACACCGGGGCGCATCTCTTCCGAGAGTTCGACCGGAGCTTCGACCTCGCCTACCCGTGAGCGGATGCGGGCTCGGCCTCCGGCGGCGATGCCATGCCGTGCGGCATCGTCCGGATGAACCAGGAGTGTGCAGCGCGGCTTGCCCTTCGCGAGGGCGGGCACGTTGTGCATCCAGGAGTTGTTGGTGCGAATCTGGCGCCGGCCAATCAGCACGAGCGGCTCGGGTTCCCGATCCATCGCCTCGCGGAGCCGGGCCACGTCTTCCACGAAGAGTTCAGGAGCCAGCTCGATGCATCCGCTCTCCGTGCCCAGCTTCTCGGGCAGGCGCGGCTCCATGGGCCCGAGGTCCACGCCGTGCACGGATTCGATCATGCCATCGAGTGAGAGCCCTTTGGCTCCCTCCTTCAGCCTGTCTCCGAATCGCCCAGCCCGGAGCATGAGGTCGAGGAGGCGCTCCGGCCCTTCGTGCTTGGCCAGCCGTTCGCGGGCGTGGTTCTCGTCCGTTTCCGGACACGCCTTGCCCGGGCCAACCGTTGCGCCTAGCAATCCGGAGAGCAGGAGCTCCTCGACAGCAGCTTGATCCGCCCCGTGCACGCGCCCGGCCAGCTCGAGCGTCACATCCCAGAGCGGGCGAACCCCCGGCGGAGGCTCGAGGACGGCCGGTGACCACTTCGCGTGTTGATGCACCGACATGCCGTGGAACACCATGTCGTAGTTCGTCCGCTCGAGAGGTGCCGTGACGGGAAGGATCACGTCCGCGTGCCGCGTCGTCTCGTTCACATAGAGATCGATCGAAACCATGAATTCGAGCTGCTCGAGAGCCGCTTCGAGGCGATCGGCATTCGGCGTCGAGAGCGCCGGATTGCCAGCGATCGTCAGCAACGCTCTCACCCGATCTTCTCCCGGGGGTTCCATCTCCTCGGCCATGGTGGCAACCGGGAGCTCACCCATGAATTCCGGAAGGCCGCGCACCCGGCTATGCCAGCGCCCCCGCGGCACCACACCTTTGCGGCGCGGTGTCGGGTCGGCCGCCTCGTGGGCCGTCCAGGGGAACATGGCTCCGCCCGCACGATCGAGATTTCCAGTCAGCACATTGACGACGTCGACCAGCCAGCTCGACGTGGCGCCGAACTCCTGGGTGCAGGTGCCGATGCGCCCGTAGCAGACGGCCGTGGGTGCAGCGGCGAAGCGGCGTGCCAGTTGGCGAATGGCTTCCGGCTCGAGCCCGGTAGAAGAAGCGACCGCCTCGGGCGAGAACTCGCGAGCGAGATCGCGCACCGCATCCACACCGTTCGTGAAATCGGCCAGCCGCCCGAGGGAAACGAGATCTTCCTCGAACAGCACATGCACGAGAGCGAAGAGGAAGAGCGCGTCCGTGCCGGGGCGAATCGCGAGGTGCTCGTCCGCCACCCGGGCCGTCTCACTGCGTCGGGGATCCACGACAACCAGCTCGCCGCCGCGCTCGCGTAGCTCACGCAACCGGCGGCGCATGTCGGGTGCCGTCATCAGGCTGCCGTTGGAGGCCAGCGGATTGGCCCCGAGCACGAGCATGAAATCCGTCCGATCAACGTCCGGAATGGGGAAGGTGCTCACGCCGCCGAAGAGGAGACAGCTGGAGAAATGCTTCGGCAGTTGATCGACG
>JAFDCZ010000211.1 GCA_019312665.1 Deltaproteobacteria bacterium | reverse complement strand
CCGGTGATCACTCTTCTTGCTGGCCTCCTGCCCGCCATTCTCGGGGGCTCGGTGATCGTCGAGGTCATCTTCGACATTCCCTGCATGGGGCGCTGGCTGATCGAATCGATCTACCAGCGTGACTACAACGTGATCATGTCCGTGCAGCTGATCTCTACGCTGCTGGTGTTGTTCGGCATCCTGCTCTCGGATCTCGGCTATGCACTGGTCGATCCGCGGATTCGCTACCAATGAACCTCTTCCAATGACAGGATCGGATGCCGACCGGCTCAGCTATTGGGGTGTCGTTCGAGGCCAGTTCAAGAAGAACCGGCCCGCGGTGTGGGGGCTCTGGTGCGCGGTCGGGCTCTTCGTGTTCGCAACCGGCGCCCCGCTGCTTGCGCTGGACCAGCCGTTCTTCTGGCATACGTCGGAGGAGACCGGTTTCCCGTTCTTTGCGGCACTCTTCAATCGGCTGCAGTTCGAGAACGGCGTCGATATCTTTTTCAACCTCTTGCTGGTGCTCTCCCCGCTGTATGCGGGCTTCGTCCTCTGGAGACGTCGAATGGGCGGGCTGGGCCTCCGGGCAGCCACCGGGCTCGTGGCGTTTCATATGCTGGCGACCGTGCTCGTCGTGCCCGCGAGCTGGCTCGGGGTTTCGAATCCCTTCCATCGCGAGGCCCCCATCGTCGACTTCCGCGGGCAGGAAGCGGAACTGTTGGCTTCGGGCCAATCCGTGACGGCGATCTTTCCGCCCCGTCGTATCCACTACCGTGAGACGAATCCAGAGCGCAGCGTTCAGGCTCCGGGCCGCACGTTCTGGCTCGGCACGGACTTGGAGGGTCGGGACGTCCTGGTGCGGATGCTGTATGGGACGCGCATCTCGCTGACCATCGGTGTCGTGGCCGTCGCCATCTACGTCCTGATCGGGGTCGTGCTGGGCGCGTTGGCCGGCTACTTCGGGGGTTGGGTGGACGTGGTGGTCTCCCGCCTGGTCGAGGTGATGATCTGCATCCCGAGCTTTTTCCTGATCCTCACCCTGGTGGCCCTCGTGCAGGACCGTTCGATCTTTCACGTCATGGTGATCATCGGGATCACCAGTTGGACGGGCGTCGCGCGTCTGGTTCGCGCGGAGTTCCTGCAACAACGCGAGCTCGAGTACACCCTGGCCGCCCGTGCCCTCGGGCTTCCGGGCTGGCGAGTGATCTTCCGTCACATCCTGCCCAACGCGATGGGGCCGGTGCTCGTCTCGGCAACCTTTGGGATCGCTTCGGCAATCCTCACCGAGTCCGGTCTGGCGTTCCTGGGCCTCGGCGACCTCTCCGTGCCCAGTTGGGGCGGGACCTTGAACGCTGGGCGACTCGAAATGAAGCTGTGGCTGATCCTGGCGCCGGGGCTCGCGATCTTCTTCGTGGTGAGTGTCTTCAACCTGGTAGGCGAGGGGCTGCGCGATGCCCTCGATCCGAAGCTGCGAACCTGAAAATGGCGCTTCTCGAGATCGACGATCTGAAGACCTGGTTCCGCACGGATGATGGCCTGGTGCGCGCCGTCGATGGGGTCAGCTACGACGTGGAGCGTGGCGAGACCCTGGCCGTGGTAGGCGAATCCGGCTGCGGGAAATCGGTGACGGCGCTTTCCATCTTGCGCCTCGTCGCGGTTCCGCCGGGCGAATACGCCGGCGGCGAGATCCGGTTCGAAGGGGAGGATCTGCTCCAGGTCAGCGAAGGGCGGATGCGCGAGGTCCGCGGCAATGACATCGCGATGATCTTCCAGGAGCCGATGACGAGCTTGAACCCGGTCTTCACAGTCGGAGAGCAGATCGTCGAGGTGATCCAGCTCCATCAGAAGCTTTCGGCCGGGCCGGCGCGAACGCGGGCCATCGAGATGCTTCAACGGGTCGGCATCCCCAGCCCCGAGCGACGTGTCGATGACTACGCCCATCAGATGTCCGGTGGGATGCGCCAACGCGTGATGATCGCCATGGCCCTGGCTTGCAACCCAAAGCTGTTGATCGCGGACGAACCGACCACGGCCCTGGATGTGACGATCCAAGCGCAGATTCTCGACCTGCTGAGTCGGCTCCAGGAAGAACTCGGGATGTCGGTCCTGCTGATTACCCACGATCTGGGTGTGGTCGCCGAGACCGCCCAACGGGTCGTCGTGATGTACGCGGGCAAGGTCGTGGAGCAGGCCGGCGTGCACCAGCTCTTTGGAGCGCCGCGACATCCCTACACCGTGGGTTTGCTAGGTGCCTTGCCGGATGTAGACGGGGTGGGGGATCGTCTGCATCCCATCGAGGGCAATGTGCCGGACGCACGGAGCATGCCGAGTGGCTGCCGATTCCATCCTCGCTGCCCGGTTGCCATTCCGCGCTGCGCGGAGGACGAGCCGGCACTCGAGGGCGAGCCGAAGCATCGCGTAGCCTGTTGGGTGGCGAATGCGGGCGGGTCGTCGACATGAGCCAGCGAGCCTCGGACGCGGGCACGCCCCTTCTCCAGGTCGAAGGGCTGGTGAAGCATTACCCGGTGACCGCCGGTGTCTTCTCTCGCGAGGTCGCCCGCGTGCGGGCCGTCGATGGCGTGTCCTTCGAGATCGCCCCGGGTGAGACGCTCGGCCTGGTCGGTGAATCCGGCTGCGGGAAGACCACCGTGGGTCGGACCTTGTTGCGCCTGGAGGAGCCTACGGCAGGGCGGGTCCTCTTCGACGGAAAGGATCTGGCCACGCTTCCCCGCGCGGAGCTTCGGGCGGTTCGGCGCTCGTTGCAGATGATCTTCCAGGATCCGATGAGTTCGCTGAATCCGCGCATGACGATTCGCGACATCATCGCCGAGCCACTCTACGTGCATCGCATCGCGCGCGGGGAGGCACTCGATGCGCGTGTGGTGGACCTGCTCGAGAAGGTCGGCCTGCCTGGCGCGTGGCGGAACCGCTATCCCCACGAGTTCTCCGGCGGTCAACGACAGCGTGTCGGGGTCGCGCGGGCGCTTGCGCTCGGCCCGAAACTGATCGTCTGCGACGAAGCCGTGAGCGCTCTCGACGTGTCGGTGCAGGCCCAGGTATTGAACCTGCTGATCGATCTCCGCGAAGAGCTGGGCCTTTCCTACCTCTTCATCTCCCACGATCTCTCGGTGGTCCGGCATGTCTCGGATCGGATCGCCGTGATGTATCTGGGCCAGATCGTGGAGGTCGCGCCCGCGGCGCGCTTGTTCGAAGCCCCGGCTCATCCCTACACCCGGGCGCTGCTCTCGGCGATTCCGGTTCCGGATCCGACCCGGCGTGCCCAGCGCATCGTCCTCGAAGGGGACGTTCCCAGTCCGATGCATCCGCCTCCGGGCTGTCGCTTCCATACCCGTTGTCCCGCGGTGATGGATCGTTGCCGGCGGGATGTACCGCCGCCTGTCGAGTTGCCTGGCGGGCATGTCGTGAGTTGTTTCCTCGCCGATGCCACTCCCCAGGATGGGGATTGGAAGCGCGCAACGGAGGAGCGGCGGATCTCGGCCGAAGCCGCTCGCGCGAAAGAACGCCAGGCCGAGTTGCAGCTCGGGGGGCCGTCCAGATCTCTCGCGTCCGAGGGTCTCGGGTCGGAGAACCTGGCCGAACCCAGCACTCCGGCCTGGGTTGCTCGATCGTTCCCGGTCGCCCTGGTTGCCGCGCTTCTGGGTCTCGTCCTGCTCGGCTGGCCGGGCTCCCGCGAAGCTCGGGCGATCCAGCAGCATGCTGGGCTCGAGCGTGAGCTGCGTGGCTTCGCTGAAGCCACAGGCGCTTTGCCGGAGGGTCTGCGCGAACTCGGCTGGCGCCTGCAGGAAGTCTTCGAGGATGGGAAGCCGGTCGATCCGTGGGGCCAGCCTTGGGAATACACGCAAGGGGAGGGCGGCTTCTCCTTGCTCAGCTTTGGCCCCGATGGCGTGGCGGGCGGCGGTGATGATATTCGCGGGGCCGGCGGGTGAGGTCCGGCCTCGGCCTGCTGGCGTTGCCGCTCCTGGCATTGTTCGGTATCGGCCTGACGTTTCGGGCGTCGTTTCAGGATCCTGCAGATTTCACCTTCGTGAACGGCACGGAGCCGACCACGCTCGATCCCGGCCTGATGACCGGCGAGCCTGAGGGTCGCATCGCCAGCGCTCTCTTCGAAGGCCTGACGATTCGCGATCCTGCAACCTTGCGTCCCGCGCCCGGAGTCGCCGAGCGTTGGGAGATCTCGGCGGATGGTACGCGCTACGTGTTTCATCTCCGCCGGGACGCGCGCTGGACCGACGGCTTGCCGGTCACCGCTCATGATTTCGCTTACGCATGGCGCCGCCTGCAGCTTCCCGAGCACGGCGGGGAGTACGCGTACATCCTGCACGGCGTGCGTGGGGCGGAGGCCCTCAACCGGGATGAGGCCCGGGCCGAGGCGCTCCGAGGCCCGGTTCGCAGAGCGGTCGAGGGCCTGTCGGGTGATTCCATGGATCCACAGGCATGGGAGAACCTCGTCGCCGAGCATGACCTGGTGACGACAGTGCGTGGCACCCGTGATCCGATTCTTCGGGCGGGGCTCGCGGCGCCGCCGGACGACCGGGCGGCATTCCTGGCTGCACTCGCCGCCGAGGCGGAGCGCCGCAGTGCCCGAGCTCGGCACGCGAGAGAGCATTACGGCATCGATCTCGGCGTCTTTGCCACCGACGACTACACGCTGGTCGTCGAGCTGGTGGCGGCGATCCCCTATTTCCTGGAACTGACTGCCTTCTACCCCGCTTATCCGGTGCCGCGTCAGCTGCTCGAGATTCCCGGCAACGAGCGGGATTGGTTCCTGCCCGAGAAGATCGTATCGAACGGCCCTTTTGAACTCGGGGCCTGGCGAATTGGCGATCGCATCCGTCTCCGCCGGAGCGACATCTACTGGAACCGGCAGAGCATTCCCTCGCGCACCATCGATGCACTGCCTCTGGAAAACGTGACGACCGCGCTCAACCTCTACCTCTCCGGTGAAGTGGATTGGATCCCGCGCTACCCGACGGATCTGGTCGATGCGCTTCGCGAGCGCTCGGATCACTACGCCCATGCCGGCTTCATCACGTACTACTATCGGATCAACACCCGCCGCCCTCCGCTGGACGACGCTCGCGTGCGCCGGGCGTTGGCGCTCGCCATCGATCGCGAGACGATCGTCCGGGACGTGCTGCGCCTGGGCGAGCTGCCGGCCCTGCATCTCGTGCCACCTGGGATCCCCGGCTACCAGCCTCCGCCGACCGCCGTGGGCTTCGACCCGGTGCAGGCCCGTGCACTCCTCGCCGAGGCCGGTTTCCCAGGCGGCAAAGGTTTTCCCGAAATCGGCATTCTCTACAACACCCTCGAGAGCCACAAGAAGATCGCGGAGCTGATCGCCGACCAACTGGCCCGGCACCTGGGGGTCACGATCAAACCCTACAACCAGGAGTGGCAGTCCTACCTGGCCACGATGAGAGCGGGGGAATACGACCTGGGCCGCGCAGGCTGGATCGGCGACTACCTCGACCCGAATACCTTCCTTGATCTGTGGGTGACGAACGGCGGTAACAACCAGACGGGATGGAGCCATCCGGTCTATGACCGGTTGATCGCCGCGGCAGGGAACGTCGATGCCTACGCCCAGGAGCCGTTCATGGATGGCTTGGCCGAGCCCGGCAAGGCCGCGGCATACCTTGCGGCGGCGAAGGAGGCGCCTGATACGGCCGGCCGACGCGCAGCCTTGGCAGCGCTGCGCCTGCATCTCCTACGTGAAGCCGAGCGCATCCTGGTGGAGGAAGAGCTGCCGATCCTGCCGATCTATTTCTATGTCGTGAACGGATTGGTGCGGCCCGAAGTGGAGGGCTTCTACACGGAGCTCGTTCAACCGGATGGCCGACGTCTGCCGAACCTGCAGAACCTTCATCCCCTGCGCTCCATTCACCTTCCGGCGTCCGAATGATCGAGGCATTCCTGGCGGTCGCGATGCTGTTGGCCATCGCATCCATCGCGTTGCTTCCCCACGACGCGACGCGCGTGCTGGGCGCCACGCTCCTGGCCGCTCTGGTGTTCGTCTTCCTGCGCCACCCGATCGGCGACGCGGGGGCGCTACTCGTCTGTGCACCTTTCGCTGCCGGGCTCTGGTGGGCGCTGCCGCCGAGTGTGCTGCGGCGGGTGTCGTTCATGATCCCGTCGTTGCTGCTCTTGATCGGGGTAACGACCTGGCTGATGTACATGGCGCCGGGCAATCCTTTCGCCCAGGAAAAAGCCATCGCTCCCCAGGTCGAGGCGGCGTTGCGCGCCCAATACGGTGTGCCCGAATCACCGCTCGCCTTCTTTCAGATCTACATGGAGCGGCTGCTCGTCGACGGCTCCCTTGGCCCGGCGCTCAAGGTGCAGGGTCGAAGCGTGCTGGATCTCCTGCTCCCGGCGCTGCCCGTCAGTCTCGGCCTCGGTGGCCTGGCGCTCTTCCTGGCGGTTGCGATCGGCGTCGTGCTCGGGGTGAGCGCGGGCACGCGCCCGAACTCCTGGGCAGACCACGCCAGCATGGGCCTTGCGTTGGTCGGCATCTCGCTCCCCAATTTCGTGATCGGCGCCGGACTGATGATCGTGTTGGCCCTTTGGCTGGATTGGCTTCCGGTCGCTGGCTGGGGAGGCTTCCGCCACGTATGGATGCCGGCACTCACCTTGGCGTTGCCTCACGCCGCCATCATCGCTCGGCTGGCGCGCACGGGCACCCTCGAGGTGATGCAGGAGGATTGGATTCGCACGGCTCGGGCCAAGGGCCTGTCCGAGGCGCAGGTGGTATCGCGGCATGCCCTGCGTGTCGCGGTGTTGCCGGTCGTTTCCTATCTGGGGCCTGCCGCTGCGGGAATCCTCACAGGATCCTTCGTGGTCGAGACCCTGTTCGGTATCCCGGGCATGGGTCAATGGTTCGTGAAGGGTGCGATCAACCGGGACTATGGCGTCGTGCTCGGGACGGCACTCTTCTACTGCGGCCTGATCACCCTCTTCAACCTGGCCGTCGATCTGGCGCTGGCGTGGCTCGACCCGAGAGTGCGAGAGGCGACATGAGCTCTGGCCATGACGAGCGAGGGCCGGATGTGGCGGCCATGGTCGAGACCGCCGGCCCCTGGGTGCGTGCTTTTCGC
>JAFDCZ010000364.1 GCA_019312665.1 Deltaproteobacteria bacterium | reverse complement strand
TCCTGCGTGAGGGCCAGCAGCTCGGCCCGTCGGGTGTCGTCGAGCGCGCGCTCGACGGGCTCGGCGTGGGCCTGTGCGTGGAGCTGGCCCAGCTGGGTCAACTGCTTCGCGTAGGCGCTCACGAGGCCGGCCGCAGCCTTGCCCCGCGCGGCGGCTTCGCTGCTGCGCTCCCCGTCGCCGAGCGCCCGCAAGCAAAGGTCGAGCTGTGCGGCCGCACGCGCCGTGAAAATCTGCATCGCCGTGCGGGGCCACAGAACCCGCTGCGCGATCAGGCCCGCAGCCTCGCCCAGGAACAGGCCGCACACCAGGCCGTAGGCAGTGTCGACGTTCTGGGGCGGTGCGTCGCCCATGTAGACGGGCAAGAGCGCCGTGAGCATCCCGAAAAGGGCACCGAGCGGGCCGAGGGGGGACCCGCGCACGATCAGGTAACCGGCGCCGCCCGCGATCACGAAGGGATAAACCAGGGACAGTGGCATCCGATCCAGCTGGGTGAACAGGAACACGCTCGCGAGGTCGGCAATGAGCCAGCCGAGGAGAATGCCCAAGGCCAAGCCGATGCCCACCGTCGTACCGGCGCCCCGCGTCGACGAGACGCCGGCCAGGATGAAGGCCACGATGGGGGCCAAGATCATGGGCAGCAGGTCTTCTTCGAAGCTCCAGCCCATGGCGAGCATCGCGACGATGGCGCCACCGCCGGCGATGCCCGCACGGAGCGCCAGCTGGAGGCGTATGGGGTCGGGACGGAACCACAGCCTGGCCGCGGCCGGCGCGGCTTCGGATGCCCGCTCGACCTCAGGCCCGCCGTCCTGGTTCACGAGGCCCATCAGCGCATCCTGCAGCCGACGGAGCAACAGCATCACATCCCTCAGGATGGGTGCCACGGTGCTGGGCAGCGCCGGGCGCTCCGCTTCCCCATCGTTCCCGACCCGACGCGCGGCCCCTTGCCGAATCAGACTCTCGATGTAAGCCATCCGCTCGTTCTCGAAGCCGGCCAGCGAGTGCTCCAACGCTTCGGCGAAGGGTTCCGGCGCTTGGTCCGCAGCCAGGCAGTGGGACGCCTCGGCCAGCGCCGCATTCAGCTCGTCGCCGAGCCGCTCGAGCGCCACGCGTAGGGGCGGGGCGCTCTGATCCGTCTCGGTGTAGCGCCTCAGCTGGCGCGTTCGCGAGGCCAGTCCTTCCAGCAGCAGCGCGATGCGAGAGAACGCCTGCACTCGCTGCGGAGTGACACCGATCTCGTCCCGGAACTGTTCCACGAGCCCCAGCTGTTGGATCAAAGGCGACGACGGAGGCGGCTCCGTCTCATCCGGTGCCCGTTCCGACGGGGGGCTCCGGAGGTGCTGCTTCAGGGCCTCTCCGATTCGGCGACAGCGCTCTGCCAGGCTCTTCCGCAGTTCCTCCTCGGCCCGAACGGGCCAGAACAACGAATCCGCCACGAAGACGATGAGCACGCCGAGCGCCGTCAGCGTGGACCGCTCGAAGGACAGCGTCTCGATCTGATCGGACCCCGCCATGGCCTTGGCGAGGATCAGGCTCGTGGTGAACCCGAAGACCAGCCAAGCGTATGGGTAGCGCGGCCCCGTCATGCCGTAGACCGCCAGCGCAAACGCTCCGCAAATGCTCGCAAGCATGAGAGCCGGCTGCTGGGCGAACAGGCCGTAGATCGCGATCGAAACCAGCCCCGAGGCCGCCGAGCCCCAGATCCGCATCAGCCCCTTCTTGATCGACGCCCCCGTGTTGGGCTGCGCCACGAACATGACGGTGATCCAGATCGTCAGCCCCCAGTCCAGGCCGGAGGCAAAGGCGATCCAGATCGACGCGGCCATGGCGGTGCCGTACTTGAGGCCGAAGCGCACCGCGGGCGGGGTTTCTGCGAGCCACCCCAGGGCGCGAGTCAGAGGCAGCCGTTCGAGGGACTGGGTCGAGGCGCTCCCCACTCGAAGGTCAACTTCCGCCGGTGTCGTCACCCGAAGCGGGCTCGGCACTTGCGTCGATGCGCAGCGAGGCGCGCATCCCCTTGCGAAGCGGATGGACCGGGTCGGGATCGCCGAGGGTGATGCGCACGGGGAAACGCTGGGCCATCCTGGACGCGCCCGTCGAAGCGGACGCCCGGGTAGGCCGGGAGAAAGACGCGTGTCTGTTGACCGGACCGGATGACCCGGAGCTGGGTCTCCTTCATGTACGCGACCACGCGCCAGGAGTCGGTGTTGACGAGGGAGAGGATGGGGCTCCCGACGTTGGCGTAGCTCCCCGGGCTCAGCGAAAGGTCCGTGACGTAGCCGTTCACCGGCGCAACCACCCGCGTGTAGCTGAGCTGCAGCTCGGCGTACTCGAGTTCGGACAGGGCGGTTCGGATGTCCACGTTTCTCACGCCCACGGCGCCGAGATCGCTCAGGGCCTTCCTGCGCTGCGCCACGGCATCGGCGAGCGCCGCCCGCGCCTCGGCCAGCCCCGCCTGGGCCTTGTCTTTGTCCTGGAACGGGACGGCACCGATCTTGGCGAGCGGCTCGATGCGCTTCCACTGCACCTCGGCCAGGCGCAGGTTCGCCTGGGCGTTGCGCACGTAGGCGTCGGCGCTGGTCACGTCGTCGGCCAACCCGCTCACGTTCTGGCCGGTCTTGTCGAGCTGCGCGTGTGCCTTCTCGACCGCGATTCGGAACGGGCGTGGATCGATTTCAAAGAGCAGGTCGCCCGCGCTGACGGCCTGGTTGTCTTCGATGGGGAGGTTCACGATGGGGCCGGCCACCTGGGCGACGATTCCCACGACGTCGGCGTCTACATAAGCGTCGTCGGTGCTTGGGTAGAGCTCGGAGTGGCGGTAGTAGGCGGTGGCGAGAATCCCCGCAGCTACGATCGAGGCGGCGATGATGCCGATGCGCGCGGCTCGCTTCACGAGGTTTCCCTAGAAGTCACGGAAGAAGATCCACCAGTTGAGCAGGCTCACGACGACCGTGAGGCTGCAGAAGAAGAGGCCCGACTGTGCCAGCTCGCGCTGCCCGGGCCGGCGGCCCAACCACGCGACGAGAGCATAGGCGCAGAGGAGACCAACGACCGACGAGACGAGCCAAGCCGGGAAGTAGACGCCCAGCACGTCGACGGTGGGGGCGCAGCCGAGCGCCGAGAACGGCGCTATCAGAAACCCGGCCGTGGCGACGCTCTGGCCGCCAGATCGTCGCGCTTGGTACACCCGGGCCCTCCTTCCCCATCTATGATTGTTAGCGTACCGTGGGTTCCAACCGCAGCCGTTTCGGCGAATCAACTTCTCGACCGGGGGAGGAGGGGACTTTGCAAGTCGCGCGTAGGAAGGGCTGGGGTGTCGCGCTCGTGCTCGCCTGCAGCTGGCTTCCGTTTCTCGCTGTGCCTGCGTCGGCCGACTCCCAGCTGAGCCTGGCTGAAGCGGCCCGTCAGGCCGTCGAGGGGAACCTCGAGTTCGCTGCCCGGCGCCGCGCGCTGGCTGCGAACGAGGCGGAGATCGGAATCGTCCGCTCCAGCCTGCTGCCGCAGGTCGACGTCGGGGCCCGCGTCCAGATCGTGGGGGACGACAAGTCCAACGCCTTTTACGGTAAGACCACCCAACGCACGGCGACCTTCTCCGCTGAGCTGAACCAGATTCTCTACGACGAGGAGGCCTGGGCCGACCTCAGTATCCAGAAGCACGTCTATGCCGGCCAGCGCGAGCAGCTCGAATTCTTCCGCCTCGGCGTGGTGCAAGACGCCGCCAACACCTTCCTCGAGCTGGACCGCGCCCGGGCCGTGCTGGCGGTTCAGACAGCCAACCGCGAGCTGACGCGCCGCAATCTCGAGACCTCGCGGGCGCGGCTGGCGGCGGGCTGGTCGAGCGAGCGAGAACTCCTGCGCTGGCAGAGCCAGATCGCCGGCAACGACCGCGCCGTGGTCGAGGCGCGCACGCTAGTGCTGGTGAATCGTTTTGAGCTGAACCGCGTTCGCAACCGGTCCGCCGAAACGCCGATCGACTCGATTCCGGCGGTGGTGGCGGAGTACGGCTTCGTCTACGCGCGCGACGCCATCGCCCGGGCGATTGCCACGCCCGACGGCGATCGCAGGCTGCGAGACAGGCTCGTCCGCGTCGGCATTGTTCGCTCGCCGGTGCTCGCCGCCATCGATGACGCCATCGCCGCTGCGAATCGTCTGCTCGCTTCCAACCGCCGCGCCTTCTACCTACCGTCGGCGAGCCTCGACGCCGGCGTCAGCCACACCGAGGCCGGCGGATCCGGCGCTCCCGGCCTCCACTTCGACGACACTGAGTGGGGCGCGGGCGCGCAGCTCACGTTCCCCCTCTTCGAAGGAACGGCGAAGTACTTCGTGCTGCGCCAGACCAGCGAGGCGCTGTCGAGCTTGCGCATCGATCGCAACGCCGCGGCGCAGAGCCTC
>JAFDCZ010000069.1 GCA_019312665.1 Deltaproteobacteria bacterium | reverse complement strand
CGGGTTCCCGAGAAGAGCGTCGACGACGTGCTCGGCAGGGTCCTGGCCCAAGGAGGGGCCGTGCGTGGTGTGACGCCGGTGAAGGCCGCTCTCGAAGATCTCTTCATGCGCGCCGTTCACGACAGGGCTCCCAAGAGCCGGGAGGAAGGTCGTTGAACACGCTCGCGATCACTGCCATCGCCGAGAACACCGTCCGCGACGCGGTTCGAAACAAGGTGCTCTACATCCTGCTCTTCTTCGCGCTCGTCCTTCGGAGCGGCAATCGCCATCTTCATCGGCGTCAGCCTCGTCCACCGGGAAGTCGATCGCCGCACCATCTTCACGATCCTTTCCAAGCCGGTCTCGCGCGCCGACTTCCTGATCGGGAAGTATCTGGGCCTGGTGACCACGTTGTGGCTGCAACTGGCGATCATGTCGGCAGGCTTCGTGCTCGTCTCCTGGTCGATGGGCGCACCGCTGGATGGCGGGCACGCCATCGCGTTGGCGGCCACCGCGCTGGAACTCGCTGTACTGGTGGCCATCGCGACCCTGTTCTCGTCCTTCGCGACCCCGTTTCTCGCGGCTTGCTACAGCATTGGGCTCTACGTCGTGGGCCACATCACCCGGGACATCCGTGCCCTTGGAGAGATCGCGGAATCCGGCGCGGCGAAATCGCTGACGGTCTGGATCCATCGGATCTTCCCGGACCTCGAGTCCTTCAATTGGACGATCGAGGCGGTCCACGGTTTGCCGATCCCGCCGGAACAGGTGGCCTGGTCGTTCGTGATGGGGATCGGCTGGTGCATCGCCTTTCTCACCATCGCCGTCGTCGTCTTCGAGCGCCGGGACTTCCGGTGAATCCGAGTGGTGGCTAGGCTTTTTCGATCGTGACAGCCGGCGAAGAACTCTGGGTCCTGGCGGGGCTCGCATTTGCGTTTGGCCTGGTCGTCGGCTCCTTCTTGAACGTGGTGATCCACCGCGTCCCCGAAGGCGAGTCCATCGTTCAGCCACGTTCTCGTTGCCCCCAATGCGGAGTGTCCATCGCTTCCTGGGACAACATCCCGCTCGTTTCGTACATCCTGCTGCGGGGTCGCTGCCGGCATTGCCAGGTGAGCATTCCGCTCCGGTATCCACTCCTCGAACTCGGGACCGGCCTGGTCTTCGCTGCGATTGCGCTCCGCTTCGGCCCGGATCCGATGATGCTGGTGTGGGCGGGTTTCAGTGCTGCGTTGATTGCCGCGGCCGCCATCGATTTCGACCACCAGTTCATTCCCGATGGCATCAGTGTCGGGGGCACGTTGGTCGCGCTGGCCGTCGTTCCCACCGCGCGTTGGCTGCTTGGCGAGCCTGCCCTCTCGGCCTGGCTCGTCAGCCTCAGCGGCGGGCTGGTGGGCGCTGGTTTCCTTTGGACCGTGGGTTTTGCCCACGCCCGCGTCTCCGCGGCGATGGGTCGCCGCTTTCCGCATTGGCCAGGCGAAGGCGAGGAGATGCCGACCCCTGGGAGTCTCGACTACTGGACGTGGTTCCCGGGCCTGGGCTTCGGCGACGTGAAGCTGATGGCCTTGATCGGTGTCTGTCTCGGCCCGGTCGGAGTGCTCTGGACCATCATCCTGGCGGCGGTCGTCGGCCTCGTCTGGGGCGGGGGATTGGCGCTCTTCCGAGGTGCAGCCAACATGCCGTTCGGGTTCGCGCCGTCCATCGCCGTCGCGGCGATCCTGACGATGCTCCTCCCTCCCTCGTTCCTGAGTTCGCTCCTCGGCTGATTTCGCCAGCTCAGCACCACGCAAGAGAGCCTTCAACTTTTCGGCCTGACAAGCCGATTCCCCTCTCCTGGGGGGAACCATGCAGACGAGCCGCCTCGGATGGCGTTGGGCGATCGGATTCATCGGGTTGCCGCTGGCACTGGCCTGCAGCGACCTGGAATTGAAAGAGAACCCGCTGCCTTCTGCCCGGACGCAGGGGCTGGAGGCGGCCGGGGAGATCGCGGCTGCGCGGGTTGCACCGGCCGATGCGCCGGATGTCCTTCTGATCACGATCGATACGCTACGTGCGGACCATGTCGGAGCCTACGGCGCGGTGCATGGGGCGACGCCGAACATCGATCGCCTCGCCAAGGAGAGCGTTCTTTTCGAGAGCGCCCTGACGACAGCACCACTGACACTGCCCGCCCACGCCTCGATGTTGACGGGGCTCTTGCCCCCTCAACACGGCGTCCGACACAATGGCGTGTACTTCCTTCGCAACGAAGCCCGCACGCTGGCCGAGGGATTCCGGGAGGGCGGCTGGGCCACCGGTGCGGTCCTCGGCGCATTCGTTCTCTCCTCGCAGTTCGGGCTCCAACAGGGTTTCGATCTCTACGATGACCACTTCGACGAGCATCGCTCCAGCGGGAGCGGCTTCGTGGAGCGCTCCGCAACGGAGGTGACGGACCAGGCCCTGCGCTGGGTCGAGTCGGTTGATTCTCCGTTCTTTCTCTGGGTGCACTACTACGATCCGCATGCGGACTACCAGCCTGCCGAGCCCTACGCGTCGCGCTTCGCCAGTTCGCCCTATGTCGGCGAGATCGCCTACACCGACGCAGAGTTTGGCCGGCTCCTGGATGCGCTGCGCGCGCGGGATCGATGGGCGAATACCGTCGTGGCCCTGACCTCGGATCACGGCGAGGGCCTGGGCGAACACGGAGAGTCGACCCACGGCTATTTCTTGTACGAGAGCGTCCTCCGGGTTCCCTTGCTGCTTCGAGGGCCTGGATTGAGCCCGGGCAGCCGCCGCAGCGACCCCGTTTCGAACGCGGCAGTCGGCCCGACGCTCGTCTCCCTGGCGAAGCTGCCACCCCTCGATTCGAGCGCCTTGCCCTCCCTCGTCGAAGCGGATCAAGAGCGCGCAACGCCCATCTACGCGGAAACGCTCGCGCCGCAGCTCGATTTCGGCTGGGCCCCGCTCTCTGCGACCCGCGGAGACCAGTTCGCCTACATCCATGCCCCGAAACCGGAACTCTACGACGTCGAAGCGGATCCGCAGCAGCTTCACAACCTGCTCGAAACCCAGCCTGCGGAGGGCGCCCGCCAGGCCAGACTTCGTCTGGAACAGCAGGTAGCGAGCGTGCTTGCCGACGCCGCTACGCCGAATCGTAGAACGATCGACGCCGAAACCGCTCGGCGCATCGAAGCCCTGGGCTATCTCGTCACCCAGGCACCGCCCGTTCGCACCGGCATGAACCCGAAAGATGGGCAGCGTTGGATCGAGCTGACGTCGTCTGCGATGACCGCCTACTTCGACAACCGTTTCGATGATGCCGAAGCGGAGGCGAGTGAGGTGCTCGAGGTCTTCCCGGAGAGCGGAAAGATGCGCGCCATCATGGCCCGCATGGCGCTCGCGACCGGCCGCCCGGAAGAGGCGTTGGCTCATGTCGAGGCGTTGGTGCGGATCCATCCCGACGATGCCGGGAACCACGTGCTTCTGGGGATGACCCTGTTGCGTATGCAGAAGCTCAAGAAGGCCGTGGCCGCGTTCGAGACTGGCGTCGATCGGGACGAGGGACATTTCGGAGCGCATCTGGGTGCGATGTGGAAGGGCGCCCTCGGGAGTCCGCAGGCCGAGGTCGAGCGCCACGCCGAACGCGCCATCGAACTCTCAGGCGGCGGACCCGCGATCCTGGAGCAGGTTGGCGAGACATGGGAAGGCCTGGGCGACTTCGACCAGGCGTTGGCAACCTATCAACGCGGTCTAGAAGAGGATCCGGACTCTGAACGGTTGCATATGCGCATGGCGATCCAGCACGCGCGGCGCAACGAGCCCGCGGCTTTCCAGGCGCATATCGAGAGAGCCGGAGCGGCTGGAACGAGTCCTGATCTGTTGAACCGCCTCGGGATCGCCCTGGCAGCCAGAGGCGCGCATCGCGACGCGGAGATGATCTTTCGCGGATTGCTGGCCCGTCATCCCGGCAACCAGATTGCACGCCTGAACCTGGCGCGCGTGTTCGAGCAGACGGGCAGGGCGTCGGAAGCGGCATCGTTGCGCAGCGGTGAGGCCTTGCCTTCCGCACCGGCCCACGCCGCTCCGTGATGCAAGGTCTGCTCGTACGGCGTGTGCTCGGGGTCGCATTCGCGCTCAGCCTCGCGGCGGCAGGCTGCAACCGCATCGAGATCGTAGAGGCGGCCTCGCCGCCGTCGGTACTTCTCGTCACGATCGATACGCTGCGGGCCGATCACGTCGGCGCGTATGGCGCCGAAGATGCGGTGACACCCGTTCTCGACCGGCTGGCATCGCAGGGCATGCGCTTCGCGAACGCGATCGCTCCGACACCGATCACGTTGCCTTCCCATGCTTCGCTGATGACGGGCTTGTACCCGCCGTCTCATGGCGTACGACACAACGGTGTGTATCGCCTCGGCTCCGACACGACGACCCTGGCCGAGCACTTCCGAGCGGCGGGCTACTCGACCGGGGCGGTGGTCGGGGCGGTCGTGCTGGCAGGCCAATTCGGTCTCGCTCAGGGTTTCGATCACTACGATGACCAGGTTCACGGAAGGCAATCGAGTCGCAGCGGCTACCCGGAGCGCCAGGCGAAAGAGGTGACCGACCGGGCGCTGGCCTGGCTGAAGGGCACCCACGATCCCTTCTTCCTATGGGTCCACTACTACGATCCCCATGCGGCCTACGAGCCGCCCGAACCCTGGGCCGGGCGTTTCCCTGGCCGTCCCTACGCTGGGGAGATCGCCTACGTCGATGCGGAACTCGGACGTCTGCTCGCCGGGGCACGAGCGCTGGGGCATGAACCTTCGATCGTCGCCGCGACGTCCGATCACGGAGAAAGCCTGGGCGAGCATGGCGAGCGCACGCACTCGATCCTCGTCTACGATTCGGTCCTCCGGGTGCCCTTGATCCTTTCCGGGCCAGGGATTCCTTCCGGTTCGGTCGCTTCCGGTTTGGTCGAGAAGGGCGTTGTCTCGCTCGTCGATCTGGCACCAACGCTCGTAAATCTCGCGGGCCTACCGGAACTCGTTGGCGCAGAGGGGCGCGACTTGCTTGCGGATGCAGGCTCGCCTGGCGCGGGAGCAGAGGCCCAGGGATGGGCCTACGCCGAGAGTCTAGTTGCGAAGTTGACGATGGGATGGGACGGCCTTCACACGATTCGAACGGACGACTATCAATACATCCAATCGTCACGCCCGGAGCTCTTCGACCTGGGAAGCGATCCGGACGAGCTTGGGGATCTTCTCGACGAAGGCTCCGCTGCGCTCTCATCGGATCAACGCCGTTGGGCTGAACAAGCGGAGCAGCATCTGGCGTCCGTGGCTGGAAGAGAAGTTCATCGTCCGATGTCGGTGTTGGATGATGCGACCCGGGGGCAGATCGAATCACTCGGTTATGTGCTTCCGACGCCAGGTTCAGGGGATGCACTCGTGGAACCGTTCTCTCCCAGGGATGGCCTGGATTGGATCAAGAAGGCTCTGGCTGCGCACGAAGCCCAGCTTGCGGGCCGCTTGGATCTTGCAGAGGCACTGGCGCGAGACGTCGTTGATCGGTTTCCGCAGAGCCAGCGCGGGCATGACATCCTGACGAACGTCTATCTCCGGACGCGTCGCTGGGAGAAGGCGAAGCATCACGCGGAAGTGCTGGCCCGGCTCGCCCCGGATTGGGCCGACCATCATGCACGCGTCGGATTGACACGCATGAAGACCGGTGATGTTCCCGGGGGCGTGCAGGCCTTCGAGGAGGCGCTGGCTCGTGATCCCGAACATCTGGGAGCCCATCTCGGTGCGATGCACGCCCTCGGCCTTGGGGGGCCGCTCGATGCCGCGAGGGAGCATGCACGGGCGGTCGAGCGACTTGCGACTCAGGATCGTGTCTTCGTGGAGCTCGGCCGCGTCTGGCAGGAGAACGGTCGTTCGCTCGAAGCCCAGACGACGTGGAGGGCCGGTCTCGAACGCTTCCCGACGAGTGAGAGGCTTCGTCAACGGCTCGCTCAGGATGCACCTCCGGCCGCCCTGGCCGAAGAAGGGAAAGTGACAAGGTGATGGCAGGGCAGATCGTTCTTCTCGCAGGGCTCGTGCTCGCGTCCGCATTCATGCAGGCGTGCAATCGGGTGGAGGTCGCTTCCGATCCCTTGCCTGCCCTGCCCGAGCCCTTGCCGGCCACGAAGCGCGCTGATCCTCCGAAGGATGCACCGAGCTTCGTGCTCGTCACGATCGATACGCTGCGCGCGGATCACGTGGGGGCCTATGGTGCTGCCGACGCCGAGACACCCACGCTGGATCGGCTGGCCAGCGAAGGTGTGCTCTTCGAAACAGCGATCGCCTCCGCGCCCCTGACGCTGCCGGCTCATACGTCGATCCTCACGGGTCTCTATCCGCCTCGTCACGGTGTTCGCCACAACGCGATCTTTCGCGTCTCCGAGCAGACGCCGAGTGTCGCGACGCATCTCCACGAGGCCGGCTGGCAGACCGGCGCCTTCGTCGGAGCGGCCGTCCTCGCAGCCGAGTTCGGTCTCAGTCGTGGTTTCGATCGCTACGACGACCAGAACGCTGGAGATCGTTCCAGTGTCAACGGCTTCCCAGAACGCAGGGCCGAAGATGTGACGAGCCAGGCACTCGCCTGGTTGCAGACAGTCGACGGCCCCTACTTCTTGTGGGTGCACTACTACGATCCCCACGCCGCCTACGCTCCACCGGAGCCCTGGGCGGAACGCTTTGCTGAACGCCCCTACGACGGCGAGATCGCCTACGTCGACGCGCAGCTGGGGAGGTTGTTGGAAGGTCTCGAGGGGCGGAAGGATCGGCCCTCCACTTTTCTCATCGTCACCTCCGACCATGGCGAAGGCCTGGGAGAGCATGGGGAGCCAGACCACTCCTATCTCGTTTACGACGCCGATCTTCATGTTCCGCTGATCGTGACCGGGCCCGAAATCGAAAGGCGTCGCGTTTCGGGCGTCGTATCTCACGTCAGCATCGCACCCACACTGCTTTCGTTGGCCGGATTGGCCCCGGAAGGCCCACTGGACGCGCCCGATCTCACGCCGCTGTTGCGTGGTGCACCGGAGACCGGAGAGCTCACCGGCTGGGCATACGCCGAGAGTCTGGCGGGTCGTCTCGATCACGGCTGGAGCTCATTGCACGCGATCCGAACCGACGATCACCACTACGTGCGCGCGCCGCAGCCAGAAGTATTCGATCTCGCCAGCGATCCTGGGCAGCTCCACAACCGGCTCTCGCCCGAGCGATCGGATCTGTTGGATGTTGCGCGTCAGGCGGAAGCCCGCATCGAAGCATTGTTTCGAGGGGCCCGCGGTCTCGAGACCGTTGAGATCGATGCCGAAAGGCGCGCTCAGGTCGAGGCGCTTGGCTATGTCGTTCCAGACGGGGTTCCGCAGGAGGGCTTGGTCCATCCGAAGGACGCGCTTCCTTTCGCGCGGCTCTCCTTTGTCGCCACGGCCCATCTCTTGCGCGGCGACTACGATGAGGCTCTCGAGGTGTCGGCACGCGTGCTGGAACGATTTCCTGACAGCTACCGGATGCATGACGTCGCAGCACGCAGCCATCTGAACCTGAAAGCATTGGATCCGGCACTGCGCCATGCCCAGCGCTGCGTCGAGCTCTTCGATGAGAACGTCTCCACCTGGATGTTGCTGGCGATGGTGCATCTGGAGCGAAACGACCCGGCCGCTGCGCGACAGGCCTACCGAGCGGCGTTGGTCCATGATCCCGGACATGTGGATCCGCAGATCGGATTGATGCGGCTCGACATCGACGAGGATCTCCGGGCGGCGGAACAGCGGGCGCAAGCTCTACTGGGTGAGGGTTGCGAGGAGCCGCGTCTCTGTGAGCGCATCGCCGCGACCTGGGAGATCGGCGGTGAGTTCGAGCGCGCGTTCGAATCGTACACGGAAGCGGTTCGGCGCTTCCCCGAGGATTCCCGACTGAACCAGCGGCTGGCGATTCAATTCGTTCGCCGCGGAGAAGACGAGGCCGCAGCGCGCTATCAGGCCCGGGTCGATCCGGAACGAATCGAAGCTGCGCTGCTGGTACGCCTTGCCATCGCCTATGCCGCTCGCGGCACTCCGGCGCTCGCGATCCCCGTGCTCGAGAACGCTCTCGCGCGAGACCCGGAGGATGAGGGCGCGCGCCATCTCCTCCTGCGCGTGCAGCGCGAGAACCAGACGACCGGCGGCTGAATCTGCCAGGCCAGTGACCCCTGCTCTTCCTCGTCGGTGCCCTCGTTTTTCGCCGTTCGCGCTACGCTCCGCGCCATGACGGATCAAGCCGAATTCTGGAATGAGCATGGCAGCACCTGGGTGGTCTGGCAGGAACGCCTCGATCGCCAGATCGCACCCCACGGCCAGCTTGCTCTCGACGCCCTCGACGCAAAGCCCGGCGAGGCAATCCTGGACATCGGTTGTGGCTGTGGTGATACCTTGCTCGAGTTGGCGGAGCGCGTCGGCCCGAGCGGCCGGGTCGTGGGCCTCGACGTTTCCGCGCCCATGCTGGCGCGTGCTCGGGAGCGGGTGGCGAAGGCCGGCGCGAATCAGGTGACGATCCAGGAGGGCGATGCTGCCGAGGCGTCGCTTGCCCCGGAGAGCTTCGACGCTCTGTTCTCCCGCTTCGGTGTGATGTTCTTCGACGAGCCTGTGAAAGCGTTCTCGAACTTTCACCAGGCTCTCCGGCCCGGCGGGCGCCTGGCTTTCGTTTGCTGGCGGGGCCCGCAGGACAACCCATGGATCACCGTGCCGATGGCCGCGGTCGCTCCTCTCATCGAATTTCCGCCGCCTCCGCCGCCCGGATCCCCCGGCATGCTGTCCCTGGCCGACGAGGATCGCCTGCGCGGCATTCTGGGCGACGCCGGCTTCACCGAGATCATGTTGGAACCGGCGGACGTCGTCATGGCGCCGGGAGGCGGCACCCTCGACGGAGCGGTCGAGATGTTCCTGGAGATCGGCCCCGTGGCGTCGGCACTTCGCGCCGCCGAAGCGGACGATGCGACCCGCCAGCGCGTTGAGGATGCCGTTCGCGAGGCCTTCGCTGCGCAGGCCGGCGACGGCGACCAGATCCAGCTCAGCTCGGGCTGCTGGCGGGTGACCGCCCAGCGAGACTAGTCCCCGCGGGACGGCCGATTGGGTGGCCCCGAAAAGGCGGATGGATCCCCGGCATGGATTCGAACCATGATTCACAGATTCAGAGTCTGTTGTCCTGCCGTTAGACGACCGGGGAGCCGTTCTTCGGGCCTGAGGCGCCCGGGCGTGCCGGAAGGTAGGCGACCGCCGCCAATCCTCAAGCCGCCGGCTTGCCAGGATGGCGGCGGGTCTGCTATCGCCCTGTTTTCCCAACTATCCGGGATTCAAGAGGTTTTCTTCCTTGGAGCTGCTCGTTGATCGTTTGACCGAGGACCCGAGTGAACTGGAGTTCACGGGCTCGGCCGATTGGCTGGCCAGCTGCGCCGGGGATCCGGCGCTGGGCAAAGCCCTCGCGACGCCGGTCCATTTCAGCTTTCGAGCCCACTGCATGCGGGAGAATCTCTACCTGGAGGGGTTCGCCGAGGCAGAATTCGATCTCGGGTGCGGTAGGTGCCTGGAACGCTATCGTCAGCCGGTCCGTGAGCCTTTCCGGTTGGTGCTTGAGCCTGCCGGGGCGCGGGTTCCCGCCGATCCGGAGGGTGCCCTTGCCTTGGCACGTGACGGCCTGGTGCTCTCTGAAGAGCTCGAGGCCGGATGGTTTCGCGGTAGTGAGGTCCAGCTCGATCATTTCCTGCAAGAAGTGATCGCCGCCGCCCTCCCGCAGAAGCCCCTGTGTCGTGAGGAGTGCGCCGGTCTCTGTCCCAGCTGTGGAATCGACCGAAATGTCGAGTCCTGTGATTGCCGGGAGGAGCAGCCCCAGTCGCCCTTCGCAGCCTTGGCCGGTCTTCGAGACCGGTTGACCGCGAAGGAAGGAGAGTCCAAATGATCGTTCCCAAACGTCGAACCTCGAAATCGCGTCGCAACAAGCGACGCAGCCATCACGCGTTGGCTGCGCCCGCGAAATCCGTTTGCCCGTCGTGCGGTGCCCCGAAGGCGCCCCACCGGATCTGTGGGCAATGCGGTGTGTATCGTGACCGCACGGTGATCGAGACGGACGAGGAATAGCCTCGGTGCTGGCGCTTCTGTTTCCAGGCCAGGGCTCCCAGGAGGTCGGTATGGGCGAAGATGCCTATGCCGCGTCTCCGGCTGCGCGCGCGGTATTCGATGCCGCCGACCAGGCTCTGGGTTTCTCGCTCTCGAAGCTCTGCTTCGAGGGGCCATTGGAAGAGCTTCGCCGCACAGAGAATCAGCAACCCGCCATTCTCACCACGTCCATCGCGCTGTTGCGTGCCCTGGAAGAGCGGGCATCGGTGGCGCCCGCTTTCGTGGCTGGGCATAGCCTCGGCGAGTACACGGCATTGGTGGCGGCGGAGGCGTTGGCCCTCGAAGATGCGGTGAGGCTGGTGCACGCGCGCGGCCGCTTCATGCAGGAGGCGGTGCCGGAAGGGCAGGGCGCAATGGCCGCCATTCTCGGTGGAAGTGCAGAGACCGTGGCTGGCGCGTGTTCCGAGACGGCGGAGCAGACGGGCCAGGTGGTGGTGCCCGCCAATTGGAACTCGCCACAGCAGACGGTGATCGCCGGCCACGCCGCCGCCGTCGAGCAGGCTTGCGAGCTCGCCAAGGAGCGCGGAGCGAAACGCGCCATCGCATTGCCGGTCTCCGCACCCTTCCACTGCAGTCTGATGGCGCCAGCCGCCGACAAGCTGGCTGCCGAGCTGGCCCAGGTGCGTTTCTCCGATCCGGTGGTGCCGGTCGTGACGAATGTCGAGGCTGAGCCAAATTCCGAGGCTGCGCGGATTCCCGAGCTGCTTCATCGCCAGGTCACGGCTGCCGTGCGCTTCACCGAAAGCGTGCAGCGCCTCGTCGCACTTGGCGTCGATCGCGTGCTCGAGGTGGGGCCAGGTCACGTACTCTCCGGGCTCGTGGCCCGGATCGATCGCAAGATCCAACGTTCGAGCGCGAGCGGCATCCAAGAGATCGACCAACTCGCGGCACAAACCACCGCTGGGTGAGAAGAGGGGGTTCCCATGGGATTGGAAGAACGCATCGGAGAAATCATCGTCGAGCAGCTCGGCGTTACGGCCGAGGAGGTCGTTCCCAAGGCATCGTTCATCGACGATCTCGGTGCCGATTCGCTCGATATCGTCGAGCTCGTGATGGCGATGGAAGAGGCTTTTGACGTCGAGATTCCCGACGAGGATGCAGAGAAGATCCAGACGATCGGCTCGGCGGTTTCCTACATCAAAGGCAAGCTCGGCAAGGAGTAACCCCAGACCATGACGCCGGACGCCGCTGCGCGCCGGGTGGTCGTCACAGGTCTTGGCTGCGTGACCCCCCTCGGCCTCGACGTCGCTTCCAGCTGGAAGGCGGCGCTGGCGGGGACGTGCGGCATCGTCTCGATGCCCGATTGCGATGATCGTCTGCCGTCTCGGATCGCCGCGCCCGTCGTAGGCGAGTTCGATGTGGGTGATCTGCACCCGAAGGAGCGGCGCCGCTACGACCGGGCGATCCTGTTGGCGCTGGCTGCGGCCCGCGAGGCGATGGCCGACGCTTGCCTGGCGGGCGCAGCGGATCTGGATCGCGTGGGGGTTGCGATCGGCTCGGGCATCGGGGGCATCGGCACCCTGCTCGCCAATCATCGCACCTACCTCGAGAAGGGCCCCCGGCGGGTCTCTCCATTCTTCATCCCGATGACCCTCGCCAACATGCCGAGTGGTGTCGTCGCCATTCGTCACGGCCTGCGCGGCCCCAACCTGTGCCATGTGACGGCCTGTGCGTCGGCGGCGCATTCCGTAGGTGAGGCGGCTCGGGCGATCCGAAGCGGAGAAGTCGACGCCATGTTGGCGGGCGGAACGGAAGCAGCCATCAACGATCTCGTGTTGGCTGGGTTCGGCAGCATGCAAGCGCTCTCGAAGCGCAACGATGAGCCCGAGCGGGCCAGCCGGCCCTTCGATGCGGATCGGGACGGCTTCGTGCTAGGCGAAGGCGCTGGTGTGCTGGTGCTGGAATCCGAGGAACATGCCCGGGCGCGCGGTGCGCACATCCACGCCGAACTCGCGGGCTACGCGGCTTCGAGCGATGCGGCCCAATTGGCGGCCCCGGACGTCGAAAGCGGGGGGGCCATCCGCTCCATGCGAGGGGCTCTGGCCGATGCGGGGCTCGAACCCGAAGCCGTCGGACACATCAACGCACATGCCACCAGCACGCCCGCTGGCGACGTGGTGGAGGTCGAATCGATCCGGCGCGTCTTCGGCGAGCACGCCGACGGCATCGCCGTTTCGGCGACCAAGGGGATGACCGGTCATCTGTTGGGAGCCGCCGGAGCCGTGGAGGCGATCTTCTCCGTGAAGGCCCTCCAGGACGGGTTGCTTCCGCCGACGATCAATCTGGATCGGCCCGATCCGGCTTGTGTCCTGGACCATGTGGATGGGAAAGCGCGTGCGGCGGACGTACGTGTGGCACTCTCCAACTCATTTGGCTTCGGCGGCGTGAACGCTGCCCTGGTCTTTCGGAAATGGGAGGCGTGATGGGGGATCCGATTCTGCTGGCCGGGGATCATCGAGGAGTGGACCTGAAGCAGGCGCTCAAGGAGCGCCTGGAGGCGGCCGGCCATGAGGTGCGTGACCTGGGCCCGACGGGTGATGAATCGGTGAACTACGCGGAGTTCGTTGCACCTGCCGCACGCGCCGTCTCAGTCGGAGAAGCCTCCCGCGCGATCGTCATCTGTGGGACGGGTCTCGGTGTTTCGTACACGGCGAACAGGTTTCCCCGTGTGCGCGCCGCGCTCGTCCACGACGTGGAGACAGCGACGCTGGCTCGCGAGCACAACGACGCGAACGTCCTGGCGCTCTCCGCGAATCGAACCAGCGTCGACGACGCTTGGGCAATCGTCGAGGCTTGGCTCAAGGTGCCCTTCGAGGGCGGCCGGCACAGCCTTCGCGTCGAGCAGATCGACAGCCTGACCCGGACCCATGACGGTGCGCTCATCCGCCAGGATCCGACCATCGCGAACATCCTTCGCCGCGAGGCCAGCCGCCAGGCCCAGGGGTTGGAGCTGATCGCCTCGGAGAATTTCGTTTCGGAGGCCGTGCTCGAGGCCGTGGGTTCCGTGGCCACCAACAAATACGCCGAAGGCTATCCGGGCCGGCGCTACTACGGTGGCTGCGATGTTCTGGATGAGGCCGAGAACCTCGCACGGGATCGCGCCAAGGAGATCTTCGGGTCGGAGCATGTGAATGTCCAACCCCACTCGGGCTCCCAGGCCAACGAGTGTGTCTACCGCGCGGTGCTCGAGGTCGGGGATAGGATCCTGGCCATGAATCTGGACCACGGGGGCCACCTCACCCACGGAAGTCCCGTCAACTTCTCCGGAAAGCTGTACGACATCGTGCCCTACGGCGTCGAACAGGAAACGGAGACGATCGACTACGATGCGCTCCGGGAGCTGGCGAAGAAGCATCGTCCGAAGCTGATCCAATGCGGAGCCACGGCCTACTCGCGGATCATCGATTTCGCGAAGTTTCGCGAGATCGCGGATGAAGTGGGTGCGCTCCTGTTCGCGGACATCGCCCATATCGCCGGACTGGTGGCGACCGGCCATCACCCGACCCCGGTGGGCCAGGCTCAGCTGATCTCAACGACCACCCACAAGACGCTGCGCGGGCCGCGGGGCGGGATGATCCTCTGTGATGGTGAGTTCGCCAAGAAGGTCGACAGCGCGGTCTTCCCTGGGGGCCAGGGCGGGCCTCTGATGCATGTGATCGCCGGCAAAGCGGTGGCCTTCGGCGAAGCGCTTCAGCCCGACTTTCGCGACTACTGTGGGCAGATCATCGCCAACGCTCGCACCCTGGCGGCTGCGTTGGCCAAGCGCGGCTTCCGGATCGTCTCCGGGGGAACCGACAATCACCTCTTCCTGCTCTCGCTGGTCGGGCGGGAGATCACGGGCAAGCTGGCCCAGAACATCCTGGACGAGGCCGGCATCACGACCAACAAGAACATGGTGCCCTTCGATCCTCGCAAGCCCTTCGTTACATCGGGTGTGCGGATCGGCACGCCGGCGCTGACGACCCGCGGGATGGCCGAGGCGGAGATGGAGGCGGTGGCCGACATGCTGGGCCGGGTTCTCGAGAGCCCCGAAGACACCGGGGTGCGCGATCGTGTGCGCGAGGAAGTGCGAGCGCTCTGCGATCGCTTCCCGTTGTATGCCGATCGCTGGCAGCCGACGGTCTAGCGGGTGGTCCCCCTTTTCTTCGACGAGGTTCGCTAAGCCGTGCGTTGTCCCTTCTGCAATGAGGCGAGCAATCGGGTCATCGATTCCCGGCTGTCGCGAGAGGGGCTCGAGATCCGTCGGCGCCGCGAGTGCGACGAATGTGGAAGGCGATTCACCACCCGGGAGCGGCTCGAATCGGTCTTGCCGAAGGTGATCAAGCACGACGAGCGGCGGGAAGAATGGGATCGTTCCAAGCTCGAGCACAGCGTGCAGAAGGCGTGCACCAAGCGGCCTGTCAGCGAGAACGCCGTGCAGCGGCTGGTCGACCGGGTCGAACGCCGCATCTCGGAACTCGGCGAAGCCGAGGTGGCTACGGATCGCGTCGGTGACGCCGTACTCGAGGAGCTTTCCGGGCTGGACGTGATGGCAGCCGCTCGCTTTGCTTCGGTCTTCCGGGAGTTCGCGAGCGCCGCCGACTACGACGCGTTCTTTGCGACCTTGGACGACGGTCGCGAAGACAGGTAGCCGCCCGGTATGGATCCCGAGCGCGCCATGCGCCAGGCCCTCACCCGCGCGCGCGCCCGCCAAGGGCGCACCCATCCGAATCCGGCCGTGGGTGCCGTGGTGTTCCGAGGCGATCGGGTGCTCGGCGCTGGCGGGACGCGTCCTCCCGGGGGATCCCATGCGGAGATCGTCGCATTGGATCGCGCGCGGAAGCGCCACGGTGAAGCGGCGCTTCGTGGTGCCTCCCTGGCTGTGACCCTCGAGCCCTGCCATCACCAGGGGCGGACGGGGCCGTGCACGGTTGCGATCCGTGAGGCCGGAATCGTGCGGGTCTTCATCGGTACCGACGATCCCCACCCCGCCGTTTCCGGTCGAGGCGTGCGATGGTTGCGCCGCGCGGGGATCCAGGTGCAACGGGGTGTGCTGGAGGAGGCGTGTCGTTGGCAGCACCGCGGTTTTCTCTCGGTCTGCGAGCGAGGCCGGCCTTGGGTGGCACTCAAGCTCGCCGCGACTCTCGATGGACGCATCGCGACGGCTTCCGGTGAATCCCGTTGGATCACGGGCGATGCCGCACGGGAGCACGTCCACCAGTTGCGCGACAAAGTCGACGCAGTCATGGTCGGTTCTGGAACCGCGCTACGAGATGACCCTGCACTCACCGTCCGCCGCGACGGGCGTCGGGTTCGTTGCCCGATTCGCGTGCTCGTCGATTCGGAGCTGAAGGTACCCATGACGCGCAGCCTGTTTCGCGACGAAGACGCGACTCTCACGTGGGTCCTTGCCGGCCGCAACGCTCCGGTGAAGCGGCGGGCGGCACGGGAAGCCGCGGGCGCCCGCGTCTTGACCGTACGCGGGCGGCGAGGAGCGTTGGATCTGTCGGATGCTCTCGAGGCGCTGGCCAGAGAGGGCTTGGGCAGCGTGCTGGTCGAGGGCGGGGGTGGCCTGGCCGCGGCATTGCTTCGCCGAGGTCTGGTCGACGAACTTCATTGGTTCGCGTCCGCCTCGCTGCTCGGCGGTGACGCCCGCGAAGCGATCGGCTCGCTCGGTGTTGCAAAGCTGGCCTCCCGCCCGAACCTGGCTGTCCGGTCGATTCGACGGCTCGGTGAAGACGTGTACGTTCACGGGGTCTTGACCTCCCATCGCCAGAGTTCTTCGTGAAGACCTACCCCTCGAGCCGGGATGCCGGTGGCCTGCGGGTCGGAGTCGTCGTGTCGCGCTTCAATCCGCTGATCTCGTCGCGACTGCTCGACGGCTGCATCGCCGAGCTCCTCCGCCGCGGTTGCGCATCGGACGACGTGCACGTTGCCTGGGTGCCCGGTGCGTTCGAGATTCCCTTGGCGGCACGACTGTTGGCGGGGAGTGGTCGGTACGACGCCCTCATCACGCTTGGGTCGGTGATCCGTGGTGGCACGCCTCATTTCGAATACGTATGCCGCGGCGTGACGGATGGGGTTGCGGGCGTGATGCAGGAAACCCAGGTACCCGTCGCCTTTGGTGTGCTCACCCTCGATGACATCGATCAGGCGCTCGAGCGAACGGGCGGCACGCACGGACACAAGGGCGCGGAAGCGGCCCTCGCTGCCATCGAGATGGCCTGCCTGCAGCGTGTCACCACCGGCCCGCCGTCATGACCACAGGCCAGGCTGGTCGCCGACGCTCGCGTCAGGTTGCCCTGCAGGTGCTCTTCGCCTTCGACCTCGGAGGTCGGAAAGACAGGGGAGGGCAAGGGGACGCGGAGGTTGCCTTCGAAACCTTCGCCGACCACTTCGAGCTGCCGCCGGGCGCACGGGCCTTTGCCAAGGAACTCGTCAGCGGTGTGATCGTCCACCGGGACGAGATCGACGTGCGGATCAGCGCCTCGGCTCGAAACTGGCGCCTCGAGCGCATGGCGACAGTGGATCGCAACGTGCTTCGTCTGGCGACCTTCGAGCTCGTCCACCTCGGTACGCCTGCTCAGGTAGCAATCGACGAAGCGGTCGAACTTGCTCGCCAATTCGGAGGCGACCCTTCTCCGGGTTTCGTCAACGGAGTGCTCGATGCCGTTGCCATGAACCTGGCCGAGGTGGCGTCATGAGCGCTGTCCTGCCGGTGGAGGTTTGTGAAGGCCGTCTCGATCGGATCGGTGCCGATGTATTGGTGGCACCGTTCTTCGAGAGCCATCGCCCCCTACGAGGGCCGGTCGCCCACGTGGACTGGCGATTGTCGGGCCTGCTGTCGGCGGAGCTCGCTGCCGGACGCATCAGCGGCGCCCGAGGCGAGGCGACGCTCTTGATCAGCGCCGGCCGGCTGCAGGTACCCAGCATCATCGCCTTCGGTCTCGGCCCGAAGCCTGGATTCTCGGAGCGCGATCTCGAAGAACTGGCCGGGGATCTCGTACGCCGTGTGGTCGCACTTCGCGCTGGCCGTGTCGCGATCGCGCTTCCGGACGAACTCGTGATGGGATTCCCGATCGAGCTGACCAGTGAGGCGGTGGTGCGCGGGGCGGCCGCGGCACTCCACGAGCAGCCGGCGGCGCTGCACTTGCGGCTCTTGTGTGGCTCACGCGGCCGTGATGCGGAGCGCGGAGTCCGAACCGCCGCGAGCCGGGCACCGGTTCCCGTACGTTTGGGCGCTGCGGGTCCTGCACCGGGCCAGGAGCCCGAAGGCGAAAGCGTAGATCGGCTCCGTCCACTGGCGGTTTCCGCCTCAGGGATTTCCCCGACCCGTTAGATGTTTTCGGGTCGGAGCGCGGCCGCCGAGGGCTCCGCCCCGCGGGCCTCACAAAGGTCCGGCCCCGGTCGGGCTCTCCCTGCCGGAAATTCTGCGGGTTTCCGATGAAACCCCCGTTCAAGTCCCGATCGGGTCGACCGATGGATTCTTCGAGACGATCGATGACTCCGGTGTCGGTGCAGCCCCCGGGTGGGGGTTGGCATCTGCTTGCCGGAGCCCAAACGAGGTACGCTGCGCATGAGCCTGGTCGGAAGTCTCGAGGATCTGGGCCTCGGCGACATCCTGCAGATCATCAGTCTCTCCGGTAAATCCGGGGTGCTGGCGTTGCAGGCCGATGAAGGCGAGGGGAAGATCCTCTTCGAGGAGGGTCGGATTCGTTCCGCTCTGATCAGAGGGGGGCCGACCAGCCTGGCGGAACTCCTGGAGAGCCGGAATCTCCCACCTGCCGACGTGATCGCGGCGGAAGAACTCGAGGCCGGCCTCCAAGGACACGTGGAAGCCTGTGTGCTCCGCATGTTTACGTGGCCCGAAGGCGAGTTCAGCTTCGAGGTCGGCGCGCCTACGCCGCAGGAGCTTGGCGGTTATTCCCTGGATCCGGGCTTGAATCCTCAGTTCCTGGCCCTCGAGGGAACCAGGCGGGCCGACGAACTCGCAGCGGGTAGGGTGCCTGCCGAGGCCACTGTCGTCGCGGATCCCCACGACGCCCCCGTGCTCGAGCCGATCATGGAGCCGCAGCCGCAACCCCGGATCGAATCTGAACCTGCGAAGACGCCAGAAGAATGGCCCCCGCTGCTGGACGCGGAAGAGCTTGCGGCAGTGGCGGAGCCAGATCCTCTGCCGCCCCTGGTGTTCGTCGATCCAGACCTTTCGGTCATTGAATGGGCACGCGACTCGCTTCCCGAGGAGTTCGACGCTGCCCATCTGTTTCAGCTGACGGAGCAGGGAATCGGCCGGATCCGACAATATTTGCGCCGGGCGGAAGTCCCTTTGGTGGTCCTCTCGGCGAACGCATTGCCAGACCCGGTTTCGGGTGCTCGTACGCCGATGGAGGTGGTCGAACGGCTCGTTCGACAAGCACCGCGGATGCGTATCCTCATGCTCGAGGAGGTGGGCCGGCCGATCGCACCGGGCTTCGATGCGATGACTCGCGGTCGGGTCGTGAAGCCTACGCAAACGCAACTGGCGGATTCGTCGATGGCGCCTGCCCTCGAGCGCCTCGGCCAGGAACTCGCCGGCGAGATCCTGCGGGCGTGTGGAAGGGAAGCTCCGTCACTACCCCTGGCGGTCGAAGATCTGCGCGAGATGAGCCTGCAACTTCGAGAATCCGCGGCGTCGGGAGGCGTGCTTCCGCGGGTCATCGAGTTCGCGTCGCGGATCTTCTCCAGGGTCGCATTGTTCATGGTTCGCGACGATGAGGCGGAAGGCATTGCGCAGTGCGGACTTCCGCTCGCGGGCGGCCCCGATGACGCTGGCATCCGAGGCCAGAGTCTCCACGTTTCCGAATGTCCTGGCCTTCGCAAGGTGATCGAGCATCGTGCGCCCGTGCGCCTGTCCGGAGGCGCGGATGCAAGCCGGCTCATGGCCGGGTTGGCGACGGATCCGCCCGCAGAGGCCTGGCTGGCTCCGATCGAGAGTGCAGACCGGGTGGTCGCTGTGGTCTACGGCGACATGCTTCCCGGCGACGACCCGATTCCGGACACGGCAGCTCTCGAGGTCGTGTTGCAACACGCTGGCCTGGCATTGGACCGTGCCGCCTTGGAACGCGCCCTCGACGAGCCCGCCTAGCCCCGCCGCGTAGGTGATTTCCCGCACCGACGGGGCAGCGCAGCGAGCCCGGGAACCCTCCGCGTTTTCTCAAGAAAATCCCCTAGATGGCCGATGCGCAGACCTCACCAGAGGGCCTTCTGGGCCTGGGAGGGAAGGGTGGCACGCATCCTCATCGTCGAGGACTCCGGCACGATGCGGAGCCTGCTCATTCAGGCGCTCGAGGACCTGGACCCGGAGTCCAAGATCGACGAGGCCCAGAACGGCTTCGAGGCGCTGCGCATGCTGCCCCGAGCGCGCTACGACCTGATCCTGACCGACATCAACATGCCCGACATCAACGGGCTCGAGTTGGTGTCCTTCGTCAAGGGCAACGAAATCTATCGGGCGATTCCGCTGGTGATTGTATCCACGGAAGGTTCGGAGCGCGATCGCGCGAAGGGCCTCGAACTCGGCGCGGACGGATACCTGGTGAAGCCCTTCGTGCCGGGCGAGCTCCAGGCGCTGGTCGCCGATCTACTCGAACCAGGACGGGGAGCCTGAAAGCCGATGGCGGCTTCGGGCAAAGGGGGCGCGGGTTCGAAGGCCCAGCGCGAGTTCGTCTCGGAGGCCGAGGACATCCTCGAGCGCATGCGAGACGATCTCTCTGAGCTCGCGGAATCCGAGCAAGCTGGAACAGATCCGGACCCGGATCTCATCAATCGGCTCTTCCGATCGGCTCACTCTCTGAAGGGGCTATCGGGGATGTTCGGCCTCGAAAGCTTGAGCGAGCTGGCCCATCACCTGGAAGACCTTCTCGACGGTCTTCGCATGGGTCGCGTAGCGCTTCGCGCGGACGGCCTTGCGCTCTTCGACGACGCGATCGAGATCCTGGGCCTTTCGTTGGCCGAGCTCCAGAGCTCCGAGATCGGCGCCGCGACACGTGAATCCATCAGCGCATTGTTGCAGCGCATCGAGGGTTTCGGCGGGGGCGAGTCCGTTTCCGAACCGACGCTCGGCGATCTGAAGCTTTCGCCATCGATCCTGCGCGCTCTCACCGAGTACGAAGAGCACCGGCTTCGCGACAACCTGCGACGCGGTCGCGGTATCTACGTCGTCGAGGTGGACTTCGAGATCGCCAGTTTCGAGGAAGGCCTGGCGGAGGTGAAGGCAGCGATCAAGGAGATAGGCGAGATCCTCTCGACGCTTCCCTC
>JAFDCZ010000008.1 GCA_019312665.1 Deltaproteobacteria bacterium | reverse complement strand
TTGGCGTAGTCCACCAGCAGGATCGAGTTCTTGGTGGCAAGCCCGAAGAGCAGGATGATCCCGATCATCGAGAAGATGTTCAGCGTCATTCCCTTCAGGAAGAGCCCCCCGTAGGCGCCGACCATGGCCAGCGGTAGCGCGAACATGACGGTCAGCGGGTGGACCAGGCTCTCGAACTGGGCAGCCAGGATCATGTAGATGACGAGGATGGACAGCATCATCGCAAAGCCCAGCTCCCGAAAGGAGGAGAGGAACTCCTCGGAACCCCCGGAAGCGACGAGCTTCACGTCTTCCGGCAGAATGCCCGCTGCAATCTCCTGGGCTTCAGCCAGAGCCGTGCCCAGATCCTTCCCTTCCAGGTTTGCCGAGATCTTCACACTGCGTTGACGATTCGTTCGTGTGATCGTGGACGGAGCGGCGGTCTCCTCGATCCTCACCAGGTTTCGCAACTCGACCACATCCCCAGCGCGGGTGCGAACATAGAGACCGAGAATCGATTCCGGGTCAGCGCGGTCCGCTTGCTCGAGACGCATGCGAATGTCGTAACGGTTGCCTGCCTCCTTGAATGTTCCAACGCGAAGCCCCCCGATCATCGCCTGCACGGTTGAAGCCAGCTGCTCTGCATTGACGCCTAGCGACGCAGCCTTCTCGCGATCTGGAATGACCCGGATCTCTGGGCTGCCCATCTTCAAACTCTTGTTCAGACCCACGTAGCCGCCGCGCGCATCTAGCTCGCTGATCAGCTGCTCCCCCAACCGATCGAGGGTCGAGAGTTCGACATTGCCCTGGAGCTCCACTTCTAAGTCGCTGCGATCGGAGCTGCCCCCGAAACCGGACATGTCGCTCACGCGAACCTTCATTCCGGGAATCTTCGAAAGAAACTCCCGCGCTTCACGAACGATCTCCTGGGCGCTGCGCTCCCGCTCGGCGCGGTTCTTGAGCATCACGAACATGATGCCCCGGGTAGGATCCGAACCGCTGCTGGAGCCACCCGTACCTGCCCCACCGAAGGCGCCGGCAACCTCGGGCTGGGCGAGCACCCAATCCTCACCGAGTTTCAGCATCTCCAAGGTCCCTTCCGGGCTGGTACCCGGCGGTGTCTCGATACTGATGAAGAGGCGCCCCTCATCCGAGGATGGGAAGAACTCCGCACCGAGCTGGCCCGCGAGCCCGAAGGCGGCGAAGAATGTCAGGGCCGCTACGAAGAGCGTGGCCGCCCTATGCGAAACGGCCCAGCCGAGCACCTTCCGATATCCACTCTCCAACGCATCGAGCCAACGCTCGAAGGTGTCGTAGATGCTTCCGTGGGCTCGTTCCTTGGGAGCCGGAATGCGTGCTGCAAGCATGGGTGTCAGGGTGAGTGCGACGAAGAGGGAGATCATCACGGCGGCGGCCACGGTCGCTCCGAATTCGGCCAGGAAATTTCCGACCATCCCGTCGACGAAAATGACCGGCAGGAACACCACGGCGATCGAGATCGTTGCGGCCGTCGCGGCAAACGCCACCTCGCGAGCGCCCTTCGACGCGGCGGTTCGTGGATCCTCGCCAAGCTCTCTATGACGCTCGATATTCTCGAGTACCACGATGGCGTCGTCGATGACGACGCCCACCGCCAGCGTGAGAGCCAACAACGTCATCGAGTTGAGCGTGTAGCCGAGGATCCACATCACGCCGAAGGTCGTGATCAGCGAGAACGGAATCGCCAATGCGACCACCAGGGTCGGGCGGAAGCGGCGCAGGAACACGAAGACGGTCAACGTCGCAAGCAATGCGCCGAACCAGAGGCTGAAGATCGCCTCCTCCACGGATTCGCGAACCGAACGGGAGAAATACGCGACACCGTCCCCTTCCTTGAACCGCATGTCGTCCGGCAGCGTCTCCTGGATTTTCCCGAGTCGCCGCCGGACCTCATCCGCCACGGCAACCGTGTTGCCGTCGGAGGTCTTCACCACGCCGATTCCAACGGCCGACCCACCGTCGTAGCGCGAGTAGAAGCGCTGATCCTCGACGCCGTCTTCTACGCGGGCCACATCCCGGAGGCGGATCGGAGCCCCGTTCTCGAAGGCCAACACCATGTCCGCGAGCTCATCGACCGTCCTGTATTCCGCGTCGGTCTTCACGGAGAACTCGATCATGCCACCTTCGACCACACCGCCGGGCCGCTCGACATGTTCGCGGCGAAGGCTGGCGATCACGTCAGTTGCCGCGAGGCCACGTGCCCGCAGGGCCTCGCCGTCCAACCAGATGCGGATCTCGCGATTCAGCTCTCCGAAGATCTCGATGGCTGCGACGCCTGGAATCGTCTCGACAAGGGGTTTGACCTGTCGCTTGACGAACTCGCTGGCCTCGCTCTGGGGGCGCGGGCTGAGCAGCGGAACCCACATGATCGGGAACCCACTGAAATCATGTTTGCTGACGACCGGCGGTTCCATCTCCTCGGGCAGATCGAAGCGGGCCCGCTCGACCCGATCGCGCACATCCTGGGTGGCCGCATCGAGATCCGTGCCGAGCACGAACTCGACGGCGATCGAGGTCCGCCCCTGCCTGGATTGGGAGGAAAGCTTCCGAACGCCTTCGATCGTGTTCAAATGCTCTTCGAGAGGGTCGGTGACGTCCTCCTCCATGACCTCGGGGCTCGCACCGTCCAGGATCCCGGTCACACCCACGACCGGAAACTCCATGTCCGGATACGCGTTGACACCGAGACGGACGAAGCCCAGCACACCGAAGACGATCAGCGAGAGCGAGACCATCCACGTGAGAATGGGCCGGCGGATGAAGAGATCGATCCAGTTCAACGCAAGGCCTTCGAAGGCGCGGCACCACCCGCCGCCATGTTCGGGGCGTCGGACGCCACGTTCATCTCACTTCGCTCATCGCTGCCATCCGGGTTTCGCCGGGATACGAGCATGCCGTCGGAGAGCGCCGCGTGGCCGCGGATCACCACCGAATCCCCTTCGCTCAGCCCGGAGACGATCTCGATCCGCACCCCCACATGAAGCCCGGCCTCGACGACGACGCGATGCACCCGATTGTCCGGATCCACCGTGTAGACGATCTGGCCTTCGGCCCGCAGCAGCACGGCTTCCTGCGGCACCACCACGGCCCTCTCGCGAGTCGCCACGCCGAGATCGGCGCGCGCAAAGAGGCCAGGCCGCAGACGTCCATCGCCGTTCGAGATTCGTGCTTTCACCCGCAGCGTACGCGTGCGCCGATCGATCCGCGGAGAAATGACCGACACCTTGCCCCTGAAGACTTCGTCCGGATACGGAGAAACGCGAACGGCTACCTCCATCCCGATGCGCACACGCGCCGAGTCCCGCTCGGCGACACTGAACTCGACCTCGATCGGGTCGAGTGCGACCAGGTCGAAGAGCGCCTGTCCTACCTGCACGTACTCACCGCGGGATACTTCCCGGGAGGCGATCAGTCCGGAGAAGGGCGCACGAACCTGGCTGTCTTCGACCGCTCGCGCGGCCACGCCGACTCTCGCCTCGGCCGCCTGCTTGCGGGAGCGCGCCAGGGAGACCGCCGTCTTTGCTTTGTCCAGCGCCTGGCTGGAGGCAATGTTGCGATCGAAGAGCTGCTGCCTGCGAACCAGCTCACGCTGGCCTTCCTCCAGATTCGCCACGGCTTCCGTCAACCGCGCGCGCGCATCCGCAAGCTCGAGCTCGCGCTTTTGCGGATCGATCGAGAGCAACAAGCTGCCCTCCTCGACCTCGTCTCCCTCATCGACCTGGAGCTCGGTGATCCGCCCAGGGACCTCGGATGCAAGGGTCGCCGACTCCTTGGCCAGGAGCTCCCCGGTGGCTTCGATCTGCTCGTCGAGCGTCACGATTTCCACTTCCCGCACGACGACAGGACGAGCGATATCGCCCAGCGGCTCAGGAGCCTCGGAGCACGCCAGAGCGACGACCACGAGCGCGGATGCAGCGATCCACCTCCAGCTTGAAAGACCTAGCATTTCGATTCCTTCTTTCGGCGGCGGGTGCCCTTCGCCTTTGCGGGCTCGACCAGTCCGCGTAGCAAGGCGCCAATGGCATCTTGGTTGAGTGTCTTTGACCAGGGACGATCCGGCCGATGGATGCGGCCGGAAATGAGCCCGTGACAAAGCGCCCAAAGCGATTGGGCGGCGCTCTCCGGATCCCCAGACATGCGACCTTCTTCCCGAAGGCGTTCCCAGATCCGGTCGAAATGAGCCCGGGTCTCATCGATCACAGCAGGAGGTTGCCAATCCGGGCTCCGCGGGAGGAAGTGCAACTGATAGTGGTTGGGATGCCGGATGCCGTGGCGCACGAAGATCTGCGCCAGACGGGTCAGGTCTTCGACTGGATCCCCGCTCTGTGGTGCGCGATCGAGCTGCGCGAGGAGCTGCTCGAAATCCAGAGCGAGAATCTCATCCAGGAGACCATCCTTGTCCCCGAAATACTGGTAGATCGTGGGTGCCGTGTAGCCGCAGCGCTCGACCAGGCGGCGGATGGAGAACGCCTCCTGTCCGCCTTCGGTAAGGAGGGCATCGCTGGCGTCGAGGATCACGCGCCGCGCTTCCGCACGACGCTCGCGTCGGCGCTCCTGCTGGGCTTGGGCACTCATGGAGAGGGGATTCAGGATCCGTGGGCGCGGATTGAACGCCGTTCAAGATAGCTAACGGCGTTAAACTTTCAAGGCATCCTTCCAGACTGCCACCAGGCTGGGCCCATGAGCGCGTTCCGCACACATCTCTCCATATTCGCGCCCGGCCAGCCGGCACCCCTGGGCGGATCTCCTGCAACGCGTCTTCGAAATCGATGCGCTGTGTTGTCCCTACTGCGGCGGCCGGATGCGCATCCTCGCCGTGATCACCGAGGCCGATGTCGCCCGGCGCATCCTCGCCTGCCTGGCCCTGCCAACGCGTGCACCACCCGTCGCACCCAACCGGCCGAGCATCTTCGCAGAGCGCTCGGCGCAACGCGATGATGCGATCGACCGGAAGGACGCCACATGGTCGGACTTCGAATTCGACCAGAGCGTCCCACCCGCGTGGGATATTGGCGCCTGACCACGCTTCGTCGCCACTCGGCACCCCACTTCACACCGGATACATCCTGACCCCGCCGCAGCAGAGGTGTGTCCGGTGAACGCTTTCGCAGCGACCCTGCGACGCGGACGAGGGTAGGACCACGTCATGCTAGGTCGAGGAAGCTTGAAATCGTCCCGAGAACGCCTCGTCCCCTCCCCGGCTGTTGACATAGGTGGGAGTTATCGGACTTCGGGGGAGAAAGCGGGCCTGGATCGACGCCTCGATCCGCGCGCTCGAGCGCTACTACGCGGACGAGAGGCGGCAGCCTGGACGAGAATGTCGGGTTCCTGCCAGTGGAACAGGTCAGCCGCTCGAGCTTCACCGGGCCGGAGCGTGTGCGCCATCGCGAGGAAGATCCCGCGGCGCTCGGGGACGATCGCGTCGATTACCCGGGCCTGGGCGTCGGCTGTCAAGATCCTCTGCGGCTTCCGGTCGTGAGGCACCCTAGGTGTGGGACCTCACAAGGTTGTTGACCCGGGACCTCTGAGGAAAGATGGGGTTGAAAGACCAACCATCGACCCTCAGAGGAGATCCCCGAGCGCGACTTCATGCTAACGCGAAGCTGACGCCGGCGTCCCGCCGGCTCCTGATCCGCCGAGTTCGAGAAAAGGGTTGGCCCGTGAAGCGGGCCGCCGAAGCTGCGGGTGTAAGCAAGCAGACGGCTCATAAGTGGCTGAGGCGATTCGACGATGGGGGGATGGGGCCGAGCGGCAATCCGCCGCTGCAGACGCAGAACGCAGACCGCCCAAGGTACCCCCGAGGGTACCTTGGGCGGTCTCAACCATGCCGCTTGCGCGGTGCGCCGGTTTGTTCAGTCGTTGCGTCGCTGTCGCGCGGCGTAACCCGCCATGCCAACCATGCCGCCGAGTAGCAGCAGAGCCAACTGCGGCTCGGGAATGGGGTTGGGATAGAGGTTGAGGTCAACCCGGCTGATTTCTACACCAACGAGGCCCGTGACTGTCCAGTTGGCCCCGATTCCGAGCGCCGAGAACGCGGGGAAAGACTGGGTCCCAGCTCCGCTGATCACTACGGTCCCTGGCGCGCCGAAGAGGGTGAGACCGCTTACGTTGCCAACGATCGAAAGCGGCGCGAACGTGCTGGCCGGTTGGAACGTTGCGCCAGCAAACACGCCGGTACCAGCCAGCCCCGCGCCCACACCCATCCCAGGAACCGCACTCGCGAGCAGGGTGCCGGGATTCATTGAGAGTTTGAGGAGGCTAAGCACCCCGGCCCCAGCTCCAAGTGACCCGCTGATGGCGGCGGTTCCGTTGTCGTAGACGACGACCATCGTACCACCAAGATTACCACTGGCGGGTACCCCAAAAGGAGCCGCGAATTGCGTTCCTTGCCAGGTGGCAGTTCCCGTGCCAGGAACGATTGCGTAGGTCACGATGATCGGTCCTGCTGCGGCGCTACCGGCAATTCCAAGCACTAGAACGCACACCGCGGCGAGCTTCAACATTCCTAATTTCAACACGACAAAAACTCCCTCCCCAAGTGAGCTGTCGATTCCAGAAACCGACTCGACACAAGAAATATGCAAGAAGGGCGCCGCTTGGGTGCGGAGTAGCAAACATTCGTGATTTCAGGGACTTAGCACCCGTCTCCCTCAGGTCCTGAGGTAAAGCGCGGAACGGCGCTTCCTCGGGAGCGGAAGAAGTCTTCCACCGACCAGCGCGGAAAGGACCCGCGCTGGGGCCGCCTCGGACTCGGAACGCCGCGTCAGGGGCTGTTGCGGTCCCGATTCAAGCAGCGTTTCAGATCTGGGTCGCTCGGATTCCAGCTCGGCATCGGATTCGCGCTCAGCGCAGGTAGCCCATCGCACGCAATCGACCCGCGATAGCTGGATCGATCCGGACGCCTTCGTCCTTTACGTCGTTCAGCTCGGCCTCGGCCAGATGTTTTTCGAGTTCCCCTCGCATCGCTGCGGCACGGGCCCCTTCCAGCTCGATTAGATTCACTTTCTCACCCGGATCCACGCTGCGATCGAAGAGAAATTCACCGCCCGGAGCAACCGCTCGGGAAGTGTAGTCGTCCGGCTCGTTTTCCTTGGCGGGCGCGTTGCGCGCGTAAGTCCAATCGCCTGTCGTCAAGGCGTCCTGGACTGACGCATCGCGAAACAGGGTGAAACCCAGAGCTGCATAGCTGGGCCGATCTTCGCCTTGGGACGATGAAGTGATGAGAGGGAGCAGCGAGGTGCCCTCGAATCGCGACGGGGACGGAACCCCCGCCAGCTCGAGCAGCGTCGGCGCGAGGTCGAGATTGCGGACCTGACTCTTGATCCGCAGCGGCGCCACAGCAAATGGCAGCCGGAAAACGAGTGGGACGTGGATCGACGGCGTCAGCACGTTGCGCGCGTGTCCGTGGATTCCGTGCTCACCGAACGTCTCGCCGTGGTCCGAGGCCAGGACGACGACGCTGCGATCCAGTGTCCCGGCCGCGTCCAAAGCCTCGCGGATCCGGCGCAGCGCATCGTCGGACCAGCGTACGGCCGCTTGATACATCGCCGCGGTGTCGTTGCCGTAGACTTGAAACTCGGGCGGTGCAGCGAACTCGTGCACGTCCATCAAATGAACATAAAGGAACATCGGGCGATCCGGATCGCGTGTCTGGATGAGATGCTCGGCTTCTTCGACGACCCGGTCCGCGTGTGTCCAGAGCGAGGGTTTCTCGTGGGGCGCGATCTTCCCGCTCGCACCCGCCGGAAACAGATAGCGATCGAAGCCCTGATGGAAGCCGAAGCTCTGATGGAGCCAGCCATTGGTCTGCACCGCGAAGGTCTGGTAGCCAGCCTGCTGCAGCACCTCGGCCAGGGTCTGGGCGCCTTCCGCGAGGCCGTCCTGGGCCTCGCGGATTCCGTGGCTGCGAGGCCAGAGCGAGGTGAGCATCGATGCCATGGAGATCTTCGTCCACGACGACTGGGCGCGGGCCTGCTCGAACAAGACGCCGCGCTGGGCCCAGCTTGCCAGCTCGGGTGTGGTGTCCTTTTCAAAACCGTAGGGCGTCGTCCAATCCGCGCGCAGCGTATCGATCACGATCAATACGACGTCGAGCTGGGGAATTGTCTCGATCCGCTCGGGAATATCAGCGGCTGGAACCACCGCTTCGCAGGCCAGGAGCGCGAGCCCGGCCAGTGCGGCGCCGGCTGCAACCCGTCGACTTGTTTTGCCCCGCAAGGGGTTAGCGCAAGCCATCGAGTGCAGTCTTCAGCGCCGGGCGCAATGGATGGTTCGGCGGCAAGGCTCCGTCGAGCGACTCGAGGAGTGGCCGCGCCTCCTGCACCCGGCTCGCGCGCACGTAGGCCTGCGCGAGGTGCAGGGTGGCGTCTGGCATCTCGGGGGCCTGCCGATGGGCCGGCTCGAGCAATGCGATGGCGCGAGCCACCAGCCCTTTGCGCAGATAGAGATCGGCCAGGGTGTCCGCGACATTCGGATTCTCCGGAGCGAGGCGGTACGCCTCTTGCCCAGCCTCGAGTGCGGCTTCCAGATCACCTTGCTGTGCCAGCAGCCAAGCGAGGTTGTTGAGCGGTCGGTGGTCCTCGGGGTCGAGCTGGGCCGCACGGCGGTAGGCTTCGATCGCCGCCGCGAGATCGCCGGCACCCCAATGCGCAGAGGCTCGCAGGTAGGGTCCCTGCGGGTCGGCCGGACGCCGGGATTCGTACTTCGTGCAATCGGCAATGGCGCCCGCATGCAGGCCGTTCGCCGCGCGGAAGGCGCAGCGGATGACCCACGGCGTTGGGTCCTCGGGTCGCAGCTCGAGCGCGCGGTCGGTGGAGCGGTCGCCCTCCGCCACCTCTCCCATGTCATAGAGCAGGGCCGCCGCAGCAGCGTGCAGGCCAGCGTCATCCGGATGTTCTGCCAGCCCGCGCTTCAGCAGATCGATGCCCCCGCTGACCCGATCCAACATGCCCAGCACGATGGCAGCCTCGGCCACCACCGCGGGCTCACCGCTGAATTCCTTCAGCGTGGCCTCGATCTCCTCGAGCGCCTCTTCCCTGCGTCCGAGCAGGCGCAGTCCGTGTGCGTGATACACACGAATCATGGGCTCGTCTGGCAGGGCCTGTTTGGCCGCGTCCGTGGCTTCGAGCGCAGCCTCGCCGTTCCCGATCTCGACCAGCCCGCGGCTCATCAACAACCAGCCCTCCCGACTTTGGGGCAGGTTCGAAACCAGCAGCCGTGCGAGTCCCACGACCTGCTGCCAATCACCGCGCGCCTCCGCCAGACCAAGCAGCGAAAACACCGGCGAGGGCCACGCCGGATCGCGCTGTCTGGCCAGATCGAATCGTCGACGCGCGCCGTCGAAATCGCCCAGGGTTTCGAGTGCACGACCGAGCCAGTACTGCGTAGGCGCGAGATCGAGCTTCGGTGCCAGAGAGCGCAGACGTTTGGCGGCCGCCTCGGCGTTGCCAGCGTCCAGTTCTATTCGCGCGCGCAGATACTCTCGATTTGCATCGAGCGCGTTCGGAAGATCTCGGTGGATCTCCGTCGCCTGCTTTGCCGCAGCGCGATCGCCCAGCATCAGAAACGCCTCCACGTGCATCACGTGAAGCTGCCCCTGGTCCGGAAAGCGCTCGATTGCTTCGCGGATCGCCTGCTCGACGCCCTCCGCATCCCCCTGGATGCTCAGGTAGCGGACCAGGGGTTCGACCGCAGCGGGCGATTCCGAGCGCGCTGCGTAGCTGCGCAGGGCTTGCTCTGCCTTCTCGGCCTGGCCCGTCGCGGCGTAGAGCGGCCCAAGGAGACCGTACAGCTCTGCCAAGGGTGCCTCGCCCGCCAGATTGGTTTCGATCAGGGCCACCGCTTCGGCGGCCTGACCATCGGCGGCGAGAGCCTGGGTGAGGAGTTGCCACGAAGAGCTGTCCGTTGGGTCTGCTTCGACCATCGGCCGCAGTGTCGCCAGCGCGGGCTCGAATTGTTCTTGCTGGATCTGGATCTGAACCAGGATCTTGCGAAAGGTACGCTCGAGTCGCAGTTGATCGGGGTTCCCCTTCACTGCCGCAATGGCGTCCTCGACCGCCAGCGCCGCTTCCTCGCTTCGATTCTCGGAGCTGAGCGTGGCGATCCGAACCAGCCGACTTTCGGGCTTGTCCGGGTAGCGCGCTTCGGCCTGCTTCAACATGGTGAGGGCTGATTCCAAATTTCCCAGGCCGAGTTCGGCCTGGGCCAACAGGAACACGGCGTCGGCGTGCTCCGGCGAATCCTCGGGCACCTGCGACGCGACGGTGCGCGCCATCGCCGGGTTCGACAGGCCCAACGCAACGGATGCGAGCAGGAAGCGAATGTCCGTGCGAGTCGGAAAGTTTTCCACGCCCGCTTCGAGCACCCAGAGCGCGCGCGGCGACTCGCCCGCGTGCACAAGGACTTTCGCTAGCTCGATCAGTTCATCGGGATTCTCTGGGATCGCGTCCCCGAGAGCCGCCACCGCGGCGCGCGCCGCGTCACGGTCGCCACGCTCGAGCGCCGCCGGAACCGCGTCGCGGGCCTCGGAGATCTGCTCCTCGGTCGAGGGACAGCCCACGACACCCCACAAGAGCGCTGGCAGAAGCAGCCCCGTGAGAACAGCTACGTGCGCGCTTCTTTTCAAACTCTGCCCGATTGCCATACAACCATCCCAACCTATGTCTCGTGAATCCCCGCCGACGTTCTCGATACTACACCTACTAGGAGGTTGCGGAACTTCTCGCGCGAGGGCTCACGAACAAGGAGATCGCCGATGTACTCGGCGTGCGGCCCGGGACGGTGAAAACCCACGTCGAGACTTTGCTGGGGATCCTGCAGGTCGCCAATCGGACGGAAGCGGTCTTCGCTCTCATCGAGCGAGGCGTCGTGGTGAGCCCCGAGCCCGATTGACCCCGCGGCTCGACCAGCCATTGCTCCCTCTTCGCTCAGCTGGTTGCCATCAGGAAGGACGCCTGTTTCGGAAAGAGTGCTTCGACGAGCGCAGCTTCCTTGACCTGAACGTCAGGGAAGGCGTTCTCGAGTTCTCCGAGGGAACGATGACCGAAGAGCAGGTGGAGGAAGCTGAGGTCCGGAAAGGCCGCGTCACCCACCTCTTCCGTACTCGGCCGCCAAGGTGTCGCGGCCATCAGGCGGCCCTTCTCGAAACGCAGGCGCACACCCGTTCGGTAGAAGCTCAGGGAGAGCGTTCCATCGTGGCCTTCAAAGATCGAATGGGCCAGGCGCGCCTCGAGCGCGGGAGCCACATGAAGCAGGAAGCCTGGCAGATCGGCGACTCGGATGTACCAGGCATAGGGTCGTCGCTGTTTGCCGACGTGTCCCAGTACATCGAATGCCGGGTGGTCGGTTCCGAGCACCAACCCCGCACCTGCGTGCTCACACTCCCCGGCCACCGCCAGCTCAGTTCCGATCTCACGAAGATCGTGAAGCGCAGCCATCAGCGGCGGCTTCCAACTTGTTCCGGCGGCCACTTCGAGGAACGGCGTCCAGGTATGGCCGTTCTCGATCAGGATCGGAACATGATTGAACACCGCCCGGGGCTCCCCGCTCTCCGTCTCGACGATCCTGAAGAACCGGGTCTGAGTGGTGAACGCACGACGCCCGTCGAGTTCGAACCCCCAGAACGCCTGATCGCGTTGGCAGGTGAGCCGATAGCGCTGCATTCCGTGATCGAACGCCTCGGCGATGAATTTCTCGTCGCCTGGTCTTGCCGCGCGCACACGGAGCCCCGCGACCGGTTTCTTCGGAAGATCCGCGTGCGGAACGATTCTTCCACCGAACCGCTGAGCCGCCATCTCATACCCGAACTGTCGGTAGTACCAGGGGATGCCGTCGATCACCTGCATCCAGTCGCCACCTTCATCGCTCCAGCGATGCACCTCGGCGAACTGACGTGCCACCAACTTCCGATGACGATGGTCCGGATGGGTACCGACCAGTTCGGGCATACCGGCCGCAACCTCGACTCCGTCGTAGGCAAACTGATGCCGCAACAGGCAGAGAGAAGACGCGACGAGCTCGCGCTGGGTATCGTGGACGAGCAGGAAATCCCGGGCCCGCGCACTCGGATGGCTGCCATCCATCAGCTGCCGCACCCATTGGGCGATGTGTTCGTAACGCTCGAAATCCGGCGGATCCGCCTGGACGACGGCCTGAAAGGCCGCAATCGCTTCGATGTCTTCTTCCCGGGCGCGGCGCAACAACAATCCGTCGCCGAGATCCTCGATCAGATCGTCCGGGCGGGCGAGTCCCGGAGCGGGAAGGTCTGCGAAATCACGAATGTCCTGAGGCATGAGAACTCCTCGGTCGCGGCGCATGGGCAGCCGCTCGAGCGAGAGGGAATGGAAACCACCGGCGCAGGCCAACCCTGCGCGCAGCGGGCGCGGCCCAGCCAGAACCGGGGCGCCAGACCAGACGATCAGTTACGACGCTTGGCTTCCATTCGGATCCTCGATGAGGAGTTCGGGGTCGAGCTTACTCCGTGATCGAGGCCGCGCAAAGAACGCGTGAGCGACCTCTCAGAACTCTGCGTAGCCGGGGACGCGGGGGAACGGGATGACGTCGCGAATGTTGGCCATTCCGGTTGCGAACTGCACCATGCGTTCGAAGCCCAGGCCAAAGCCCGCATGAGGCACGGAGCCGAACCGGCGCAGATCCAGGTACCAGCCGTATTCGTCGAGGTCGAGGCCTTGCGCCAGCATGCGCTCCTTCAACACATCATGACGGTGCTCGCGCTGGGAGCCGCCGATGATCTCGCCGATTCGCGGCACCAACACGTCCAGCGCACGCACCGTCTTGCCGTCGTCATTGGCATACATGTAGAAGGCCTTGATCCCGGCCGGATAGTCCGTGACGACGAGCGGCTTCCCCACCAGTTGCTCGGTGAGCCATCGCTCATGCTCGCTCTGCAGGTCTGCGCCCCAGTGCACGGGATGCTCGAACTTCTGGCCGCTGGCCTCGAGGCGCTTGACGGCCTCGGTGTACGTCATCTGCTCGAAGGGCGTCTCCACCACGTGCTCGAGTGCCGCTGCAACGCCCTTCTCGATGCGCTCGTCGAAGAACGCCATGTCCTCGGCGCAATCGTCGAGAATGGCTTTCATCACGGTGCGCAGGAAGCTTTCCGCCAGCTCCGCGTTGCCGCGCAGATCGCAGAAAGCCATCTCGGGCTCGACCATCCAGAACTCGGCCAGGTGGCGGCTGGTGTTCGAGTTCTCAGCGCGAAACGTCGGCCCGAAGGTGTAGACGTTGCTGAGGGCGAGCGCCCCGATTTCAGCCTCCAGCTGGCCGGAAACCGTGAGCCTGGTGGGCCGGCCGAAGAACGCCTCCCCACCTTCGACCTCGAACATCTCGCCGGCACCTTCGGCATCGGCGCCAGTCAGGATGGGCGTATGCAGCCAGACGAATCCGCGTTCCTGGAAGAACTGGTGGATGGCGCGCGCCGCGACGTTGCGAACTCGGAAGACCGCACCCAACGAGTTGGTGCGAGGGCGCAGGTGCGCAATCGTCCGCAGATACTCGAACGAATGCCGCTTCTTCTGCAACGGGTAGTCATCCGCCGCCTCGCCAACCACTTCGAGCTGCGCTGCGCGTAGCTCGACATGCTGGCCCTTGCCCGGCGATTCGACCAGCTCCCCCTGCACACGCACGGCCCAGCCCGTGCCGAGCAGTCGAACCTCGCTCTCGTAGTTCTCGAGCTCCGGCGGCGCCACGACCTGGAGCCCTGCCAGGCACGAGCCATCCGTGAGATCCAGGAAGGAGAGGCCCTTCGAATGCCGGGCCGTGCGCAGCCAGCCCTGCACGGTGACCGGATCGCCAACGCGACCCTCGGCAAGAACGGATTTCACGCTAGGCGTGGTCATGCAGGAAGCTCCGGATCGAGACTCGCTCCGAGCGCCAGCAGCTGCTCTGCGGCGCCGGGCTCGAAGGTGGATTGCAGGATTTCGTAGGCGGCGTCGGCCCCGGGCTCGTCGAAATTCAAGGGATGGGGGAGATAGCGCATCCAACCGCCGGCGATCGAAAGCACAGCTGCGGGACGGTCGGCAACCCGAGCCTCCCACGCCAGACCGACATCCACGGTGGGTTCGAGGGGAACTGCCAGCAAACGCAGGGGGCCGATCTGCAGGACGTGGAGCAAGACCTCCGGTGTCTCACCGAACGCGAATCGCCGGGCCGTCCGATCGCGTAGATAGCGACGCACACGAGCAATCCGCTCGCGACGCTCATGCTGCGGGTACTGCGCCGTGCGCTCCGCCTCCATGCGAAACAGGTCCCCGATTCCAGCCTTTGCGTCTTCCGGCAGATCGAGTGCGGCCAGGGCATCCGCGCGGAGCTCGGCGCTCGGCGTGTGCGCGACGAGACGAACCCGGTCCGAAGCCACGCCGATCATCCCTTTGCGATCGGCCCGGGTCTCGCGAGCCACCCTCACGACTTCGTCGCCCACTTCGTTCCCCAGCTCGAGAACGGCATCGAACCCCTCGCCAACGCTCTGCCCGGGAATCGCCAGATCCTGGAGACCGCGGGTCCGGGGGTCGACATCCGCATGGGCCGTCAGCAGGAAGATCGGATTCGCACCGGGGAACGCGTCCACGATCCGGGCGCCCGCCGCCCAGGGCCAATCTGCGGACCAGGCCAGGTTGTCGTGGCCGAGCACGGTCGGGTGACAACCGTACAGATACGCGACGGCCATGGGTTCCCCGCTCGCGAGATCGTCCACGCGCAGCACTCGCAACTGATCATCCACGGGCCCGTCCTGCATGCGCCGGTTGCGCCCGATGCGCACACGACCGAAGCCGACACCCAGCCGCGCCGGTCGTGCGTCCTGCACGGCCTCGACACCCGCACGAACAGCGGCGGCAAGGATTCCCTCCACGTGAGGCGGTGCCTCCGCTCCACCGAGGAGCGCAGCCAAACCCGTATCCGGACCGGAATGGGTGTGGATACAGGTAACGACCACATTCTCGGAAGGCAGGCCCGTCTGCTCGGCGATCTGTGTCGCCACTTGCTGGGCCTGGCTCGGCGCGATCAGGCAGACCTCGAGCGAGACCAGCAGCACGCTGGCCTCAGCCGACAAGAACAGGCCGCGCGCGTGCAACGGATCGTGGAACTCTCGTGCCGGCTCCTGCCGTGCGCCGTAGCCCATCATCTCCGTCCCGATCTCGAGCGGAAGCGGAATGCTACTCGTACCGGCTCTCACTCTTCCCTCCACGTCGGATGGGACGGAGCATACCGACGGCTAGGCTCCGGCGGGGGTGGAAGAATGGCGAAAGGCCCGCCGGGCAACGTCGAATACCAAGCTGTCGGTTCGGACTACTTCTCCGAGCGCGGCCTTCGCCGGCATGCCGGTGTGGGCTCGCTCTGGGCACTCGGCGTCGGAGCCGTCATCTCCGGTGACTTCTTCGGCTGGAATTTCGGTCTCGCTGCAGGCGGCTTCGGCGGCCTTCTCATCGCGACGATCATCATCACGGCCATGTACGTCGGGCTCTGCTTCAGCATCGCCGAGATGTCGCCTAGCCTACCCCATACGGGGGGTGCCTATTCTTTCGCCCGATCGGCCATGGGGCCCTGGGGCGCCTTCATCACAGGCATGGCCGAGAACATGGAGTACGTGCTGACGCCCGCGGTCATCGTGGTCGCGATCGGAAGCTATCTGGGCGCCATCTTTGGAACCGCAGAAGCCTGGGAGCCACTCTGGTGGGCGGGGGCCTACGCCGTATTCGTCGGGCTGAACGTTGCCGGCGTGGAGACGAGCTTCCGTTTCACCATCGCCATCACGTTGCTGGCCCTTGGCATCCTCGTCGTCTTCTACGTCGCAGCCCTCCCCCACCTCGACCTCGCGCGCTTCGCCTTCGACGTGGAGCCGGCGGCGGGCGGAAGCGCCTTCCTGCCCTTCGGCTGGAAAGGCGTGCTCGCGAGCCTGCCCTTTGCCATCTGGTTCTACCTCGCGATCGAGGAACTACCCCTTGCGGCAGAGGAGAGCCACGACCCCAAGAGGGACATGCCCCGAAGCATCCTGCTCGGCCTGCTCACCCTCGTCGTCTGCGCGTTTGCGACGCTCATCCTTTCGGTGGGCATCGCTCCCGGTGCGGCAGCACTTGGCAGCTCGGAGGAGCCGCTTTTCGACAGCTTCCGCACGGTCTTCGGTGCCGGGCTGGGGACCCGTCTGCTGGCGCTGGTCGCGGTGGCCGGCCTGGTCGCGAGCTTCCACACCATCATCTTTGCGTATGGACGACAGGTGTTCTCACTCTCCCGGGCCGGCTATTTTCCGCGCTGGCTCTCGGTCACCCATGCAACGCGGGAGACGCCCCATCGCGCGCTCATCGCGGGGGCCCTGCTCGGCTACGGTGTCGCTCTCGCGATCCATCTGCTCGGTCCGGAGCACCCGGTCGGTGCCGTACTCCTGAACATGGCAGTCTTTGGCGCCGTCATCTCGTACGTGCTTCAAATGGCATCCTACGTGCTGCTCCGCATTCGCCTGCCGAACATCGAGCGCCCCTATCGCAGCCCTTTTGGCATTCCCGGTGCGTTGTTTGCCGGGGCGGTTGCCGCCATCACACTCGTCGCGTTGTTCGTGGTCGACGAGGTTTATCAGAAGGTCGTCGTGGGCGCGGCGATCTGGTACGCCTTGGGCTTGCTCTACTTCGGCCTGCACGCAAGACACCACCTGGTGTATTCCCCGGAAGAAGCCTTCGCCGCCAAAGCCAGGGGCGAGATCGTCCAGGAGCCGGAGATCCAATCATGAAGTACGAACGAGCCATTCTGACGCGTTGGCTGCTCCTGATCGTGGTCGCGCTCGGGCTTGCGACGGAGGCTCATGCGGAGCGCGTCGTGGAAGTCATTCGCCCCGCGCATCGGCTGGCCGAAGAACTCGTGCCGCTCGCCCAGACGGTGATGGGTGAAGACGGCACGGCGACCCATGACCGCAGCACGAACAGCCTCGTTCTGGTGGGGAGCCGCGAGGCCGTCGATCGCGCCAAGAGCCTCGTGCAGGCTCAGGACCGGCGGCAGCGAAGCGTCACGCTCTACTGGAGCGCGCGAGACCAGGCGGAACTTGCTGCCGCGGGAGTCCGGGTCGATTGGACGGTAGGCGGAGGCTCGGTGCGGGTCGGCAATGTCCTCTTTCCGGAGAATCGGGTTGAAGTCTCCGCCGAGATCCTGCGCACCGAGCGAGAGCGTCGACTCGAGAGCAGCTTGCGCATTCTCGACGGCGAAACCGGTCGCATCGGCGCCGGGCACACGGTGCCCGTGACGGTGCGGGATCGCTACGGCCGGGCGGCTACCGATTTCGTCACGGGCGAGCAGGGGTTCGAGGCCACTCCGCGAATCCTGGGGAACGGGAACGTCCGGGTCGAACTCGTACCCATCGATGCCCGGGTGGACCCGGCAGGCAACGTGGCCTTCGCCGGCGGCATGATGACCGTCGAGCTTCAGCCGGGCAAGACGATGGCGGTAGGCGGGATCGGCCAACGCCAGGATGCGGGCCAACGCGGCAGTCGGGTGCTCTCGACGAACCAGCGAAGCGAGGAGCGGGTGTTCCTGCTCCGCGTCGAGGTCGACTGAGCGACGACGCGCCCGAGCCAGGGCACACGCCCTACTCCTCTTTCCGTCGCTCCACGTCGATCTTCAGCTGCTTGCGCTGCTCATCCCGGAACGCTTCGATCTCCATGTCCATGCGCCGGATCTCGAGCTGCTTGTTCTGTTTTCGGATGCGATCGAGCTCTGCCATCGCGTCGCGGTCGGGTAACGTCGCACGCGCGAACATCAGGTCGAACTCCACGGAGCCCCTCGAGCCGTCGGTTGCCAGAGCCGTGACGCGCACCCTGTTCATTCCCTCCGCGACGGGAACGAAACCGGTGAATCCGCCGTCCGGGGAAAGACGTACGTCCGAAGAAAAATCACCCGTCGTCAGGTTGGTGAAGACGATGTCTTCGACGTTCGCAAAGGTGATGCCCTGGAGGAGCGTCACGATCTGACCAGGACGCTGGACGGGCGTATAGGTGCCCAGGGAGACGCGAGAGATCTCCGTCATCACTTTCGGATAACGAAGCGCCGCCGGCCCGAGTGCGTAGGCATTGATCGAGATCCCGGCCCGGTGGGCCAGTTCGGCGGCTCGGATGGCGGCTTCCTTGTCGCCATCATCGACCACGTCACCCCGGCCAACCGGCAAGGTGGGCGAACCGTCGGAGAGAAACAGGATGACGCGCCGAACGCCCTCGCGCGGCTGGCTCTTTGCACCGGACAATCCTGCAAGCTCTCGGATCGCGATCCGGATACCGGCCGCGTAGTTGGTCGCGCCGCGGGCACCACGGGCGAGCACAGCACCGAGAGCGCGCCCGACCGCCTGGAAATCCGCCGTGAGTGGAACCTCCAGCCGTGCGTCCTCCTGATCGAGCCGTTTGCGACGAGCCGTGATCGGATCGACTTCCCCGGAAAAGCTGATCACCCCGACTCGCACGCGATCCGGATCCAGGCTCTCCAGCAGCGCGTTCGCCGCTTGAACCTGCGCGGCAAGGATCGTGTCTCCGGGATCCGTGCTTCGCACGCTCTTGTCGTAGGCGCCCGGAGGCAGCAACTCGTTATGCGGATTCACGCCGACGATCCCGTCCCGATCCACATCGAGCCCGCTGGCCGTCGTGGTCGAGTAGGAAACATCGATCGCCACGATCACGTCGAAATGCTCGGGGCGCTCGCCCGCGGCTGCTGCCCGCCCGCTGAGCTGCGCCTGGTGGACGTGTCCCTCGACCGTCACGCCCGGCGCGGGGGATTCGATGACCACTCGCACCACGTTCTCTGCAAGGCCGGGGGCGGCCGCGGCCCCGAAAAGGAGGAACCAGACGACGAGTGCGGGCAGGGTCCGGGCGTGGCGGGTCATCTCACCTCGTAGGGATCGTCGTACCGGTCGGCATCTCCAGGCTCGTACGGATCGCCATTTGAACCGGCATCCGTAGGCGCGGAAGATTCATAGGGATCGTAACGGTCATCGCCAGCCGGGGTGTAGCTCTCTTGCGCCTCGCGCTGCTGCCGGTCGCGCTCTCGCAACTCCCGGGTCGGCCGGATCTCGATCTCCACCCGGCGGTTCCGCAGGCGGCCGGCCTGGGTCTGATTCGTGGCCAACGGCATGGCGTCTCCGAAGCCGATCGCCGTCACACGCGAAGGCGAAATTCCGCGGGCGATCAAATAGCGGCGCACCGCGTCGGCCCGATCCTCGCTGAGACTGAGGTTCGAATCCCGGTTTCCGGTCGAATCCGTGTGGCCTTTCACGACCACTTCCGTATCCGGGTAGCGGAGCAGGGAATCAACCAACTGATCGAGGCGGCTGTAAGCGCCCGGATACAGAGCGTGCGAGCCCGTATCGAACATCACGTCGTTGGGGAACGCCACGAACAACCGGTCGTCACGACGCTCCACCTGGGCATCCGGAATCACGTCGATCTCCTGGGCCTGGCGATCGAGGGTGTGCCCGATCAAACCGCCGGCCAGCCCGCCGACAGCAGCGCCGATCACGGCGCCACGGCCGCGCTTGTGGCCATCGATAGCGGCCCCGGCGGCGGCGCCCAGGACGGCACCGGCGATCGCGCCCTGGGTGGATTTCTTGTCCAGGGCCGTTCCGGTCGTGGTCTGGCAAGCCAGAACAGGCAGGCTCAAAGCCAGCAGCAGGGCAAGCCAGAAAGAGACAGGGCTGTCGGGGCGTGACATGGGGTCCTCCGAGTGCTCCAACATAGGATGTGCACCGCACCGCGGACATTCGCCCCCCGCAGGGAAAAATTGGCCCCCTTGGGGAATTCTCTCGTGAACGGAAAGAAAGCTGATGGGGCGTTGACACTTCTGGTGCCTTCTCACCACTTCCTATACGGATGCCCCAACCCTGGCGGGGCTTCTCAAAGGTGGGAGGGCAGGGTTCCTTCGGGGGCCCTGCCTTCTGCCGCTGCTTGGATTCGGTCGAGCTCACCCCCGCGGTCCCGCGGAGACTTCCATGGCAGGCCATGCGAGGGTGCTCGGTGCGACCCTGCTCGGCATCGAAGGGATCCCGGTCGAGGTCGAGGCGCGCATCAGCTCCCAGCTGCCGCGCATCGATATCGTGGGACTGCCCGAGGCGGCAATGCGGGAGAGCGCCGCCCGGGTACGTGCGGCCGTGCAGGCGATCGGCCTTCCGTTCCCGGATCGCCGAATCACCATCAACCTTGCACCGGCAGCATTGCGCAAGCAGGGGGCCGGTCTCGACCTGGCCGTCGCCGTCGGCATCCTGGCCGCGGGTGGAACGCTTCCCCCCACGGCCCTGGAAGGCGTTGGCTTGATCGGCGAGCTCGCGCTGGATGGTCGACTGAGGCCGGTGCGCGGTGCGCTTTCCCAAGCGGCCTGCCTTCGGGCTGCCGGTTGCACGCGCGTCATCCTGCCGGCCAGTCATGCCAGCGAAGCCGGCTTGCTGGCAGAACCGCCGGAACTGGCCCGCCATCTCGGTGAAGTGATCGAGAAGCTCGCCACCGGCGCTGCGCTCGAACTGGCCAGGCCTCCGAAGCTCCTCACGCCGGGCCCACCCGCGGCATCCGACCTGGGCCTGGTACGCGGCCAGTGGGAAGCCAAGCGCGCCCTGTTGATCGCTGCAGCCGGTGGCCATGGCTTGCTTCTGCGCGGTGCCCCCGGCGCAGGCAAGACGCTACTCGCGCGCTGCCTGCCTGGCCTCTTGCCGCCGCTCACCGGAGAAGAATGCTTCGAGGTGGCGCGCATCCGCGACGCAGCCGGCCTCTCCAGTGATACCCAGCCTCTTCATCAACGGCCCTTCCGCGCACCACACCATTCCGCAACGCGTGCCGGATTGTTGGGTGGCGGGCCAAGCCTCAGCCCAGGTGAAGTCACGCTCGCTCACCGCGGCGTGCTCTTCCTCGACGAGCTCCCCGAGTTCGATCGCAGCGCCCTCGAGAGCCTGCGGCAGATCCTGGAGGAGGGGCAGGTCGTGCACGCACGAGCGGTTGGACGAATCACCCTCGACGCCTGCTTTCAGCTCATCGCCGCCGCCAATCCTTGTCGATGTGGATGGTACGGCTCCGGAGTGCGGGATTGCCGCTGCGACGAGGGATCACTCGCCCGCTACGAGGCACGGGTATCCGGCCCGCTGCTCGACCGCATCGACCTCCACCTGTCGGTGCAGCCGGTCCCCTTCGATGATCTGGCTCTTCCGCCAACGGGTCCAGGCACAATGGCGCTTCGCGCCCAGGTCATCGCAGCTCGGGAGACACAGACGCACCGCCTCGAACGAGCCGGCCTCGGCCAACACGCCCATCACAACGCCGCCATTCCGATGTCTTCACTCGACGAACTCGTCGCGGCCACACCCGAAGCGAGCCGCATCCTCTCCAGGGCGGTCGATCGCATGGCGCTCTCGGCCCGAGCCGCGCACCGCCTGATGCGCGTCGCACGAACGATTGCCGACCTGGCGGGCGAGGAAAAAGTGGGGCCGGCGGTCATGGCGGAGGCGGTGGGATTCCGGGCGGAGCGTTAGGCATCCGAGTCCTTCCACGAAGGGACAGGAGATCAGACGCGAAGGAAGGAGATCAGGCGATTGCTGGCGCTTCTCTGGCGGGCCCCGGACAATGACTTGAAGCTGGCCTCCCCTACTCTCCGTCAGCACGCACCCGTTCGCTGATCTTGCGGAGCAATCGGGCGGCATCGCGGAGACGCCTCTCGCCCAGTTCGCCATCGACCAACCGACTCGCCCAGGCGCGCTGAGCACGCTCGATGCGAGCGTAGATACGGCGTCCCTCGGTCGTGAGGGTGAGAAGCCGGGAGCGCCGGTGGTTCGGGTTGGTCTCGAAGGTCGTCAACCCTCGCTCACAGAGATCGACGGCCATCCGCTGGACCGGTTGGCGCGCCACGGGTCTTGCGCTCGCGATCGCGGGTACGGTCTGGGGCCCCTCGAGGGCGAGCGAACGGAGCATGGAGACCTGCCCGGGCGTCAGGGCACCGGCGCCTCGTTGGGCGAAGACCGCCTGAACCCGGAAATGTGTGAAGGCGACTTCGTAGAGGAGCGCATGCAGCGCGTCTCCTGCGGGTGACGGGCCGCGACGGGACACCTTCTTTTCAGAGTCTGCCGGACCTGCCATTGGGATCCTCCAGCGAGCTGGCGCCGAACCTGGCCCGCATTCCCGGCTCGCCGAGTGGTACGGGCGCTTCCGTCACACTTGACATCCTAGGTGTCAACAATGCAGACTGACACCTATGGTGTCAAGTTTCCATCCGCCTCGGATTTCGATCGCGCGGCTCACCGCGTACGGCGGGCCCGCCTTCGGGCTCGGATACCTGCTCTTCTTCCTCCAATTCTACTTTCTGAAGTTCGCGACGGACGTGCTCCTGCTCGCTCCGGCGGTGATCGGCGTCGCCATGACGGTTGCCAAACTCTGGGATGCGATATCGGACCCGCTCGTCGGAACGTGGAGTGACCGGACGAGGAGCCCCCTGGGCCGACGACGCCCATGGATGTTTGCCGGGCTCCCGGTGATGCTCCTGGGCTTCGTAGCGCTCTGGACCCCGCCGGCCGGAATGCCCCCAGCGGCTGTCACCGCGTTTTGCTTCGTCTCGCTGCTGGTCTTCTACACCGGCTTCACTCTCTACTCGGTGCCGCACGGCTCCTGGGGGGCGGAGTTGAGTGACGATCCACACCAACGCACTCGAGCGTTCGCTCTTCGCCAGGCGAGTTGGACGATCGGGCTGCTGCTGGCCTTCGGCGCGATCCAGTTCGCTCGCGGCCTTCCAGCGCCCGCTCACGACACCGCACTTCTCGCACTCGCGACCGGAGCCGCCGCGGTGATCTTCCTCGCACTGACCCCGCTCCTCCTGCGCGAACCCGCGAAAAACAGCAGCCGGGGCGGCGCCGGCTTCCGCGCCGCATGGCGCGACGTCATGCGATCGCGGCACGCACGGATCCTGCTGCTCGTCTGGTTCATCGAGAACCTGGGCGTGGGGGTGCTCGGAGGCCTCGCTCCCTTCGTCATCGAGTACTCCCTTGGGCGGCCGGATCTGATGGGTGTCCTGCCTGGGGTGTACGTGGTGGCCGGGGTGATCAGCCTGCCTGTGTGGGTGATGGCGGCGCGCCGCTTCGGCAAGCACGCGACCTGGCTCGTCTCCATGGGTGCGGGAGGAGCTGGATTCGGCGCAACTTTCTTCGTGGGCGAGGGCCAGATCGTTGCGATGGCGGTCGCCCTTGCCATCGCCGGCGCAGGCATGGGCTGTGGAGGCGCATTGTCCAGCGCCGTCTTGGCGGATGTCATCGACGCGGATGCAGTTCGCACAGGAGAGCGGAAGGAAGGCACGTACACCGCCGCGCTGAACTTCGCATTGAAAGCAGGAATCGCGTTCTCGACGGGCGGAGTCGGGGTGGCGCTCGGCCTCATAGGCTTCGAACCAAACGCCGTCCAGGCCGAATCAACAGTGCTGGCCCTTCGCCAGCTCTTCGCGGGCATCCCGGCCGTCGGCTTCGCCATCGGCGCGCTCGTCTTCTGGCGCTTCGATCTCCCCGCAACGAGGCGCACGACCGGCGCTTGATCGAGCCCGCGCGACGCATCACGCCCGCTTTCCACAGCCCCACCTCAAGCTTTCGTCCCCCCTTCCCGATGCAGGGAATCGCCGAGCCACGCGGGAGGACCCGATGGACGATCATCCCTTTACGCTGATCCTGGACGACGCCTCCACGGGCCTGGGAAGGGCCGCCCTGCGGCTGCTCCGCATGGGCATCGATGTCTTCTATGCTGCGGACCCGGACGAGGCGGTGCTGTTCTGCCGCCAGGCCGAGGCCGGCGGCGTACGCGCCGTGATGCTTCCGGAGGAGCTGGATCTGGCCATTCTCGGCAGGGTGCTGCCCCGACTGCCCGCCAACCGGGACGGGTCGATCACGAGCCTGGTCGCCGTGGGCGAGCTGGCGGATGAAAAACGGCTGGCGGAGCTACGCAAGGCCGGGGTCGACCGGGTTCTGCGGACACCCTTCGACGACAGCGCCCTGCGCTGGATGGCCAACGAGGCTCGTTTCGAGCATGAGCACCAGCCCAAGCGCCGGTTCTCGCGGGCGCCGACGGACCTGCTCTGCCGCGCTTCCTGGGGGATCCGGCGCAAGGATCTCGTCTGCTCGACCCTCTCGAAGGGGGGCGCCTTTCTCGAGACGCCCTCGCCTCTCGAGATCGGCCAGAAGATCAAGCTGCGGATCCCGCTGCCGGATGGGCCGGTTTCGCTCAAATGCGTCGTCGCCAACCACGCCGTTGGAGCCTCTCTTCGCCCCTCGGGAATGGGAGTGACGTTCCTCGAGCCCGCCACGGGGGAGGACCCGCTCAGCAGCTTCGTCACCGCCCGCCTGGCCGAATTCCTGCTGTAGCTCCCCGGAGCTGAACGGCCGGTCGGCAGAGTGTCAATTCCCGTACACAAGCGACCGAATTTCGTCACCTGCTTGCGCGTCGAAGAGACCCAGGGAAACCCCCAGAGAGCGGCGTAACTGGCCGAGAATGAACAAGTTTTACTGAAATCCCGGAACGGCGCGGGAGCCGGCGAAAGCTGGCACACATCCTGCTCTGGTTCCTGGGCAAGAGCCGAGGACCCGAGACCGGAGGCGTCCAGATGGGCCGCACAGCCACACTCAGCACAGATCAGGGATTCGACCAGGAGCCCGGCGGCCGACCGGTCGAAACCACCCTGCTCGAGCTGGTCCAAACCCTTGGCGACCTGACCGACGACGACCGCGAGATCGTCGAAGTGGTCCTCGAGCTGCTTCGGGAAGACCGGGTCCGCCTGACGGGCAACTTCGCCGGGCAGCGCCTGGTGCTGGCCTAGACGAGCCCGCCCTCCGGGGTTGTTGACCCCATCGGGCCCGATCCCGATGATCCCTCTCGGGGGTGATGCATGAGCAAGCAGGGGAGCTTCGCGTTCACCGGCGGCAAGGGTGGGAAGACGCCCAAGGGAACCGCTCGGAAGGCGCCGAAGAAAAAGGCGACGGCAGCGAAGCCGGCCGTGAAGAAGGCGGGCCGCAAGAAGGCCGCGAAGCCGGCCGTCAAGAAAGCGGGTCGCAAGAAGGCCGCGAAACCGCGCAGCCGCACGACGGCCCAGGAGATGGCCGGCAAGCAGCGAGACATTTCGGTCTCCGAGTTCTTTGCCAAGAACCGCCACCTGTTGGGTTTCGACAACCCGTCGAAGGCGCTGCTCACCACGGTCAAAGAAGGCGTCGACAACTCACTGGATGCCTGCGAGGAAGCGGGCATCGTTCCGGACATTCGTGTCGAGATCCACCAGAAGGACGAGACGCGCTTTCGCATCGCCATCGAAGACAATGGGCCGGGCATCGTAAAGAGCCAGGTACCGAAGATCTTCGGGCGCCTGCTGTATGGCTCGAAGTTCCATCGGCTTCGCCAGAGCCGCGGCCAACAGGGCATCGGCATCAGCGCGGCCGGCATGTACGGCCTGCTGACCACTGGCAAGCCCATCGTCATCACGACTCGTACGGGCGCCAGGAAACCCGCACACCACTTCGAGCTGGTCATCGATACCAAGACAAACGAACCGCGCGTGAAGAAGGACATCGAGGTCGAGTGGGCGGCCAATCATGGCACGCGGGTCGAGATCGAGCTGGAAGGCGCCTACCGAGGCGGCCAGCATTCGGTCGAGGCGTACATCCGCCAGATCTCGCTCGCCAATCCCCATGCGCGGCTCGAGTTCCTCCCGCCGAACCCGAGCAAGACGAACGGTGCCGTCCTCTTCGATCGTGTCACGGAGGAGCTGCCCCCGGAGACGGATGAGATCAAACCGCATCCGTATGGTGTCGAACTCGGCGTGCTGATGCAGATGTTCCGGGACACGAAATCCCGCAACCTGCGCGGTTGCCTGCAGGCCGATTTCTCCCGGGTCTCCGGACGGATCGCAGACGAGATCTGCACGCGAGCCAAGGTGGCCGGGAAACGCCGTCCGAGTGAGGTGACCCGCGACGAAGCGGAGCGGGTCCACAAGAGCATCCAGGCGACCAAGATCATGTCGCCGCCGACCGATTGCATCGCACCCATCGGCGAAGAACTGCTCGAGAGCGCACTCCGGCAGGAGGTGGAGGCGGATTTCTATGCGTCCGTCACCCGCAAGCCGACGGTCTACCGAGGCAATCCGTTCCTGATCGAGGTCGGGCTCGCCTACGGCGGCAAGCTTTCCGGGGACGACTCGGTGACGGCCTTCCGCTTCGCGAACCGTGTGCCTTTGCAGTACCAGCAGGGCGCCTGCGCGATCACCAAGGCGATCACGGCCACGGATTGGAAGGCCTACAAGATGCAGCAGCCCCGGGGCGCAATGCCGGTAGGGCCGATGCTCCTGATGGTGCATATCGCCAGCGTCTGGGTGCCGTTCACCTCCGAGAGCAAGGAAGCGGTGGCGCACTACCCTGAGATCCTCAAGGAAATCCGACTGGGGTTGCAGGAATGCGGTCGGCAGGTCGCCCGGCATATCCGCAAGCAACGGCGCGAAGCCGACGAAGAGAAGAAGCGCGCCTACATCGTGAAATACATCCCGCAGGTGGCCGTGGGGCTTCAGGAGATCCTGGGCTTCACGGACAAGGAGCGTGACAAGGTCGTGAACAACCTCACCGATGTGCTCGAAAAGAGCAGGAAGCTCTAGCCATGGCAGCTCGCAAGAAAGCGACGCGCAAAAATACAACGAGAAAGAAAGCGGCCCCGAAGAAGACTTCCGAGGCGGAAATCCAGAAGAAGGTTCAGGAGGTCCGGAAGAGGAATGCGAAGCTCGACGCGTTGACCGTCGATCTCATCAAGGAGACCGCCAAGGGCGTTCACCAACGCATCAACCGGCAGGGGAAGCCCGATCTCCACTTTCCGATCCGCTCGCTGAAGAATGTCTCCTACTCCCAGAAGAAGGGCTACTTCGAGATCGGCCGACAGAAGAAGACGCGCACGCTGACCGTCAACACGGTGAAGAGCTTCGCCCAGACGCTGCGTATGATGGGCCTCTCCAAGGAGATGGTCGAATCGAATGACTTCGCCACGAAGCGGGACGCCTACTATCAGAGCAAGAACTGGGAGGATGCGCGCTTCGACGAGCAGAGCGAGAGCGATGCGGTCATGGACGATATCGAGGCAATGTTCTCGATTCGGGGGGTCTCCCGGGAACAGCTGCGCTTCGTTCCGGACGAACACGGCGGCGCGGTGGCCGGCAATCTGGTCGTGCTCGACCCGGATCGCGAGACCGGCGAGGTGGAACGCATCGATTGCACACGCTTTGGCTCGGGCGCCTACTCGATCCCCTCGACCGTCGAGCACCTTTCCTTCGAAACCGACGCGAAGTTCATCCTGGCAATCGAAACGGGCGGTATCTTCCAGCGGCTCCAGAGCCACAAATTCTGGCAGAGTTCGAATTGCATCCTGGTCTCGCTCGCCGGTGTACCGACCCGGGCGACCCGGCGTTTCATCCGCAAGCTCTCGGATGAATGCAAGTTGCCGGTCTACGCGTTCGTGGATTGCGACCCCTACGGGATCTCCAATATCTACCGAACCCTCAAGGTGGGCTCTGGAAATGCCGCTCACCTTTCCCAGTTCTTCTGCGTCCCCCAGGCCCGGTACCTCGGGGTCACGCCAGCAGACATCCGGGAGTACGACCTGCCGACCCACCCGCTACACGATGTCGATATCAAGCGGGCGCGGGATGCGCTCAAGAACGACCCCTTCTTCCAGGCCCACAAGCCCTGGCAGAAGGCTCTCAACGATCTGCTCAAGATGGGCGTCCGCGCCGAGCAGCAGGCCTTGGCCAAATGGGGGCTGAACTACGTGATCGAGGAATACCTGCCCCGAAAGCTCGCCAATCCGAGCCAGTTCCTGCCTTAGGATGGTGGCATGAAGGGAATCGTTCTCGCCGGTGGCTCAGGCACGCGGCTGTATCCGATCACGCTCGGTGTCAGCAAGCAATTGCTTCCCGTGTATGACAAGCCGATGGTCTACTACCCGCTCAGCACCCTGATGCTGGCGGGGATCCGGGACGTGATGCTGATCAGCACACCGGAAGATCTGCCCGGTTTCGAGCGGGCTCTGGGGGACGGCTCCCGGCTCGGGATCTCCCTCACGTACGCGGCCCAGCCTCGACCCGAAGGGATCGCCCAGGCCTTCCTGATCGCGCGGGAATGGATCGGAAACGAGTCCGTCGCGCTGGCGTTAGGTGACAACGTGTTCTTCGGCCACGGCCTCCCCGAGGTGTTGCGCGGCGCTGCGGCCAGGACGACGGGCGGAACCGTTTTCGGCTACCAGGTGCGCGACCCGGAACGCTATGGCGTGGTGGAGTTCGATTCGAGCGGGCGCGCACTGAACATCGAAGAAAAACCCGAAGATCCGCGGACGAACTGGGCCGTGACCGGGCTCTACTTCTACGACTCGCAGGTCACCGCGATCGCAGCCGATCTCGAGCCTTCGCCTCGTGGCGAGCTCGAGATCACCGACGTGAACAACGTCTACCTCGAACGCGGCGAACTCCAGGTCGAGAAGCTGGGCCGTGGTTTCGCCTGGCTCGATACCGGTACCCATGAATCACTGATGCAGGCGGGCAACTTCATCCAGGCCGTTCAGGAGCGACAGGGGCTCATGGTCTCGTGCATCGAGGAGATCGCCTGGCGAAACGGGTGGATCGACAGCGAGGATCTCATGCGGATTGGGCGTGAGATGAAGAAGAACGAGTACGGGGCGTACCTGCAACGCGTTGCCAGCGAGGGGCGAGATTGAAATTTCGTCGGACCTCCCTTGCGGGTGTCATCGTCATCGAACCCGACGTCCATCGGGATGCGCGGGGCTTCTTCCTCGAGTCCTACCACGAGGAAAAATACAGGGACGCCGGGATCACCGGGCCTTTCGTGCAGGACAACCACTCTTCGTCGAAGCGCCGAACCCTGCGCGGCCTGCATGCCCAGCTTGCGCCGTCGCAGGGAAAGCTGGTCCGCGTGGTTCGTGGCGAGGTCCTCGACGTCGCGGTCGACGTACGCGTCGGTTCCCCGACGTTCGGCCAACATCATGCCGAAACCCTGGGCGCAGATACCCACCGGCAGCTGTGGATCCCGGAGGGCTTCCTCCACGGCTTTCTGGTGCTCTCCGACGAAGCTGAAGTGGAGTACAAGGTGACCTCGCCCTACTCCCCGTCGGGAGAGATCGCCGTCGCCTGGAACGATCCGGAACTCGCGATCCCCTGGCCGGAGAGCGACCCCATCGTCTCGGAGCGGGACGCTTCCGCCCCGCCGCTCTCGTCCCTTCGCGACCGCCTCCCCAGCTACTGAACCGGGCTATGGTCTCCCGTCGAAGGAGAGATCATGCAACTCGAAGGCAAGGCGGCGATCGTTACGGGTTCAGGGACGGGTGTTGGCCGGGCAACCGCCCTGGCACTTGCCGAACACGGATGCTCGGTCCTCGTGAACTACAGCCGATCCAAGGATGCGGCGGAAGAAGTCGCGGCCGAAGCGGCGAGCAAGGGCGTCAAGTCGCTCGCCATCCGAGCGGATGTCTCCCAGGACGACGATTGCCGGCAACTCATCGAGACCGCGACGCGCGAGTTCGGCAGGCTCGACATCCTGGTCAACAACGCGGGCACCACCAGCTTCATCCCGCACCGCGATCTCGAGAAGATCACCGCCGACGATTGGACGACGATCCTCGGCGTCAATCTCATTGGACCCTTCCAATGCACCCGCGCTGCAGCCCCTGCCCTGAAGGCCGATGGGGGAGGCCAGGTGGTCAACGTATCGAGCGTGGCGGGCGTCTACGGCACGGGCAGCTCGATCCCCTACTGTGCGTCGAAGGCGGGCCTCAACAACCTGACCCTCACGCTCGCCCGCGTGCTCGGACCGGAAGTGCAGGTGAACGCGGTCTGCCCCGGCTTCATCGACGGCGCCTGGCTACAGGGAGGGCTGGGTGCGGCCTTCGACCCGGTGAAGCAGGCCATGGTCGGGCGCTCGATGCTAGGCGCGGTGTGCACCCCCGAGGACGTGAAGGACGCCATCTTCGGCTTCCTGTTGGGCTCGCGCCTCGTTACCGGCGAATGCCTGGTGGTGGACGGAGGCGCGGGGAAGTCCGGCTGAGCGCGCCCTAGTAGTCGTCCTCGAGCATCAGCTCCTCGTCGTCCCCGCGTTGCTGGACGACCAGGGGAGCCCGGCAGTAGGCGCAGAACACCTCTTCTCCCTTCTTCTCGTCGCCAGAGAGGGGGATGTCCGCGTTGCAGACCGGGCATTCGAGATCTTTGGCCATAGCGTCTCTCTTCGTCCTTGGACAAAAAAGCCTTGACCCTCGCGGCCCGCTTGCCATAAATTGGCCCGGCCAATTGGTCCGACCACTGGCAAACTATTCCCCTCGGGGAAATCGCAGGGGAACCGTGGCCCAAACCGCTCGAGACACGATCACCGAGCATCTCCGGGGTGAGATCCTTCGCGGCGTCTACCCCGCCGGCGGGCGGCTGCCGGCGGAGCGGGAGCTGGCCCAACGGCTGGGCGCCAACCGCAGCTCCGTTCGGGAGGCCCTGCGCAAGCTCGAACAATCGGGCCTGGTCGAGATCGTTCACGGAGGAGGCGCGACCGTTCTCCCCATCGAGCGAGCCAGTATCGATGTGATTCGCCATCTGCTCGCTGTGACCGGCGCCCCCGATCGGAAGCTTCTCGAGCAGGTCCTCGAAGTTCATGAGCTGCTGCTGGTCGGAGGAACCCGCCTGGCCATCGAGCATGGTGATCCCCTGCAGCTCGATCGGGCCCGCGAGCTGCTCGGACAGCTGGCGGATTCGTCCACGGATGTGGAGACCTTCCTCGACACGATCGAGGAGGTTCTCGGCCTGATCGGCGAAGCCAGCGGCAACCTCGTTCTCAAGATGGCCCGCCGCGCCGTCAACCCGCTCTTCGACGAACGTTTCCGCGAGATCCGCCGCCGCTTCCGGCCACCGGACGAGCGGATCCGCAACATGGTCGCCGAGATCGACCAGGCGATCGCCCTGCGAGATGCCGATGCAGCCGAGCGTGCCCTTCGCAGCTTCTTGCGCGCCGGGCGCGACCAGGCGCTCGAAGCTCTTTCTTCCTATTCCAGCGTCGGCCAGACCACCGCCGACTCCACAGGAGACCCCCGATGACCGACCTGCCCGAAAAACATCCCGTCCAGACCGAAGGCGTGAAAACCGCGCTGGAAGCGATCTACAACTGGAACTACGACAGCGAGATCGATCAGGTGCGAACGCTGTATGCGAATGCCCTGGACCGCCAATGGATCGCCATGAAAGACCTGGACTGGGATCGTGACATCGACAGGGAAGCGTTCTCGCGTTCCTTCACGATGGGCGGCATCCCGGTGAGCGAAACCCGGTTCTGGAAGAGCTTGCCCGTAGATACACGCTGGGACGTCGCCCGACGCACGGCCACCTTCATGCTCTCCAACTTCCTGCACGGCGAGCAGGGCGCCATGATGGTCGCAGGCCAACTCGTGAACGCCGTGCCTCATATGGATGGGAAGTTCTACGCAAGCACACAGACCATGGACGAGGCCCGGCACGTCGAAGTCTTCGCCGCCTACATCCGAAAGCTTGGAGACGTGCAGCCGATTGCGCCGGGCCTGAAGAAGCTGCTCGATAGTGTGCTCGAGACGGACAACTGGCTGCTCAAGGCCGTTGGCATGAACGTCGTGACCGAGGGCCTCGCCCTCTACAGCTTCCGGGACATGCGAAACCAATCCGAGGAGCCGCTGCTGAAGGATCTGCTGACGCTGGTCTCTCGTGATGAGGCGCGGCATACGGGCTACGGCGTGAAATATCTCTCCGCGATCGTGCCGACCCTCGACGACCCACAGATCGCCGAGATCGAAGACTTCGCTTTCGAATCCGCCCGCCTGCTGATCGACTCACGAGCCGGCCTGTCCATGCGCGATACCGCTCTCCAGCTATGGGCCGACGCTGGCGTAGACCCGGCAGAAGCCATGAAAGCCCTGATCGAGGAGCGCGAGCTGATCAAGAATTCGCTGGAACGTTCGGGCGGCCGTACCGGCCCGGTTCGGGGCTTCGTGATCCCGACCCTCAAAGCCATCGGCCTGTTCAGTGATCGCATCTGCGGCCACTTCGACGAAATGTTCGAGGCCAACTTCCAGGGCGCCTTCGGCAGCATCGCCGACGACCCCTTCGACCTCCCCGAAGACCTCGAGGCCTGGGCCCTCAGCTGAGTAAGCCAACGAGCGGGGACGGGGTTTACAATTGACTTACTGCGAGGCGAGGGCTGCGGAGACCTCTGTCCGTGCGGAGTCGAAGATTTCCTGGACCTTCGGGGATGCATCGGCGCCGACGACGATCTCGGGTTCGATTCGCAGAGCCGCGCGGAACGAGGCACGCCCCTCGGAGGGGCGCTCCAGGGCGACATGGGCGATCCCGCGAAGAAGTTCGGCGCGGGCGATGCGCGGGCCTGCGTCCTCCCGAACCCAGAACTCGCCTAGCAGATCCAGGCCGAGATCGGCCATGTCGATGGCTTCATCGAAGCGAGCCGAATCCAGGTACCCGTCACCAACACCGAGAACGGCATCGATCGCGGCGTAGGGCGCTTCGGAAACCGGAGCGATTGCAGGCGCGAGGACCGGCTCGGGCGCCGGCGGCACCTCGCATGCGACCGGCTCCTGGATCGCAATCTCGACCGGCGCCGGACGCTCACAAGCACACTCCTGGGGAGGAGCTTCGCCCGGCACCTGAATGACGCGACCCGCGCGGAGGCGCTCGGGGCGTTGCATGCCGTTCATCGCGGCCAGTTCACCCGGCGAGATGCCGTGGCGCTGAGCGATGCGCCAAAGCGTCTCGCCGCGCCGCACGCGGTAGTTATGCGATGTGGGGTCGAGCGTAGGAATTGGAGCCGCAGCAACATCGGGCAGTTCCGGATCCGGCTCCAGATCGGGCGCCGACTGCGGCGCCTCGGGTACGATCAACTCCGCCCCCACAGAGACCTGGCGGACATCGGCAATTTCGTTCAGGCCAACCAACTCCTCCACCGTCAAGTCGTAGCGCCGCGCAATCGCCCACACCGTCTCACCAGGTGCCACCGTGTGGAGCGACGAAGGCAGCTCGACGCTCGGAGCGGGCTCCTCCATCGCGAGTTCCGGTTCGGGCGGGAGCTGCTCCTGCGTCAGGTGGGCACAGCCCACGAAGCCGACTGCGAGGAACGAGAGGAACACGGACAGACAGCGGTGGTCGATCGACACGCCAGGCCTCCTTCGGAGGGAAGAGCATGGGGGGCGTGTGGCCTGAGATTGCCCAGCGCCACGTACCAGCGCAAGGGCATGCCTCACTCTACCTGTCGAGATCCCGCTGCTGGCAATCCGGGCAATGCCCGTAGAGCTCGTGGCGATGGCGCAGCAGCCGGAAGCCGTAGCGCTTCACGATCTCGTCCTGGGCCGCTTCGATCATCTGGCAGTCGAACTCGACGATCTTCCCACAACGCACACAGACCAGGTGGTCGTGGTGCTCATGCTCGATCTCGTAGCGGGTGACTCCATCGTCGAAATGCCGCTCGCTGGCGAGCCCCGCATCACAAAGCAGCTTCATCGTCCGATACACCGTGGTGTATCCGATATTCGAGTGCCGATCGCGAACCCTCTGATAGAGCTCGTCCCCGGTGATATGCCCCTTGACCTCGAGGAACACGTCCAGGATCGCCTCTCGCTGCTTCGTCTGCTTGAGGTGGTGATCCTCCAGGTACGACGCGAGTGCCTTCTGCTCCAACTCGTTGGCCATCGAATGGACCCTACGCGATGGCAGGGTGGCGTTCAAGCGACGTCTAGGGCGTGGACTGACGAGCCACGCTCTCGTGGCGAGGCTCGTCCCGAAGCGCGCGGAGATTGCGCTGGGCGGGCTGGTGGCTGCAATCCAACGCAACCGCCCGCTCGAATGCGAGCTCGGCCTGCAAGGGCCGCCCCGCTGCGAGGTAGGCGATGCCCAGATTGTTCAGAATCGGAGCTGCGTCGGGCTCGAGCTGAGCAGCCTGCTCCAGCAAGCTGACGGCCTGCTCGGCGTCACCGCGATCGAGGGCCTGGCTGCCGCCGCGAGCCAAGCGCGCACCCTCGATGGATGTGCAGCCCATGCCAGACAGGGCCCCGAGCCCGAGGGCCAGGAGAACCGGAAGGAAACGGCGGGCGGCCATGGCCAGGGGATAGCGCACGCCAGAGCCCTCGTCCCTCAACCGTCCTGGTTCCCGTTCCCCTCGATCCGAAGCTGGGCGATCACCGGCAGGTGATCCGAGGCCTTGCGGGCCGCCGGGCTCTCATGGGCGGCCACCCGCTCGATTCGCGCGCCTCGCGCATAGACCCGGTCGAGTGCCAGCACCGGGCGAGCTGCCGGGAAGGTGCGCGGCCAGGTCATTTCCTCGTCGCCGATCAACTCGCGCTCGAGCGTGCGGGTCGCCTTGCAGTTCCGCCAGGCGTTCATGTCCCCGAGCAGGATCACGGGCCCCTGCAGCCGGGGATTCTCGAGAATGCTCTTCACCTGGCGGGAACGCGTGCGATCGACCAATGCGAGATGGGTGGCCACGACCGCCACCGGCCCTTCGCTGCTGGCGAACTCCACGGCCACGGCGGAACGCTTCTCGACCCTGGAGAAGGAGAGATCGAGGGAAAACACACTGGTGATGGGCCAGCGCGACAGAATCGCGTTGCCTATTTCGCCCCGGCGATGCACGCGGGTCGCGACAAAGGCCAGGTGAAGATGCAGGGCGTCCGCCAGACGTTCGAGCGGATCCTCTTCTGCATCGAAGGGCCGGAGCACTTCCTGGAGACCGATGACGTCGGCCTCCAGCTCGGAGATCACGAATCCAGCCCGGGCCGGATCGGGCGCCCGGACTCCGTTCAAGCCTGCCCAGCGGTGCACGTTGTAGCTGGCGACGGAGACATCCCTACCCATCGTGCCACCCAGCGGCAGGCTCGGTGCCCGTACTGCGGCGAGATAGGGAATCGCAGCGGCAAGGGCGTCCTTGCGCTCTGCGGCTCGCTCTCTGCGGGCGCGACTCTCCGCGACAGAGCGGCGCAAGCGGCCCCTCGGCGGCGCCGGGTCGTCGTGCCCGAACTCCTTGTCAATCATGTAGGTGGTCATCGGTCGCCGGCGCCCCGCGGTCAACCCGCACCCGTGGTCGTGCGCGTTGATCGGGTACGATCATAGCGAACGGCTTTGGCTGGGGTGAATTTCACTCGCAAAACTTCATGGAAACGGACGGATCCGCAGGGATCCCTCCTCCCTACGACACAACCCCCAAGGCAGCTACGCCTCGTGCCGATAGGCTGGGATCATGGCAAGACGCTCCCGAAGCGCCAGCGGTTCCCTGCTGGACTCGCCGGCGATCAAAAAGGCTGCAGCGGCCCTGTTGGATGCCGTCGCCGAAGAGGCCCATTCCCGGGCGCTCAGCCCCGCTGCGTACGAGCGCGCGATCAAGCAACTCGAGCGGCTCCGCGGGCGCCCGCTCGGTTGGCCCATGTTGCAGGCTGGCGTTGGCCAGGGTGCGTCCGTTCGGCTTGCGGACGGCACCCAACTGCTCGATTTCATAGGAGGAATCGGCGTCTACGCATTCGGTCATAGCGACCGCAACCTGCTGGAAACCGCCGTGGCCGCGGCCGCTGTCGATACCGTTTTCCAGGGCCACCTGGTTCCCGGCGTTGAGAACCTCGAACTCTCGAAGCTGCTCATCAAGCACGCGGGCCCCCAGCTGAAGCATGCGTGGCTCTCCGTCTCCGGCGCGATGGCCAATGAGAACGCGCTGAAGATGATCCTCCAGAAGCACCAGCCCGCGGATCGCATCCTCGTCTTCGAGAACGCCTTCGCCGGTCGCACCCTCGCCATGGCAGAGCTCACGGACAAGCCCGGCTTCCGCGAAGGCCTGCCGTTGCGCGGCAACGTGCTGCACGTTCCTTTCTACGACCCGACGCAAACGGATCCGATCCGGCACAGCCTCGATGCGCTGGAGGCCCACCTGGGCCGCTTCCCGGGCCGGATCGCAGCGATGATGTTCGAGTTGGTGCAAGGCGAAGGTGGTTTCAACACCGCCCCGCCGGAATACTTCCGGGCGCTCATGGAGCGCTGTCGTGAAGCAGGCCTCGCGGTCTGGGTAGACGAGGTGCAGACGTTTGCGCGAACCGGCGAGCTCTACGCCTTTCGGACCCTCGGGCTGGAAGATCTCGTCGACGTCGTCACGTTAGGCAAGATACTCCAAGGCAGCGCTGTGCTCTTCAGCCGGCGCTACAACCCGAAGCCCGGCTTGATCTCCGGCACCTACGCCGGCTCCACGGTCGGCATGGCGGTCGGCGCCCGCATCATCGAACGCCTCGACCAGGAGGGCTACCTCGGCCCGGAGGGTCGGGTCGTCGTGCTGGCTCGCCGCGTAGAGCGCCGCTTCGAATCCCTCGCGAAGCGCATGCCCCAGGCGATCGGCCCGCGCAGCGGAATCGGCGCCATGCAGGCCTTCGTTCCATGGAACGGGAACCCGGAGGTGGTCGGCGCCGTCCTAAGGAAGTGCTTCGAAGAAGGCCTCCTCGTCTTCGGCGCTGGCCGAAGCCCCATGAAGGTACGCATGCTGCTGCCCGTCAACACCACGGACGAAGAGCTGGAGCAGGGTTTCGCGATCCTCGAGAAGGCACTCGCTGCGGTCGGCGAAGAGCGGGGGCTCCCGTGCTGACGCTTCGCCCGGTGGCTGCAGGAGATCTCGACGATCTCGCCCTGCTCGCCGGCCTGCTGGACTCGATGAACCTGCCCCGGGATCCGGAATTCCTGGCCACACGCATCGCGCTCTCGGAGCGATCGTTCGCCGGGCTTCTCGACGACCCCAGCGAAGCGGTCCATCAATTCGTTCTCTACGACCACGAAGCGTCGCGCTGCGTAGGAACGTCGTTGATCCTGGCCAAACATGGTCGGCCTGGCGTGCCCTACTATTGGCTCGAAGTCTCGACCGAGGAACGACGCAGCGCTGAGCTGGATGCGCGCTTCGTCCATCAGAAGCTGCAGTTGCGCTCGACCGAGGACGGCCCCACCGAGGTAGGCGGGCTGATTCTCGATCCGGCCTACCGGGGCCACGCTGAACGTTGCGGCAAGGCCCTTTCGATCGTGCGCTTTGCCTACATCGGAGCCCATCGTGAGTGCTTCGAACGCGAGGTGATCGCGGAAATGCTCTCGCCGTTCGAAGCCCCGGGAAAGAACCTGCTCTGGGATGCCTTCGGTGCGAAATTCACCGGCGTTCCCTATCGGGAGGCCGACCATCTCTCCGCGCGCTCCAAGCAGTTCATCGCCGATCTGTTTCCTCGCGATCCCGTCTACGCGACCCTCTTCCCCGATGAAGTGCAGAAAGTGATCGGCCAGGCCAATGAATCGGCCAAGGCCGCCGTGCGCATCCTCGAACGCGTCGGCTTCCATCCACTGAACCAAGTCGATCCCTTCGATGGCGGGCCCTACTACGGCGCGGCACGGGACGCCATCGCTTCTGTTCGTGAGCGGCGCGAGCTGGTGTTGCCCGGTGTTCCCGTCGAACAAGACGAGCAAGCCGAACCTGATATGGCCCTGCTCTCCACCGAGGCCGGCGGACATTTCCGCGCAACCGTCGTCCCGCTCACAAGCGACGACGCGCCCATCGTCTCCGAAGGCTGCCGAGCAGCGCTCGACGTCCACTCAGGCGACCGCGTCTCGGTCACACCTCTGCCATGAGCGACATCCTGCGCAGTCTTTCCCCGGCGGATCCGGCCGACGAGATCGGACGCTTCGCGATATGGGATTCGGATGCCATCGCCGAAGCCGTTGGCCGAGCGCGAGAGGCCTTCCCGCGCTGGCGAGATGCAGGCTTCGAGGAGCGCGCGAACGTGCTGCGCCGTTTTCGGGATCTGACCTCGGAGCGCAAAGAAGAGCTAGCCCAGCTGATCGCTCGAGAAATGGGCAAAGCGCTCTGGGATGCCCGCGGCGAAGCGGCCCTGCTTCCCGCCAAGGTGGACGTGACCCTCGAGCATGGCATGGCTTACGCCGAGACGATGATCGTCAATGCGAGTGCGCGTGCGACCTTTCATCCGCGAGGCGTACTCGCGGTGCTCGGCCCTTTCAATTTTCCCGCGCATCTCCCGAACGGCCATATCGTGCCCGCCCTGGCCACCGGCAACTGTGTGGTCTTCAAGCCGAGTGATCTCACACCGGCCGTCGGAGAATGGATGCAGCGGGCCTGGCGCGACTCCGGACTCCCCCCTGGCGTCTTCGAACTGGTGCAAGGCGGCGCCGAAACAGGCCAGACCCTCGCCCTCGCCGAAGACGTCGACGGCGTGCTCTTCACGGGCTCCTACGCCGTCGGCCGAGCGCTGCGTGAAGCCACGCTCGATCAGCCCGGCAAGCTCCTGGCGCTGGAGATGGGTGGCAAGAACGCCATGCTCGTGCTGGAGGACGCGGATCTCGAGCTGGCGGCTGCGGAAGCCGCGCTCTCGATCACCGCGACCACGGGACAACGTTGTTCATGCCTGTCGCGGCTCTTCGTGCACCACTCCGTCCTGGAGGAGATGCAGGAGCGATTGACGAGCATCCTTTCCGGCTTGCAGATCGGTCCGCCGCTCGAAGAGGGCACCTTCATGGGGCCGTTGGTCTCCCGTACCGCCTTCGAGCGCGTGCAACGAATGCGGGCCCAAGCTGAAGCGGCGGGCGGCGAGCGCGTCTTCCGCGGCGAGACGCTCCGCATCGCGCCCTATATCGCGCCGGGCCTGGTGCGCTTCGCCAGCACGGAACAAACACACGCCTACCAACGCGAGGAGCTCTTCGGGCCCGAAGCCGCCCTGTATCCAATCGACGACCTCGACCAGGGAATTGCCGCAGTCAACGATTCGGAATACGGCCTGGCCGCCTCTGTCATGACGCGTAGCCGCGCCCACTTCGAGCATTGTGTCGGGAATGTCCGCACGGGCATCTTGAACTGGAACAAGGGTACGATCGGCGCGAGCGGCCGGCTCCCCTTTGGCGGCGGCGGAAAAAGCGGCAACGATCGCCCTGCTGGAATTCTTGCGACCGTCTACTGCACCGTCCCTCAGGCGCACCTGGAGTTCGAAGGCGGGCTCGACCCCGAGGCCCTGCCCACCGGCTTCCCCCGTTCGTGAGCGAAACCCGCTACCGACACTGGGTGCTGATGGGCGACCCTGCCCACTTCAGCGTGCAAGGCGGCGCCAACCCACATACCCGTGATCGCTGGGGCCGCCGGCGCAGCGTCGACCGATCGAAAGCCATCGTCCAGTGGCAACACCTCCGCGATACCCTGCGCGACCTGGGCGTCCAGGTGCTGGTCGTTCCGCCCGACCCGGCGCAGCCCGGCATGGTCTATCCGGCCAACGCCGGGTTCCAGACGGACGTCGATGCCGAACGCCCGCTCTCGGAGAAGACCTTCTACCTGGCCAACCTGCTCCCAACGCGCGCTGGCGAAAAAGCGCATTACCGTCGAGTGCTCGAAGCCGCAGGCTTTCGACTCGCTGAAATCGACGAACGCTACCGCATGGAAGGTGAAGCCGATTTCTTTCCCGCCGGCGACCACTACCTGCTGACTTTCGGCGGCATCGAGAAGCAGCGCTTCGTGCCCGCCTTCACCTGGCCGCCATGGAAGCGGGTGTACGGGTTTCGCACCGACGTCGGCGTTGCACCATTTCTCGAGGGACTCGTGGCTCCGCGCCCCGTGCTTCACATCAAGCTCGTCCTCGAAGCGCACTACCACGGCGACACCGCGCTGTGCGCCTTCGGGCCGAGCCGCGAATTCCTGCTCGCCTACCGCGAGAGCATCGAGCCCGAGGCGTGGAGCCAACTCGAAACGTCCTTCGGAGAGCGGTTGATCCGGCTCTCCGTGGCCGACGCCGAGCATTACGCCGCCAACTCGTTCACCCTCAGCCAGGCCGGCGCCTCCCATCTGATCCTGCCCGCAGGCGTCTCGGAGACCCTCCTCGATCAGATCCGCGAGCGAGGAGTCTCACCCGTCACCGTCGATGTCTCCGAGTTCCTCAAGAAGGGCGGCGGCTCGGTAAAGTGCATGATCGGGGATCTGGGGCCGGTGGCGGTCGACCACGATCTCGGAATGCTTGCGAATTCGGGTGGCCGGACCCTATAACGTTGAGGCCATCCGTCCCGGGTCGCGACAGCCTCGTCGCGTTCCGCAAGCGCGGCATCGCGTTGCTTGATTAGCGCCCTGATCCTGTGCATGGCGAATACCAAGAAGATAGGGCGGCGACAATGAGATAGACCCCTACGCCTCCTCCCATGGTTTGATCCAGGCGCTCAGAGCTGTGCCGACAATTGCAAGCAACCACACTGCGATGACAACGACAGGGCGTTGGCCACGCCTGGGTATCGCGCCACGTCCGATAGCGTGCGATGTGACAGCTCCAGCGGGGAGTCTGGGGCTACCTCGCCACGCTCAGTCCGGGATCGGGGGTGCACCGGGCTTTCGCTGCACGCCCTCCCGCGCGAGGAAGCGGGCGGCGCGCTTTGCCCAGAAGTGACAAGCGTCGTTCACGTCGCCCCACGTCTTGAACATATTTGCGCTCAGCAGCGACTTGACGCCGACCCGCTCATCCACGGCGGAAGCCAACCGGGCGCCAGTGATCGGATCCTCGACAGCCGCCTCCAGCGTCGCGGATCCTACGGTGTTCGCCGTGTCCAGCGAAAGGCCCACGATGGTCCCGATCACGAGGGTCTTGGGGATCACCGTCGTGATGGTCCGCAACGGCACGGAAAAGGTCGGCTTGGCCTGGGTCAGCGCGATCCGGAGCCTTACTACGCCCGGCCCAGGCTCCTCTACGATCCTGAAGTGGGCACCGAGCTCATCGTGTATCGCCATGTACAGCAGGTCCGTCAGCATCTGCTGGTCCTCGGGCTCGAGCCGTTCCGTCCCCTCTCCGGCCCAGAGCGTGACCGAATCGATCTGCACGGCGTCGTAGTCCGTCCAACGAGCGTCGGGGTTGATGTAGAGGAGCTGGGCGTCGTAGCCCTTGATCTTCTGGAGCTGGGAGTAGTCGCCAAGGAAGCCCCGCTGGGTGGGCGCAGCGCGCCGAGCGCGCAGGGTCGGACACGCCACCAGGGACGCGCTCACCACCAGCAGGACCACGAGCGCGAGCGCCCGAGACACGTAGGCTTGAATCTGGATGTTCATGATCGCTCTCCCTCCGGCCGGCCCGGATCCCGTCAGTCGCCCAGCTGGAGCCCCGAGGTTGGCAGCACCACACCGGCCTCCTCGGCGTAGTCCTCCCACGCCAGGATCAGCTCGTCGAGCTTCGCCTTGTTCTCGTGGGCGAGATCGTTTCGCTCGCTGAGGTCATCGTCGAGGTTGAACAGTTGCCAGTCGTCCGGCCCGAAGGGGCTCGCGAACCAGGTCGCCTTCCAGGGACCCTTGCGAACGGCGCGCCATCCGACCGACTCCCAGGAGACCGCTTCACTGTCATCCCGCACGCCATCCGTCTTCCCGGCGAGGAAGGACACCATGGACTTGCCTCCAAGCGGCTGCACCTGGCGCCCCTTGTACTTGTCGGGGTAGGGGTGAGACGCCCCGGCCACATCGAGCAGCGTCGGCGCGATGTCCATGACATGGGTGAAAGCGGCATCGATCTGCCCGATCCTCGCCACGCCGGGACCGGAGACGACGAGCGGCACGCGGATTCCGCCTTCTGCATGGAAACCCTTGAAGAAGCGCAGCGGCGTGCCGCTGGAGAGTGCCCAAGCCATGCCGAGGCCCGTTCGCGAGCCCCGGCGCCCCAGGTTCTCGAGACGGTTGTCGGAGTTGCGCTCCACCCAGGCGGCGGTCGTGTCAGGATAGTTGTGGACCTCCGCCGGGCTGGCGCCGTTGTCCGACAAGAAGATGATCAGCGTGTCGTCGTAGACGCCCTTCTGCTTCAAGTGGGCAAGCAGCCGGCCCAGATGATGATCCAGGTTCTCGACCATGCCGGCGTGCAGCTCCATCCGCCTGGCCATGACACGCTTCTGCTCGGCATCGAGCGAATCCCACCTGGGGATCATCGGCAACGAATGCGAGAGCTCGGTCTTCGCCGCGACGATGCCGAGCTCCTTCATGCGCTTCAGGCGCTCCTTGCGCAGGGCCTCGTAACCCGCGCCGTACCGTCCCTCGTACTTGTCCAGCCAATCATCGGGCAGATGCAGCGGGTCGTGTGGCGCGGTGAAGGCCAGGTAGGCGAAGAAGGGCTCTTCATCCTTCGCGCCGTCGATGTACTCGATCAGCTTGTCCGTGTAGAACTCACTGGAGAAGAAACCCTCGGGCAGGTGCACCCGCTGACCGTTCTCGCGATAGATCGGTGTGTAGTTGGCGTACATCATCCACTCGTCAGCGAAGTGGCTGGCGCCGCCCTGCAGCAGCGTGAACGCCTTCTCGAATCCCCGGTTGTGGGGATCCTGCTCGATCTCATCGCCCAGATGCCACTTGCCCGCCATGTAGGTGTGATACCCGGCGTCACGCAGGAGGGAAGCGACGGTCACCACCCGATCATTGATGTGGCCTTCGTAGCCCGGCTTGCCCTTCTGGTTCTCCGTGAGGGCCTCCTTCTGGTTGCCCAGCCCGGCCACGTGATTGTCCGCCCCGCTCATCAACATCGCTCGCGTCGGGGCGCAGCTGGGCGAGACGTAGAAGCTCGTCGCACGGAACCCGGACTCTGCGAGCGCGTCGATGTTGGGCGTCCGAATCTCTCCACCGAAGGCCCCGACGTCCGAGTATCCCATGTCGTCCGCGACGACGAGCAGGATATTGGGCCTGGAAGCGGCGTCGGCTCCGCACGCCAAGAGAGCCGACACGATCGAGACAAGAGCACCAGTGGCCGCGCGACCAAAAACCTTCATGTTTGTCCCTCGTGTTCTTGAAGGGAGAGCGTCGCGCGCAAAGCGACCCCTTCCGATGTCTCCGTTCATGGGCTGCACACCGCGTGCCAGAGCCCGTGGCACGAGAAACCTCCAGGGCCGGAGGCTGGAGGGTACATACGCCTCAGCGCCCGGCTGCCCGGACAGGATGCCTCAGGAGATGTGAGCACATAACCATCCCGGACCGCAGGGCCCCAGGCGAGTTCACACTTCAGACCCTGTCGGCCTTGATCACCGCTTGTTCGACGCCGCCGCACAGATTCGCCATTGTCTCACAGAGGTGGAATTATGCGAACAAGCCTGTACTTCACTCTCCTCACGTTGGCTGTGTGCATCAGTGCAGGCGCATCCGCGCAGGCACTGAGCCCGGACTACAGCGGCGATCTCTGGTCCCGAACCAAGCTGACCGGCGACTGGGGCGGTACGCGCACAGCCTGGGCTTCAAAGGGCTTCACGATCGACCTCGACTACACAGGAACCTACCAGAACATCGTGAACGGCGGCTTCGATGAGGCGGACGACTTCGTTAGTTCCGCAGATCTGGTGCTGAATCTGGACACGGGCAAGGCTGGCCTCTGGCCCGGCGGGTTCTTCAAGACCAGGGTCGAGACCAGGTTCGGGAAGTCCGTCAATAGCCAGGCCGGCACCCTTCAGCCGGTCAACGGCGATGCCCTCTTTCCCGCTGTACCAGATCAGGTGGACCAGGACGTCGGGGGGATCACGGAACTCACCTTCACGCAGTTCCTGTCGCCGAAGTTCGGCGTCATTCTCGGCCTCATCAACGGCATGGGCGGAGATGCGAACGAGCTGGCCGGCAGTCCCGGGAGCGACTCTCACTTCTTGAACAGTGCCTTCCGGTATTCGGTGATCGCGGCCACGATACCTGGAGGAGCCCCCATGGTGACGCTGGCTGCGGGTGCCATCTTCGTTCCAAATGATTGGATTCTCGGGAGTTTGATGCTGATGGACACCGAGGAATCGTCGGGACACAACCCCTTCGACACCAACGAGGGCACGACCCTAGCCACCGAGTGGACCATCAAGCATGAGCTGGGCGGTCAATCAGGGGGCCAGGTCATTGGGCTGATCTATTCGTTCGACACCGACTTCGTCGCCATCGGCGAGGACCCCCGAGACAATATCCCGAATACCGGAGTCCCCGCGACGGACGATGACGTTTTGGCCGTCTACTACAACGTCTACCAGTACGTTTGGTCTGAGGGAGACCGCAAGTGGGGTGTATTCGGGCGCTTCGGATTCACCGATGGCGAAGCCATATTCGACTGGGACATGTCCGTCGGCGTCGGTGGCAAGGGCATGTTCAGCTCCCGGCCCAATGACACTTTCGGTCTCGGCTACTACTACACCAAGCCGAGCGATGCGGCTCCGCTGAGGCTGCTCGGCCTCGACGACGAGCAGGGGATGGAGGCCTGGTACAACTTCGAGATCACGCCCTGGTTCCACCTCACCGCCGACCTGCAGGTCATCGATCCGGGCCAGGAAGGCACCCCGCTCAGTGCAGGCGCCGATACCGCCTGGGTATTGGGCTTGAGGACGCGGTTGAACTTCTAGAGGCGCACGATCGCGGTGGGGGCCTCTGAGGCCAGAGCCGTTTGAGGCCGCGGAGAGAGCGTCCGCGTAGCCCGGGCTCTCGGCCGGCATGATGGACTTCCCCTGGAATCATGGACACCTCCGAGGCCAAGATTGAGCCAACTGGAGGAGCCCCGTGGGCCAGATTCGGCCGGTTCAATTCCTGGGCGCCTATTTCAGGGCTAGTAGTTGCTTGCGGGCATCTGCCGAGGCGGCACGGTGTTGTCGTCCGACACCGTGATGACGACCCTGTCGAGCTCGCCATTGAACTCGAACACACCGGTGTAGAGCCTGGAAACCTGTGTGCCGGTATCCCTGCCGATGTCGAAGGTCTCCGCTAGCGAGTACGTCGCGATATGCATCTGGGGCATTTCGACTTCGTCGACCTTCTCGCCGTTCACGTAGAGTTCGCCCGTCCCACCGAACTCCGCCGTCTTGATGAAGTTGAACTTCAAGTCCGTCTTGCCCTGGGGAAGTGGTGACGATTTGAGAACGTAGTGCACGCCATCGAGGAAGTTGTAGTCGTAGTAGACACGATGATCCTTGATGAACATCGTGTAGCCGCCGGTCATGCCACCGACGGCCGCGATGACCCCTTCCTCGTCACCCTCGAGATCCAGTCGGGTCTCGATCGTGTGTGCACGATTCTTGACCGGTGCCGATGACTTCTCCGCGATGCGCACCGCGCCCGGTGAGAAGTAGACGAACTCTTTTTGATCACCGAACAAGCGGTCCTGTTGCGCGCCCAGCCGCTTGATCATGTCGTCGTACAGGGGGTAGACGTTGTACTTCCAGGCTTCCTCGTCGAACATCGCGACCATCTCGGCAAGCTTCTCGGGGTTCTCGTCGGCGAGATTCGTGCTCTCCGAGAAATCCTCTGCGACGTGGTAGAGCTCCCAGACATCGTTGTCGAAGGGCAGTACGACGTTGACATCCCAGGGCATGCGATTGGCATGCAGCGTGACGGCCTTCCAGCCGTCGGACCAGATGGCCCGATTGCCGAACATCTCGTAGTACTGGCGTTCCTTCTTGTTCGCCGCTGAGGCGTTGTCGAAGGAGTACATCATCGAGACACCATCCATCGGCTGCTGCTCGATTCCATGGTACTCCTCGGGCACTTCGATCCCTGCCGCCTC
>JAFDCZ010000363.1 GCA_019312665.1 Deltaproteobacteria bacterium | reverse complement strand
TGACAGCCTAACGAAAGCAGGCAGAGGTAGGTGAAAAAGAGAGGTCTGGCGATATCGCAGTACTGAGAGCGCGTCGGAAGTGGATCACAGGGGCTTCAATTCCTTGTATCCGATTCCCTCAGACGAACTTATTACCGAGGGCTGGGCGTTCCAGCCAACCAACCTAACCACGCCATGCTCGATTGGCTGTCTATGCTCACGAATATTGCCTACATAAGATCAGATCGCAATAGTCGGTCATACGGACGAGGTCCTCTTGGTTGTCCTGATGGCACAAGCTAAAAGCTGGAGGCGTCGGGCGCGTTCGCGCGTTAACCTGCCCCACCCGCGGCGGTACATACAGAGTTCCGCCGCCAGCATCGCAGCGGGCGGGGCAAGTGAGCGCGAAAGCGGGGAAAGAGCCAGTGGGGTTCGAATGAGTGATCGTCCTGGCGGTACCCGGCGTCTCGGGCTGGTGAGCGCCGCCGCTCTGGTCGTGGGCAACATGATAGGGGTCGGGGTGTTCACCACCTCGGGCTACGCGCTCGCAGACCTGGGGCGACGCGAGTGGGTCCTGCTTGCCTGGCTCGTCGGTGGGTTAATCGCCACGTGTGGAGCGCTCAGCTACGGGGCTTTGGCACGCCGAATTCCCGAGTCAGGAGGCGAGTACACCTTTCTGTCCCGAACGATCCACCCGCTCGCCGGCTTCTTGGCGGGATGGATCTCGCTTGTGGCCGGCTTCACTGCGCCCATTGCCGCAGCAGCGCTCGGGCTGCAGGCCTACCTGATGGGCTCCGGCGACGACGGCGCGAGACCGGAGTGGCTCGGCACTGGGGCGATCCTGGCCGCCGGTCTGATGCACGGCCTCCGACTGCGGGAAGGGGTCGTCCTCCAGAATCTGGCCGTCGGGCTGAAGCTGCTGGCGATCGCGGTTCTCGTGGTGTTCGCGGCGGGTCGGCTTCCCACCCAGGACCTCGAACCGAGTGGCCCCGGCAGCTTCGAGCTGGGAGCCTTCGCAGTCACCTTGGTGTGGATCTCGTTCGCTTATTCGGGCTGGAACGCCGCGGTGTACGTCGCGGGCGAGGTGCGGGATCCGGACCGAAACCTTCATCGCTCCCTCCTTCTTGGGACACTGCTAGTGACCCTGGTGTACCTGGCCCTGAACGCCGCCTTCCTGTACGGGGCGCCGGTGAGCGCCCTCGCCGGCAAGGCCGAGGTGGGCGCCATCGCAGCGGAGGCAATTGGAGGACCGAGGCTGCGCCAGGCCGTGTCGGTACTGGTCGCGCTCGCCCTGTTCACTTCGATCTCGGCGATGGTGATGGCGGGGCCTCGGGTCTACGCCCGAATGGCCGCGGACGGCCTGTTCCCCAGCATCTTCGGGCCGGGTGGGGATGTGCCGGGGAGAGCGGTCGCGCTTCAGGTGGGACTCGCAATCCTGCTGCTCTGGAACACCGACCTAGCCAAGCTGATCGGGTACATCGGGTTCACGCTGAGCCTCTCGGCGGCCGCCTGCGTCACGGGGCTGATCGCAATTCGGTTTCGCGAAGGCCCGGAGCGAGTCCCGGTGCCCGGCTATCCCTGGATTCCGGGATTCTTCGTCTTCGTCAGCCTCGGGACGGCGGGTTTCATGATCGTGCGGCAGCCGTGGGAGGCGATCATAGGATTGCTAACGGTGGCGGCGGGTGTGCCGCTCTACTTCGCGATCGTCTCACGGCGCTCATGAACGTGGGCAATCCGGCCGGCAGGCGGCGCAGAATTGAACTCGCCCGACGCCGTTGGGTGCGGCAGACTGCCCCGATACCCTTGACCTGCCCCAGTTTGTCGTACCAATCCCTATGTTAGCGCAAGCAGCAATTGAGCCGCTTGGGTTTCCCGGACCAGATCGAGCTGGCCTGCGAACGGGGCCTCGCCCGTGTCGAACTCGGTCGTGGCGAGGTCGACAGCTCCAACAAGCGGTTCAAGGACAGCTGGGGCGTAATTTCCCCGCTTTGCGAGACCGTGGTGCCGGTGTGGCGCCGAAAGCCACCCGACCTCACTCCCACGAACCCGGGGTTCCAGGCAGTTCAGAAGACTTGGTCGCGTCTTCCGTTGGCCGTTACCCGTCGCGTCGGTCCTCTGCTGATGATGGGGATCGGCTGATGGTCGGGGGTTATTCTTGGTGACGCGACTTAAACGGCATCTATAGGCTGGTATGGATGAAATTTGGACGAATCTTCTTAAACGCAACACTTTTACTTGCCTCACTGGCCCTGAGTGGCGAGAATTGTTGATTAAGATATCATCAGTGGCGGTGGATGAAGACATGTCGCGTATCTGTTACCAGTCGACCAAAACAAACAATTAGATATCA
>JAFDCZ010000068.1 GCA_019312665.1 Deltaproteobacteria bacterium | reverse complement strand
TCTCCAGACCATCGATCCGCCGCTTCTCTACGCGTTGGGTGAAGCGCGGCGCGCCGAGATCGATCCGATGCACCACTCCGCGGGAAGCCTGGCGGTGGAGATCGAGGCGGCCGAGGCGAGTGGTTTCCCGGTGATCCCCCTGCGCATCGCATGGCATCGAAAGCTGGCGGGGCCCCTGGCGTGCCTGCTGCTTCCCGCAATCTCCCTGCTGCTGGTGGTTCGCTCGCGGCGTCCCCCTTCAGCGGCTCGGAACCTGGTGGTCTGTGTGGCGCTGGGTGTCGCCTACCTGCTGGTAGGCGATGTGGCGGCGTCGCTCGGGCAGGGCGGTCGGCTCTCGCCTGCAGCGGCCGGCTGGACGCCTCCACTGATGGCCTTTTCGGGCCTCGTGGTGCTCCTCGGCCGCCCACGGGCCTGATTCCCTCGCGGAAAGCCCCGGATGTCACCTTTCCGGCCCCGGGGCGTACATACGGATGTGGTAAAATTTCCCACAGCCATGTCGATCGAATCTCCCCAGCCCGGCCCCCGCCCCGCAGCGTTGCGGGCCCTGCGCCAGCTCTTGCGACCGTTGGTTCGCTTCCTCCTCGATCAACAGATCAGCTTCCCCGTACTGAGCCGCTTGCTGAAAGAGGTGTACGTCGATGTGGCTCGGGAGGAGCTGCCGCTCGAGGGGCGAGCCCAGACCGATGCCCGGCTCAGCCTGCTGACGGGCGTCCACCGGAAGGATGTGAGGCGGCTCCGGGGTCCACCGGAAGGATGTGAGGCGGCTCCGGGAGCAGGGCGAGTCGGATGACGACACCACGCAGCACGCACCGCTTGGCGCGGCGATCGCCGTGCGCTGGACGAGCGAAGACGCGTATCTCGATGCCGAGGGGCGGCCCGCGGCTCTGCCGCGTCGTGCCGGAGCCGACCAGAAGAGTTTCGAGACGTTGGTCGCCTCGGTGAGCAAGGATATCCGACCCCGGGCGGTCCTCGACGAATGGCTGCGGCTTGGCGTGGCCCGGATCGATGAGCAGGATCACGTGCATCTTCAGGTCGAGGCTTTCGTTCCCAGCGAAGATTTCGATGAGAAGGCCTTCTTCTTCGGACGCAACACCCGCGATCACCTGGCTGCGGCCGTCCACAACCTGCGCGGTGAGAGCCCGCCGATGCCCGATCGGGCGGTGTACTACGGAGGCCTTTCGGAGCAATCGGCCGAAGAGTTGGCCCAGCTCTCGGAAGAGGTCGGCATGGAAGCCCTGCAGCGGGTGAACAAGCGTGCGCGGGCTCTGAAGCGCCGCGATGCGAAGGCCTCGGGCCGCCGCCGGATCACATTGGGTTTCTATTTTTTTCGGGGCGTCGACGAATCCGATGACGACGGGGAAGGGCCTCATGGGGCCTAGCATCTTCCGTTGCACGGTGCGGATCGCTGGCCTCCTGTTGGTCCTTTCGCTCTCCGTGCATGCCAGCGCGGTTTGTGAATAACCCGCCGGTGAACTGCTCGCGCTCTCCACGGAAGGCGTTGGAGGAACGGGCCATGGCGGCGAAGAGGATGGGATCGGCGGGACAGGTCGAGAAACCGGTGATCCCGAGGATGGCATCGGCGGCACCGGTCGAGAGGACGATGGCCTGGGAGGGACCGGCCTGTTCGGCACTCTGACGGGCTTCGGCAGCCTTTGCGTGAACGGCCACGAGATCCTGCTCGATCCCTCCATCCCCGTGACGTTGGCCGGCGAACCGGCTTCGACGAATGTGCTGCGGGTCGGGCAGGTGCTGTGGCTGGTGGCGCAAGAAGAGGGCGGCATGTTGCGTGCCACCCAGGTGGAGGTCTTCCTCGCGGCCGCCGGTGCGATCGAGCGGGTCGAGGCCGGCGGCTACGGGCTACAGGTCGCGGGCCGGCGCATCGCGGTTCTCGAAGACGCATTGGTCGTCGAGGGAGCTTCGGGCATGCCGCTGCCCGTCGAGAACCTCCGCGTGGGTGAACGCGTGGCGGTGAGCGGGCTGGTGAACGCCGACGGGGTGGTCCTTGCGAGCCGCATCGAGCGGCGCGAGCGCGCCTGGCCGGCGCTCCGGCTTCCGGACCCGGCCGAGCTGGCCCGAACCGCCGGCTTGTCGCGCGTGTCCGTCGAGGGGCTGGTCCAGCGTGGGCCGGATGGGCGGCTGCAGGTGGGCTCGTTCTCGCTTGCGCTCGGAGCGGGTGCCCCGGAGTTGGCGGCGCTCGCCGTCGGCGCCCGCGTCTGGGTGCAGGGCCAGAGCGATGGGGCCTGGTTGGCGGTCGAGCAGATCCGCTTGCCTGCGCCGAAGCTTGCACCGCGACCCCGGCCCACGCTTCCGCCGGGCGTACGGGTAGAGCCGCCGCGCACGATGCCCGTGCCCCAACCCCGCGACACGCCGCATCAGCCTTCCGTCTCGCCTTCGGCTCCACGCCCCTCATCGCAGCCGGGTCCCGGTCGCCCGAGGAAGCTCGAGCCGGACAGGATCCGCGCCGTGCCGACGGATATGAAGCTGTTGGACGGTCGCTAGTTGTGGGCGAGCCGGGTCTCGGCTCTGGAATCTGGCTGAAACAGCGTGGCGAGCGAACTCAGTCGTACACCGCATCGATCGACCAGCACCGCCCGACATGATCCTTCCGCAGCCGGAACACCCAGCCGTCTCCGGTCTGCACGTCGTAATGGTCGAAGGCGTAGCGATCGTTCTCGGACCACCAGCGGCCGGTCGTGCGCCAGGGGCCGGCGCAGTGGACGACTTCGCCGTTGGCCAGGGGGCTGCGAACCCAGCGCGGTTGGCCGCCGGGGGCGTCGACCTGGGCGCGTACGGGCGGGCGCAGGGCGCGGAGGGCCAGGTGAGGGCGATCTGTTTTGGAAGAGGGCGCTGCTGTTTTGGAAGAGGACGTTGCTGTCGTAGAAGAGGGCGCGGCTGCGGTGGCCGATGCCTTGGGCGGGCGAAACGCTGCGACTTCGTAGGCGTCCGGGTGGTGATCGTCGGCGACGGCAGGGGCGCCGACGCGCTCGGCGCCGCATAGGGCACTGAGCTCGGCGAGGGTGTGATCGAGGACGGCGGGGCTCGGGCCAGGGGAACGGAAGAAATCGAGCTGGTCGCCGCGCAGCGCTGCGCCGGCGGTCGCGAGGCGCACATGAGCGGGCGCTTCGTCGGGTGGCTTCGATTCGAGCGAGAGGGCGACGAGGCGCAGGGCCAGGCGCGGATCGAGGGTGGGAGCGGCCAGCCCTACGCGTCGTGCGTCGCATCCGCCCCCCTCGAAGCCGAGTTCGAGCTCGAGATCGCCGAGGGCCAGGCCACGGCAGGTGAGTCGTTCGAGGAGCCGCGAGAGCATGCCGTTCAAGACGAAGAGCAAGGGCTCGAGCTGATGGACGGGGAACTCGAGCTCCTGGGCCTCTTCAAAACAGGGGGTCGTCTCGGCAGGCGGCGGTGGCGAGCGGTCGCGTCCGCGGGCCAGCTCGAGCAGCGGAACGATGCGCGCGCCGAGCCTTTGGGTGAGGGCGCGTTCAGGCAGGCGCAGCAGGTCGGAGACCCGGGAGAGACCGAAGCGGGTGAGTGCGTTGGCCAGGTCGTCGTCCGGGTTCAAGAGGTCGAGGGGCAGGGGGGCCAGGGCTTCGGCATCACCGCCCGGGGGTACGATGCGCACGCTTTCGCCTGAGAAGGCGAGCTGGCGGGCGAGGATGCGGGCGGCGCCGCGAGAGCCGGCCACCGCCACCACGCCGGGCAGCCCGAGCCGCGCGGCGCGCTCGCCGAGAGCGCTCGCGAAGCCGGCCTCGGAGTGGAAGAGCGCTTCCACGCCGCGGGCGTCCACGAAGGCGGCGGCTTCGGCGGCATGCAGGCCGGAATGGGCCGGTGCGAGCTCGGCCCGGGGCGAGGTGGAGAGCGCGGCATCGAGGAGCGCATCCCGGGCGGCGCGTTCGAGGGCGGGTGAGGCGATCTGTACGTGGAGATCGGCGCAAGCGGCGCGGGCATGTACCACCGTCGTGCCGGGGCGCACGGCCGAGCGTGCGGCTTCGGGTGAGACGGCCAGGATCTCGGCGCGGGGCCCCGCGGCCGAGACGACAGCGAAGGGTCGGCCCGTGAGTTCAGGGTGGGCACGCAGGGCGGCGGCGAGGGGCATGGCGGGGATCAACAGGCACGCCAATCTGCCGTCCTTGCTTCGCTCGCTGGCCACCCCCATTTCACTTCGCTCGCCTTCGACTCGCTGCGCGCGCCGCGCTTCGCACGTCGCTTGCGGGGGGAGAGGCTCGGCGGGTTTGTTCGTGCGCGGGTTTTGGGGTCGAAGCTCGTTGTCAGTGCACGGGGCGTCGGGTCGCGGATCGTCGTTGGTGCGTTTTGTCTTGTTAGGTGTCTTTTCGAGTTCGGGCAGGAGGGGGATTTGCCGCGGGCGCTCGATGCGTTTTGCGCGGGGCGGGGAGGGCGTGTCGTCGTTCGGCTCGTGACGTGTGGGGGGGGACACAGTCAGCCTCGACGTGGTGTCATGCGGCGCGCTCGCTTGGGGCGCGCCAGTGGACGGGGACGGAGCGGTCGTGCTGGCCCTGGCGGTTCCGGACCAGGGCGACGCGGCTCTCCAGGCTTTCGAGCCAGGCGGGGTTGGCCTCGAAGTGGGGATGAGCCTCGCCTAGCTCGAGGGCGAGATCGGCGAAGGTTCCGATCAGGCGTTGATGGGTGAGGGCAATGCAGGCGGCAGAGGTGGCGGCTACGAGCTTGCGCATGCGAGGCCACACGGCGGAGGAGATACGAGGTGTCTCCCCGAGCGAGGCCAGATCGAGCAGCACGAGGGCGAAGCCACCGGCGCGTAGCACGTGCTCGGCGCAGCGCAGGGCTTCGGGCACGCCCGGAGGACGCGCCCAGAGCACGCGCGTGAGGTCTACACCGCGGTCCTGTGCCGAGGCGGGGTCGAAGGCATCGGCGCGATCGACCACACAGGCCAGCTCGCCGCTCGCCGTGGTGTGGGCGAGCAGGGCGTGGGCAAGAGAGGTGCGGCCACAGGAAGCCGGGCCAGCGATCTCGCTGAGGCGTCCACGCGGGAAGCCGCCTCCAAGCAGCGCGTCCACCGGGTCGAGCCCGGTCGGGTGGCGCTCTTCGGGCAGGCCGGGCCCGCCGCCGAGTCGCACGACGGAACCGGTCGTTTGAAGCAGCTCCTGAACCCGAGCTCGGACCTGGGAGTGAGAGGGTTGCGGGAGTTTCTGGGGGCGGTGGGCAGCCGCCTGAGGGAGTGAGAGCATGGCGCTCTATTTTCGCTTTTTATTCGCCCCTTGTCAATCGGAAACGTGCACTCGCTTCCCGTCGATCGTGAGCCGTCCCTCGGCAAAGGCTCGCACCGCCTCCGGGACGAGCCGCCGCTCCGCCTCGGTCACCCGGGCCTGCAAGGTCTCGAGTGTGTCGTCCTCGCGCACGGCCACCGCTTCCTGGGAGACGATCGGCCCGTGGTCGTACTCCTCGTCTACGAAGTGGACGGTCGCTCCCGTGACCTTCACTCCCTTGGCCAGCACGGCCTCGTACACCCGGCGGCCGTAGAAACCCTGGCCCGAGAACGCAGGGATCAGTGCTGGATGCACGTTCATCGCCCGCCCCTCGAAGTGCCCGCGCAGCTGGAAGGGAGAGAGGAAGCCCAGCAACGCGACCAGTTCCACATCGTGCTCTACGAGAAAACGATGGATCCGGTCGTTGAAATCGCCGAGGTCCTTGTGCAGTTTCCTCGGAACCGCGAGCGCTGGGATCCCCCGGTTCTCCGCACGCCGCAGGCCGCCAACGCCCTGCTTCGAACTCACGACCGCGACCACCCGCGCCGGAACGTGTCCCTTGTCGATCTGCTCGCACAGGTTTTCGAGGCTGGTGCCCTCGCCCGAGAGCAGCACGCCCACCCGCAGCGGATCTCGTTCTAGATTGCGCTGGCTCATTCGGCGAGCAGCCGCTCGGTCACCTGGCGTGTCGCCGGAGACTTGTTGAGGGTGTAGAAATGAATGCCGGGCGCGCCACCGGCCAGGAGCTTCCGGCATTGGGTGGTCGCCCACGCGACGCCAACTTCGAGAGAGCGCACGGCGTCGTCTTCCGCCGAGGAGAGGGCCTCCACGAGCTCGTCCGGCGTTCTCGATCCCGGCGAGAGCCGCATCGCGCCGCGCAGGTTCTTCAGGCTCACCATTGGCATGATGCCGGGCACGATCGGCACATCGATTCCGAGCGCTCGCGCCTTTTCGACGAACGAGAAGTAGTCGGCCTCGTCGAGGAAGAGCTGGGTGATCAGGAACTCGGCACCGGCTTCCACTTTGAGCCGCAAGTTCGACAGATCCTGTTCGAAGCTCGCGGCCTGGGGATGTTTCTCCGGGTAGCAGGCTCCGGCCACGCCGAGATCGAAATGGCTCTTGATGAACGTCGTCAGCTCATCGGCGTGTTGGAAGCCGCCCGGCACAGGCTGCCAATCCGGTTGATCCTTGGGCGGATCGCCGCGCAAGGCCAGCACATTGCGAATGCCTCCCGCGTGGAGCTGGCCGAGAGTCAGGGCCAGCTCTTCGCGGGTCTGCCCGGTGCAGGTCATATGGGCCATCGCCGTGAGTCCGAGTTCATTCTGGATACGCATCACCAGGTCGGCGGTCTTGCTGCGGGTCGACCCCTGGGCGCCGCAGGTCACCGAGACGAACCCCGGGCCCAGATCCTTGAGGTCCTCGATCGTCCGATACAGGGTCCGGTAGCCGGCGTCCGTCTTCGGCGGGAAGAACTCGAAGGAGAAAACCGGAGTTCCCGGCTGATAGAGCTCCGCAATGCGCATCGCGGGAGTGTACAGGACGGGCCATTGACGGCCCCGGGGCATGGGCGAGACTGCGCGCCATCGAGCGCGAGGAGAAAAGCATGTCGGTATTGTGCACGGGATCGGTGGCAGTGGATCACATCATGGTGTTCCGGGGGCGCTTCAAGGATGTGATCCTGCCGGACAATCTCCACGTGCTGAACGTCGCCTTTCACGTGCCCGAGCTGCGCCGCAGCTTTGGTGGCACGGCTGCCAACATCGCCTTCGGCTTACGGCGGCTCGGCGTCGATCCGCTCGTACTCGCGACGGTAGGCGGCGAGGACTTTGGCGCCTACGCAGATTGGCTCGACCGCCACGAGCTGAAGCGGGACTACATCGTCCCCCTCCAGGATGAATCGACCGCGGGCGCCTACATCACGACGGATCTGGACGACAACCAGATCACCGGCTTCCATCCCGGTGCGATGGATCGGGCCCACGAAGCCACCGTCGCTTCGGTGAAGTCTCCCTATGAGATCGGCGTGGTTTCGCCCAACGGCAAACAGGCGATGATCGACCACGCCCGTGCGCTCAAAGAGAATGATGTGCCGGCCATGATCGATCCGGGGCAGGGCTTGCCGCTCTTCGACAAGGAGGAGCTGATCGAGCTTCTGACCGGCGCCGACGTGTATGTGGTGAATGACTACGAGTGGCAGCTCACCCTCGAAACCACCGGGCTCAAGCTGGCCGAGGTGGAGGAGCGGGTCGGTGCCCTCGTGGTGACGCGGGGAGAGAAGGGTTCGAGCCTCTACCGCGGCGGGGAAACCTTCGAGGTTCCGGTGGTCAAGGCCGAGCAGATCATCGATCCGACCGGCTGCGGAGACGCCTATCGCGCAGGCTTCCTGGCGGGTCGCCTTCGTGGCCTGGATCTGGAAGGCTGCGGACGGCTCGGAAGTGTCATGGGTTCGTTTCTCGTCGAGCGCGCCGGCACCCAGCACGCGGATTTCGGTCTGGATGAGATCCGCGCACGTCACCGTGAGGCGTTCGGCGCGGATTTCGAGTGAGCGACGGCGTCCCGCGGCGCGAGGGCGAGTTCCGGGACTGGCTCTGGCTGGCGTGTTCGATCGCCATTCCGTTGCCGTGGATCGTGATGCACGGGGCCGAGACGCCCCCGGCGCCGGAGGTCGTGGCCGCGCTTTCAGGCGTAGCGATCCTGGGCGCAGCTTTCCTGCTCTCCTGGGCCACGGAGCTGGCCGAGAAGGACATCCCCCAATCCCTGGCCCTGCTGGTCCTCGGGTTGGTCAGTGTCCTTCCCGAGTACGCGGTGGATCTTTCTTTCGCGATTCGCGCCGCCGAAGATCCCACCTACGCCCAGTACGCCGTGGCGAACATGACCGGCGCCAACCGTCTGCTGATCGGCCTCGGCTGGGCCTCGGTGGTGCTGCTCGCCTGCCGGCGCTCGCGGGCGACTGCATTGAATCTTCCGCCCGGGCGCACGCTCGAGCTGCGTTTCCTGCTGTGGGCGACCCTCTACTCGTTCTTGATTCCGCTGGACGGCCGGCTTTCCCTGCTCGATGGCGGCCTGCTGATTGCCCTGTTCGCGGCCTATGCCTTCAGCGCGGCCCGGGGCTACTCCGAGGAGATCGAGTTGATCGGCCCGCCGGCAAGAATCGAAGCCCGATTCGGAGATCCGGGACGGCGTCTCTGTGCGCTCGCACTCTTCGTCTTTGCCGGCTTCGCCATCTGGGTTGCCGCCGAGCCCTTCGCCGAGAGCCTGGTCGAGGTGGGCCGGCGCACGAGCATCGACGAGTTCCTGCTCGTGCAATGGGTGGCTCCCCTCGCCTCTGAATCGCCTGAGTTCATGATTGCATTGTTATTCGCCTACCGGATGCGAGGGGAGGTGGGTCTCGGGGCGCTCATCTCCTCGAAGGTGAACCAGTGGACGTTGCTCGTCGGTGCGCTCCCGATCGCCTACTGCATTGCTGCAGGGACCCTTGGTGGGCTCGTGTTGACCTCGCGCCAGACGGGGGAACTCTGGCTCACCTCTGCCCAATCGCTGTTTGCCGTGTTGGTCGTGGCCGACCGGGTTTTTCGCGTCTGGGAAGCCGTGGCCATTGCGGGGATCTTCGTCGTCCAGCTCGTGTTCCCGAGCTCCGAAGTCCGTACGGCCTTCACCTGGCTGTACCTGGTGCTCTTCGTCGGGCTTCTGGTTCACTCGCCGGAGCGGCGCCGGGCGATGTGGCGGTTGCTCAACCCTCGAAACTGAGGCGACGGCACCGGATTCGTCCGGGTCAGCCTGTCCGGCCCCTGACTGCTGTGTCGCGCTTGCCCGGCTCTCGACTGCCGTGAGTCTCGGGATCGGTGGGGTTCACCTTCCGACCCAGGCTACGGCAACGGCCACGTTGTCCCCTGCGCGCTGGCGTTGGTGGGCACTGCACGCGCGCTCGCAGATGTCCCGGGCCAGGCCCATCGCGCGCATGTCGGCGGGCAGTTCGGCCGCGGCCGAGACGGCCTCTCCGATGGCCAAGGCCGGATCCTCGACCCCGATGCCCTGTTCGCTCAGACCATCGGTGACGCACACCACCGCGAGGGCGTCGGTCAAGTCGTGGCGGCCGAGCTGGCAGCGGGTGTGAAGCGTGTCCGGTGTCTCCTTGCGTGCGCCCAGAAAGGGCGTCGGCCACCCGGGTCGAGCACCCAGTTCGTGGACTCCGCCACGGGTTGCGACGAACAAGTGGCTGTCCCCCACGCAGGCGTAGAGCAGATCGCGGCTGTCCGGGCGAACCAGGGTGGCCACCAAGGTCGTTTCTGACTCGAGGTTGAGGCCCTCGGAGCGTTCGCGCAGGATGTCCAGGTTCGCATCGCAAAGGGCGGCCAGGGCGTGGCGGCTCCAACCCGCGTGGAAGTCCGCATCGGCCTCGGTCCATTGGGGTGCGGGATAGGCCAGCAAATTCTCCACGACCACCTCGGAGGCTTCGAAGCCCGAGTGTCCGTCGGCCACCACGAGGAAGGCGCCACCGGGCCCCTGGAGGAAGCCGGCGACATCCTCGTTGGGATCTGTGTGCAGATAGTTCTTCGGTGCGCCGCCCCGAGAGTTCGCGATCGCGACGGGCCCTTCCGCGACGACATCCACCGCACCGATGCGGGTATGCTCTCGACCGCGCAAGACAGCAGAGGTCATGGCCGCCGAGTATACTCACCCGGCGTCCGTGGGGAGGGGCCCTGGGCGCGTCGCGGAAAGCAGGAGTCACCCTTCCATGGGAAGGCAGGAGTCGCTGGTTCCATGGATTGGGTAAGGCCCGTCTGCCATGAGCTCGGGAATCTGCTGGCTGGCATCCAGCTATCGGGCCATTTCCTGGGGGATCCACTGGCGGATCGAGACCGGCACCAGATCGCCCACGAAGTCCAGTTGCTGAGCGCTCAGGCCGGCGCCTGGGTATCCCTGATCAGGCCGCTTCGGATGCAGAAGCTTCTGCTCGGTCGCGTCGCCCCCTCCGAGCTGTTGGCGGCTCTTCGAAGGAGAGTGGACGAATTGCTCTTTCGTCCCGAGCAGTTGAAGGCACTGAAGGGCCATCGGCTTTCGGATGTGCGGGTCGACGTCGATGCAGTCCACCAGCTTCTCACGCTCCTGGTGGGCAGTGCCCTGGCCAACGGCGGAGCCGAGATCCGTATGAAGCTCGAAGCGCGGGAGCAGGCTCGCCATCTGGTGCTGATCTTCAGCGATTCGGGGCCGCCCTTGGCCCCTCTCGGCCCCACGCCGGCGCCGCGAGGGCGTGAGTTGGCATTGCAGGTCGGCAACGTGGTGTTGCGGGCCGCGGGAGGGCGTCTCGAGGTCCTGCCGCGCAAGCGGGGGAATCGGGTCGAACTCTACCTGCCCCGGGTTTCCCGGCGGCTTCCCAGGGGCGGCGCAGCGGCTCGCTAGGCGAGGGTTCTCACGCGGCCCGGGCGAGGCGGGGCTTGCCAGGACGGCCCTGCTTGACGGCTTCGCTCGGCTCCCGGAGATCCCATACGAGCCCGACCCAGGAGAGCGCTTTCAGGACGTACCAGGTGACGTCGATCTCCCACCAGAAGAAGCCATTTCGTGCCGCGGCCTGGTAGTAGTGGTGGTTGTTATGCCATCCCTCGCCGCAGGTAGCCAGCGCGATCCACAGGTTGTTCCGGCTGGTATCCCCGGTTTCGTAGCGGCGCTTCCCCCAGATATGGGCCAGGGAGTTGACCGAGTAGGTCGCGTGCCAGAGCAAGGTGGTCGAGATGGCGAAGCCCCATACGACGCCCGGCAGGCCCGCAATCAGCCCGCAGAGGATTCCCAGGACGAGCGGCGGAACCCAATGGTTCCGGTTCAGCCAGACCAGCTCCGGATAGCGCGCGAAATCCTTGATCACATCTTCGGGGGTTCCCTCCCAACGCGAATCGAAGATCCATCCCTGGTGGGAGTGGTACCAGCCGTGCTTCGGGCTGTGGGGGTCGCCTTCCTGATCCGAGAAGCGGTGGTGGCGACGATGGTTGCCTGCCCACCAGAGGGGGCCCTTCTGGGTCGCGGAGCAGCCGATCCAGGCGATCACGAACTGGAAGATGCGGCCCGTCTTGTAGCTCTTGTGCGAGAAGTAGCGGTGGTAGCCGCCGGTGATTCCGAGCAAGCGCACGAAGTAGGTTGCCACGCAGAGCAGCACGGCAGGCAACGGCGCGCCTACGACGAAGACCAACAGGCATGCCGCGTGGATGCCCCAATAGATCACGCGGGCGACGGCACCGGTGCGTGTCAGCCAGCCGTCCGATTCTTCGTAGCTCTGATGGTAGGCTTCCGAGGACTCGGGCTTCTGCTTTTTCGATGTTGCGGCTCGGTTGGGCATGCTTCCCTCCAGACTGCGCGATCGCGAGGATAAGCATCGTTTCGGTGGGTGATGGGCTGGGCCTGTGAAACTTGCGTAATTCCGCGGCCGATGAGTTCTGGCGCCCTGTGTGCGGGATCGGCCCCACGGGGCGATGGGCCCAGCGCTGGCGGGGATTCCTGCCATCGCTCACACTCCGATTCGCCATGACGAAACACACCGCTACGACCGATCAGGCGCCTCAGGGGCTCACGCCCGCCGAACGGAAGGCCTGGGCGGAAGACGGGTTCTTCTTTCGTCCGTCGCTATTCGGGCCGAGCGAACAGGACGCATTCCGGACGGCTGCCGAGATGGTCGTGAAGCGGGCCGAGGCGTGTGTATCCGTCAGTTCCGATCACTACGAGATAGACGGCAACGAGTATGTGGAGGTACCCGCCCTGGGCGAGGGCGCGACCGTTCAGCTCGAGCACGCGCCAGAATCTCGGACGATTCGGGTGATCGAACCCTTCCACGGTCTGCATCCGATCTTCGATCAGCTGGTCGATGATCCTCGCATCGTCTTGCCCGTACGTGAACTCGTGGGGACGGAGCAGGTCGCGCTCTTCTCCGACAAGATGAACTTGAAGCGCCCGCGGGAGGGCTCGCGTTTCGATTGGCATCAGGATTCGCCTTATTGGGCGCATTTCTGCGAACACCTGAACCAGTTGCCCAACGTGATGATCACCCTCGATGATGCGGATGAGGAGAACGGCTGCTTTCGGGTCGTGCGGGGGAGTCACAAGAAGGGCTGCCTGCCCGGGCGCTCCGGTGATGGAACGCTTGGCCCCCTGTTTACCCATCCGGACCACTTCGACGAAGCCGATCAGGTGCTGCTCCGCGTTCCGGCGGGCTCGCTCGTCTTCTTCAGCCCCCATACGGTGCATGGTTCACGCCCCAACCACTCCGATCGTGCACGTCGGGCGCTGGTGCTGACCTACCAACCCGCAGGCCTTCGGATGTTCAAGGTGGATCGGGTGCGGAACGCCGGGGCTGCAGTCGCCGCCGACGCATAGTTCGGCTGGAGGCGGGTTCTTCCGGGCCGCGCCGATGGGCCCTTCAGGCCTCGATGGCTTTTGCCGCGTCGTCGAAGGCGGCAGCGAGTTCGTCATATCCCTGGCAGACGGGGAATTGGGGGAACTCGCGGATCACATTCTCCGGGGGGCGGAAGAGGATTCCGCGATCGGCTTCGCCTAGCATCGTGGTGTCGTTGTACGAATCGCCTGCCGCGATGGTCTGGAAATTCAGCGAGCGGAAGGCGATGACGGCCTTTCGCTTCGGATCCTGTTGGCGCAGGTGATAGTCCGCGATCTTGCCGTCGCCATCGATCTCGAGATCGTGGCAGAAGAGCGTGGGCCAGCCGAGTTGCCGCATCAGCGGCTTGGCGAACTGGTAGAACGTGTCCGAGAGGATCACGACCTGCATGCGCTCGCGGAGCGTGTCGAGGAAGGCGCGCGCGCCGTCCATGGGCGTGAGGCCTGCGATCACTTCCTGGATGTCGGCAATGCCGAGATCGTTCTTCTCGAGGATGCCGAGCCGCCGGGTCATCAGCTCGTCATAGTCTGGGATGTCGCGGGTGGTGAGGCGCAGTTCCTCGATGCCGGTGCGCTCGGCAACGCCAATCCAGATTTCGGGGACGAGGACCCCTTCCAGGTCCAGGCAGGCGATGATCATGGGTTCGTCTGGTTCCTTCTTCTACTCTTCTACTGGGCTGCCGGTCCAGGGAATTGCTCGCGCAGGAGCCGTTTCAGGATCTTCCCCGTTGGGTTGCGTGGGATCTCGTCGATGAAATATACGATTCTCGGCTGCTTGAAGCGGGCGAGCTTGGTCTGGCAGAACTGGATGATGTCGTCCTGTGTGACTTCGGTGCCTGGCTTCGGAACCACGATCGCGGCTACGGATTCTCCCCATTTCGGAGACGGCATGCCAATCACTGCGACATCGGCCACGCTCGGATGGGCGGAGATCGCGTTCTCGACCTCCGCCGGGTAGATGTTCTCCCCGCCGGAGATGATCATGTCCTTCTTGCGGTCCTGGATGTAGACGAAACCGTCCTCGTCGATTGATGCGAGATCGCCCGAGTAGAGCCAGCCGTCCCGAAGGGTCTCGGCTGTCGCGTCGGGCCGGTTCCAGTACTCCTTCATGATGTGGCGGCCCCGGATGATCACTTCACCGACGGTCCCGGGCGGTACGTCCTGGCCCTGCTCGTCGACGACACGCACGTCCGTGTGGAGAAAGGCCGGGCCGGTCGAGCCCGCTTTCGAGATGGCCGCCTCCGGGCTGATCAGGCAGGCGGGGCCGCCGGTCTCGGTCAGCCCGTAGACCTGATGGACTTCGATCCCCATGGCCGCGTATGCTTCGATCAACGGCACGGGCACCGGTGCGGCGCCGGACATGATCCAGCGCAAGGTCGAGCGATCGTGCTTTTCGTGATTGTCGGCAGCGAGCATCAAGCGGAGCATGGCTGGAACGGCGAGGGCCGAGGTTACCCGCTCGCGTTCGATCACCGGGAAGACCTGGGAGGGGTCGAAGGCGCGCATCAAGACGATCGCGCTACCGCGGTGGATGCCCGCGGTGAGTGGCCCCAGCGCGCCGACATGAAAGAGAGGCAGCATCTGCAGGTAGCGATCGCCGTGCCTATTGTCCGCCGTCATGTTGATCGTCAGCGAGGCCCACAGGACGGTCGAATGCGTATGAACGACACCCTTGGGCAGGCCCGTCGTGCCGGAGGTGTACATGATGAAGAGAAGGTCATCGCCCTCGGCGCCGATTTCCGGTTCTTCGTCGCTGGCTGCGGCAGTGAGCGTGTCGTAGTCGTCTGCGAAGTCCGGAGTGTCGCTGGCCGCCCCGACGCGGATCCAGTTCGAGATCGGCGTGTCCCGCCCATGAAGCTCCGCGACCGGCTCGTCGAACTCGCTGTCGAAGAGCAGGACCGTCGAGCCCGAGTCGCTGAGAATGAAGGTGAGCTCCTCCGGGACGAGTCGCCAGTTGAGCGGAACCATGACGGCGCCGATCTTCGCGATCGCGAAGTAGCTCTCGATGTATTCGGCGCCGTTCATCATCAGCAGCGCAACTCGATCCCCCGGTTGGACGCCCTTTTCCAGAAGGACGTGCGCGATTCGGTTGGCGCGGGCGTTCAGCTCGCTGTAGCGGAACCGCCGGCCCCGTTCGATCTCGATCAGGGCTTCCAGATCGGGCCCGAGAGCCGCGCGTTTTGCGAGGAAGAGTCCGAGATTCTCGCGCATCGGAGCATTAAACTCCGTTCGGTCGAAGAGGGGAAGGGGGAAGCGTAAGATGGGACCGCTCGAGGCGGCATGGCTGGGGATCGTGCAGGGGTTGACCGAGTTCTTCCCGGTCTCGAGTTCGGGTCATCTGGTCATCGCTGAGACCCTGCTGGGGCATGTCGGGGAGGGGGTGCTCTTCGAGATCGCGGTTCATGTGGGCACCCTGGTGGCGATTCTCGCCTTCTACCGGGAGCGGATCGTCAGCCTGATCTCCGGCGTCCTGGCGCGGGAACCGGAGGCCTGGCGCTACGCCGGGAAGCTGGTTCTGGCCACCCTCCCGGCCGTCGTGGCCGGGCTCACCGCCAAGCCCTTCATCGAATCCCTCTTCGGAGAGCCCCGGGTGATCGTGCTGACGCTGCTGGCCACCGGTGCCCTGCTGCTCACGATTCGCCGCACCCAGCCCCATGCCCGCGCGGCCATGCCGAGCTGGCCTCAGGCCTTCTGGATCGGCTGCGCCCAGATGCTGGCGATCGCACCCGGCATCTCGCGCAGCGGATCGACCTTGGCCGCGGCCCTGGCCTTGGGCGTGGCACCTCTGGCGGCCACCGAGTTTTCGTTCCTGATGGCCGTCGCAGCCATCACCGGTGCGGCCGTGCTGGCGATTCCGGATGCAAATGCGGCAGACGCGGCAACGCTCATCGCCTGTGGAATCGGAGCCGTGACGGCGGCTGTATCAGGCCTGTTTGCGCTCCGGGCATTCGTCCGCCTCCTCGAGCGCCAGCGCTTCCACTTCTTCGCGTACTACTGCTTTGCGGCAGCGATGGCGTTCGCCGCTTACCTGAGCTTCGCCTGACCCTCGGTCGTGATCAGGGCTCGAGGATGGGATGCAAGCGCTGGGCGGGCGTCGTGTCGCGCAACTTCTTGAGGGCTCGGGCTTCGAGCTGGCGGACACGTTCTCGGGAGAGACCGAGGTTCTGACCGATCTGTTCGAGGGTGTGCTCCTCTTCGCTGCCCAGGCCGTAGCGCAGGCGCAAGATCAGCTGCTCGCGGCGGGACAGGGCGCCGATCAGATGCCCGACGCCGGAGCGCATGCGGTCGTCGTCAATCCCGCCATCCGGGAAGGACGCGCCCGCATCGGGCACGAAATCTTCCAGCCGCTTCTCCGTGCCGGCGACCGAGGATTCGAGAGAGATCGCCTCCCGGCTGAGCCGGTCGAGGGCCTCGAGGGCCTGGGTATCGGTCTCGAGTGCCGGTGCCAGCTCTGCCGGCGTGGGCTCCCGGCCCAGCTTGCCGGTCAGCTCTGCCTTGATTCGCTGGCTGCGCTGCAGCCGGTCATGCACGTGGGAGGGCAGGCGGATCGTCCGTGAATGGTTCTGGATGGCGCGCACCAGGGCCTGGCGGATCCACCAGACGGCGTAGGTGGAGAACTTGAAGCCGCGCCGATGGTCGAATTTCTCGACGGCGCGGATCAGGCCCAGGTTGCCTTCCTGGATCAGGTCCGGGAAGGAGAGGCCGAGGTTGCGGTAGTCCTTGGCGATTGCGACGACGAGCTTCAGGTTGTGCTCGATGAAGCGGTTCTTGACCGCGGTGAGCCGATCTTGCGCGGCTTCGACATCGTTCCAGCACGCGCTGAAGGCAATCTTGCCGTGGCCTGCGTGGACTTCGAGTTCCTTCAAGCGCCGGCTTCCCTTGCGCGCACGGCGCAGATCCCGGCCGAGGCTCCGGACCTGCTCCCGAAGTTCGGAGAGCAGCGCCAGCGAGAGCTTGGCGTTGTGCATCTCAGTGGCGATCCCGTTGTTGGCGCGACTCCACTGGGCCTTCGGCGAGCGCGTGTTCAACGCGTTGCGTCGCTTCACGTGTCGGCGCAGCCGGTTGATCGCAACCTCGACGCGGGTCGCGATCTGGCTGGTGTCCTCGTCTCCTGAAGATTCGGAGAGCTTTGCGCCCGTATGCGACATGGCCCGCAGCGTGTCCCAACGCTCGACCACATGCCGGGCGCAGGCGGGAATCGCATACAGCGCGTCGCGAAGCTGGCTCGTGGCGGCCTCGAGCTCCTTGGCGAGCACGACTTCCTCTTCGCGCTTCAGCGTGCGGGTGCCGCCGATATCCTGGAAGTACGATTCAAGCGGCCGCCGGTCCCGTGCACCTTCATGATCTTCGACGGAGGGGGCGGGCTTCGCACCCTTCGCCGCCGGGGCGGGTTGGGTCGGCGTGGTGGCTTCGGCTCGCATGGGCTGGTCCAAGGTCACTGGCTCCTTGCTGAATTGAGGGCGCTGGATTGAAAGGGAAGGTTGCTGGAGAGACTTCGGAGCACGGAGGGTGAGTCGATCTCTCGACACGCCTCCGGCACGGGTCAGTGCACGGCGGGCGTTCGAGGCGCCCGGCCGAGCGGTCTCGAACTCACGCAGGGTCCTCGCGTCGGGCAGGACCCGGTTGGGAGCGTTCGTGGGGGGCGGAGGGGATCAACTCGGTTCTCTTGATTTCTGGGCGGGGGCTCGAAAGATGCTCACCCGGGGGGAGAATGACTCCAAGTCGGGTGCGCTGGCCGGTCCGATATCTTCTTACGTCTCCACTCGCATTTCCAGAACTTTCTTCGACATGCGAGTCAATTTCTGTCCCGCGGGGGGCCGTGGCTACACCGAAGTGCCCCCACCGATTCCTCGACTTCGCTCCCAACTAGTTGAAAACGTTCAGGGGCTGACGTAGATGATTTCGAGTCCCAGATCCGCGACTCGAAACGGCACTGCGGCAAAACGGGCAGATAGTGCCCGAGAGCGCCCCACACCAATTCCCGAAAAGGGGAGCCGGCCGGTCATCTGTTCACCGTCAGGCCCGTACAAGATCACGCGCAGCATGCCTTGTCGCACCGGGGTGGAGGTGCCATTGGTCAACGAGAAATCGATTCGCAGCGCGTCTCCAGTTCGTTCCACGTCGCCCAGGCGCCAGGTGAGGTCGCCGCTGCGCTGGTACTCCGAACGGCTGAGTGGCGTGCCGTGGCTCCGCTCATCGATCGATTCGACCGGCAAGTAGGCGGTTCCGCAGCCAAAACAGGCAAGGCCGAGGAGCACGGGCAAGGTGATCGTTCGAAAGCGCTGCATGGGGCCATGCTACAGGCGAGTTTGGGATGGGATCGGCGAATTCTGGCATTCGAAGAGCTGCTGATGTAATACTGACCGGTCAGTATCTGCTCGCGCCCTGAGCACGATGTTTGCCCGCCTCGAACCGCCAAGCCCACTCTCATCCGTCCGCGCGGCCGGGCCCCGATGTACGCCGAGAGCAGATCTTGCGCGGCGCTCGCGAGGCGTGCCTCGAGTGCGGCCTCGCCGCTGTCCGGATGGAGCAGATCGCCGCTCGGGCGCATGTCTCGAAGGGCACGCTCTACAATCATTTCGAAAGCCGGGAGGATCTGCTCCTCTCGATGCTGGAAGACCAGCTCGAGGCGGGAACCCAGATCGTACTTGGCGCCATCGAAGTCGAGCGCGATTCGCGTCTCTTTGTCGACCGCTGGATCGACGGGCTGATCCTGATGATTCGCAGCCAGGCGCAGACGGCGCCGCTCGTCTACCAGGCCTGGGCCTTGGTGGCAGAGGCTCCGGCCCTCGAACACCGGTTCAAGAAGGCGCTGCGCGGTTTCACCGAGCGGAGGGCGTCGTTGACGCGAGAGGCCCTCGAGGCCGGTCAGGCAAGCGGGGCCTTCCGCCGTGATGCGGATCTCGAGGCCTTCACGACCGCGCTGCTAGCCCTGATTTCCGGCTCGATCTTTCGAGGCAGCGTCGATCCCGCAGCCGTCGAGCCCGCTTTCCTGCGCGCATCGTTCGATGCATTGCTGAATGATCGTCTTCGCCTAGCCCACGTCCCTTCTGGAGAGTCTCAATGAACGATTCCGCGAATTCCCAAACGGCCAGTGGCCGTGCCCGATGGATCTTCCTGGCCGCCGCCGGGTTGCTCCTGGTCGGGACCTTCGCGTTGTACAGCTTCGCGCCAGAGCCGCAGCGGGAAGCGGCGGCTGGCGTGGAAGCCACGGCCGTACGTGTCGGCACCTGGAGGATCGAGCCACAGCTGCTGTTCCGGACGACTCGCCTCTCCGGCGTGATCGAGGCCCGCCGCAGGGTCGAACTCTTTGCCGAGGTCGGCGGTCGGGTCATCGAACTCGGGGCGGAGGATCTCGAAGCGGTCGAGGCCGGGCAGTTGCTCGTCAAGATGGATCCACTGCTTGCCGAGGTCGCGGTCGAGCGAGCTAGCGCCGCCGTGGCGCGGGCCGAGAGCCAGCTTTCCCTCGCGGAGAGTGAGCGCGCACGGTTCGAGAGCCTGGCGACCCGGGATGCCGCCAGCGCATCGCGACGCGATCAGGCTGTGAATGGCCAGAAGGTCGCGGCCGCCAACCTTCGCGAAGCCCGCGCCAACCTCTCCGAAGCCCGCGACCAGCTGGCGAAGAAGACCCTCTTCGCCCCCTTCGCCGGCGCGCTCCAGGGCTTTCCGGTCGAGAAGGGGGAGGTCCTTCAGCCCGGCGAATCGGTCGGCGAGCTGTTGGATCTTTCAACGGCACGGCTTGCACTCGGCGTGACCGATCGGGAAATCGTGGCATTGCGCGCGGGCGCCAGCGTCACGGTCGAGTTGGAGGCGTATCCCGGTGAGACCCTCGAGGGACGCATCCTGCATGTGGGTGCAGCGGCAGATACGACGAGTCGAAAGTTTCCCATCGAGGTCGAGATCGACAATCCTGGCCAGCGCATCCTGCCCGGCATGGTGGCGAGAGTGGAGTTGAAGCTAGGCGAGCCCAGGCCGGTTCGGCTCATCCCGCGAGATGCCAGCCTCGATCAGTTCGGTGTGCGCCTCGTGTATGTGATCGAAGCCGGCGAGAAAGGTCCCGTTGCTCGGCAGCGTCGCATCGAAGCGCGCGGCATTCCCTTCCGACCCGAAGACCTGGAGATCGTCTCGGGGCTCGAGGACGGCGAGGAAATCGTAACCACGGGTCTAGGAGAGCTGCGCGACGGTCTGGCGGTGAAGCCGAGAAAGCCCCTGACCACCGCCGGTGATGCGAGCGCCGGGGCGCCGAGATGAGCCTTCCCGAGTTCTCGGTTCGCCAGGTCGTCCTGGTGAACATCCTCTTCGTCATGGTGATCGGCGCGGGCCTGTTTTCCTTCGTCGGAATTCCGGTCGAGGTGTTCCCGGACATCTCCTTCAATACGGCGATCGTGAACACGGTCTGGCCGGGCGCCTCCGCTGACGAGATCGAGCGTCTGGTGACGACCAAGCTCGAGGAAGAGATCCAGGAAGTCGGGGGCATCAAGGATCTCACCAGCTCGTCGCTGGCTGGAGTTTCGTCGATCGACGTCGAATGGGACGAAAGCCTCTCTGCGATCGAGCAGGAGAGTTCGCTGAACGAGCTGCGCGCCGCCATCGATCGGGTCAATGATCTGCCCGAGGAGGCCGAGGAGCCGGTGGTCTTCGAGCTCTCGGTTCACGAGGTGCGGCCTTCGTGCATGGTCGCGATCGCCGATGTCGGAGGGGTTGGCGAGTACACGCTCCGCGAGGTCTCGCGAAACCTCGAGACGCGCCTCGAACGGATTCCGGGTGTGCGAAAGGCTGTTCCGCGCGGCGACCGGGATCGGGAGCTGCGCGTCTACGTCGATCGGCAGCTGGCGCTCCAGGCGAATCTCACGCTTCCCGAGATCAGCGAGGTGATTCGCGCCAATAACCAGAACATTCCGGCCGGCAGCTTCATCAACGCCGCCTCGGACGAGATCACCGTGCGTGGCCTCGGAAACTTTGCCACGCCGGAGTCGGTGGCCGCGACAATCGTCAAGAAGGACACCAAGGGGCGCCACATCACCCTGGGTGAGATCGCGACCGTCGAGTCGGGCTTCGAGAACCGGCGCTTGTTCGGCCGCTACAACGGAGACCCGGCCATTCTGCTGGGAGTGGCCCAGGAAAGTGGCGTCGACGTTCGCGAGTTGGTGGCCCGCGTGCGGGAACTGGTGGACGAAGCGAATCAGGAGCTTCCACCCGGCGTCAAGGCGACGGTCACGTGGGATAGCTCGACCTACATCGATTCCCGAATGGCGTTGCTCCAATCCAACCTCTTGATCGGCGTCTTGGCCGTGGTGGCCGTGCTCTGGTTCACGGTCGGTTTCCGCAATGCGCTCCTCGCGATCCTGGCCGTGCCGTTCTCGTTCTTGTTCGCGCTCTATGCCTTCCCCTACATGGATGTTGGTCGACCACGCGATCATCATCATCGAGAACATCTACCGCCACGTGGAAGAAGGGTACGAGGTCCGCACCGCCATCATCGAGGGCACCCGACAGGTCATGTGGCCGGTGATCGCGACCGTGGCGACCACGCTTGCGGCCTTTCTGCCGATGCTGCTCGTGTCGGGCACCTCCGGCGAGTTCTTCTCGCTGCTGCCGAAGGCCGTAATCGTCACGTTGATCGGCTCTCTCTTCGAGGCGTTGATCATCTTGCCCGCCCACTACCTGGATTGGGGCAGCAAGACTGCGGCGAGTCCTGCCGACCCTGCAGAGGGAGGGGGCGTCGTGGCATTCTCCCACCGCGCGCGGGCTTCCGTGGACGGCTTCCTCATGCGTTCGCGCGACCGCTACCTGCGCGCCCTCGAGCCGGTTCTGCGCTATCGCGGCAGCTTCTTCCTGGTGTGCTGTGCGGCCCTTGCTTTCTCGTGTGGGCTCACCCAGCACGTCCCGATCGATCTCTTCAAATCGGATTTCAACCAGTTCTATATCACGACCGATGGCCCGATCGATGCGGGAGTCGACCAGACCGCCGAATCGCTCATCGCGATCGATGAAGCGCTCTCGGAATTTGGAGGTGAGATCACCGACTACCTGTCTTATGCGGGCATGAAGATGTCGCCGGAAGGCGGGCCGGAAATCGGCGCCAACTACGGAGCCTTCTACATCCAGTTTCCGGATACGAGCGAGAACGTCGCCCACCCGGAGCGCATCTTCGAGCGGGTGCGCAGCGGTGTCGAGGCGGCGATGGAAGAAAGCTCCGGCATCGAGAAGGTCTTCGTCTTCGCTCCGCGAAACGGACCGCCGGTCGGAAAACCCGTCGCGATTCGCGTGTTTGCCGATGACTACGGTCTGGCCAAACAGGTTGCAGCCGAGCTCAAGGCCGAGCTCGCGACGATTCCCGGTGTCTTCAACATCGAGGACAACCTGCCGGTCGGTCCGCGAGAGCTACGCGTGCGGTTGGACGAGCATCGCGCGTCACTTCACGGCTTGACGTTTCAGGATGTGGGAATGGCGCTTCGCGCCGCGAACGATGGCCTCGTGCCATCCACGTTCAAGGATCCGGACTCCGATGAGGACGTGGATATCCGGGTCATGTACCCGAAAGCACAGCGCCGCAGTATTTCCGACCTGCTCGATGTGGAGATCCGTTCTCCCGAGGGTCATACGGTAAAGCTCGGGGACGTGGCGCGCATCGATGTCGAGCGCAGCTATCAATCGCTCTACCACTACGACGCCCGCCGCGCGGTGGTCGTGTATGCCGAAGTCGACAAATTGCAGGCGACTTCGGTTTCAGCGAACCGCGAGATGGCTTCGCGCTTCGCTGATGCAAGCGTTCGTTGGCCCGGCGTTTCCCTGGTCTTCGGCGGAGAAGCCCAGGAAACCGAGCGCAGCATCTCCGAGCTGATGGGCACGCTCTTCATCGCATTGGTGGCGATCTACGCCATCTTGGCGGCACAGTTCCGTTCCTATCTCCAACCCGTCGTGGTGATGAGCGTGATCGCCTTTGCCTTCATCGGCGTGATCCTGGGCATGTTCGTGCTCGGTTATCCGCTCACGATGTACGTCTTCTACGCGATGGTCGGGTTGGCGGGCATCGTCGTGAACGATTCCCTGGTCTTGATCGACTTCGTGAACCAGGGAAGGGCGCGGGGCCTCTCTTCTCTAGACGCGGTGCGCGAATCCTGCCGCCTGCGCTTCCGCCCGATCCTGCTCACGACCGTGACGACGATTGCAGGGCTGTTTCCGATGGCAGTGGGATTGGGCGGCACGCATCCGGTGTACGGCCCGTTTGCCGCAGGCATCGTGTTCGGGCTCGCGGTTGCGAGTGGCCTGACGCTCTTCACGGTTCCGGCGCTCTATCTGATGGTCGAGAGCGCAAAAGAACGTGTGGCTCGCCTGCGGGTCGGGCCGGAACCGATGGTCTTCCCGAGCGAAAGCTGATGGTGTGCTGAAGCGGCCCAACTGCGCGGCCGGCGCGCGCTGCAGCGGCCGGCGCGGAGGCTGGGGCTGCTCGCGGATCGCCTGAGTGCGCGTCGGCTGTACTGGCTCCGACAGGAGTTCAACTCAGAAACGTAACGAGCGACGAATTCTCCTGCATGTAAGGCACCGAGCGGCCGATGAGATGGCGTGTCCGAGCGTCCCATCCGCATCCTGATCGTGGAGGCCGCCCCGCCGCCGGAGGGCTACGACGAGGCCCTCGGCACCGCTGGGTTCGCGGTCGTCCGCGCCAGCTCCCTGGATCCGGCTCTGGAACTGCTGTGCGACGGCGCCTTCGATGTCGCGGTGCTGAGTCACCCTCTGCCCGGGAGCGATCTGATCGCTGGCTGCGCGGCACTTCGAGCGTCGCCCGGAGCCCCGTCGCTGGTGCTGCTCGATGCCACCGGCCAATCTGCGGAATTGGAGCGTCTGATACCAGCGGCGATGCAGCCGAGCCTGGTGCTGCCCCATCCGGTCGACAGCGTGAAGCTGGCAGCAGAACTCCGGACGCTACTCGATCACCCAGCCCCCCATCCTCAGCGCAGGCCTGACGCTTCGCTCGTGCTCTCCCGCGTCGTGCTGGAGCTGCACCGGAGCCGAGCTACCGGTGTGCTCGACGTGCGTGGCGAGGGCCGACGGACCTTCATCCGCTTCACCGATGGCCGAGTCGTGATGGCCGAAGGCGGTTCGTTGCGAGAGAGTCTGGGCCGCATCCTGCTGCGCAAGGGCGAGCTTTCGGACGAGGACTACGTGCGGGTGATCGAACGCATGACCGAACGTGTCTACGAGCACGAGCCCGTGCGAATGGGAGAGGTGTTGGTCGAGTTGGGCCTCTTCACGCCGGAGGAGGTGTTCGGCGCGCTCCGCGAGCAGCTGAGCGAGAAGATCGTTGCAAGCTTTCGTACCTACGTGAGTCACGAGTTCCGCGAAGAAGAGCCCGAGACCGAGGTGGGTGGCTTCGGCTTGCCGCAGGTGGAAGCGATCGTTGCTCTCGCATTGTCCACGTATCTGCCCGAATCGGAGGCTCGCGCTGCCGTCGAAGCCAGGGTGACGGGGCGGCCGACGCTCGCCGCTCCGCCGACCACCGTGGCGGCACGGCTCGAACTCGACGGCGTGCTGGCAGAGCAGCTTGGAGCGGTGAACGGCGAGCGAAGCGTCGCCCAACTACTCGAAGCCGCAGACCCAAGGCTGCTGATCACGCTGGAGATGACGGGCCAACTCGTCGTGGCTCAGCCTCAGCCTCGACCGAAAGCACGAGCGAAGGGCCCCGCACCGCGTCCGCGCCAGATTCCCAAGAAACGCGAGCGGCCCCACGAGCCCTCGGAGCAGGAGCAGGCTGGAGCCCGCCTCGAGGCCGAGCGAGCGTTCCGCCTGGGCCAGGAGCATCTGGAGGCGGACCGGATCGGCGAGGCTCGCACGAGTTTCGCCCGCGCTGTGGCGCTGGAGCCTCTCGAAGCCGAGTACCACATGTACGAGAGCTGGGCCGCCTACATGGTCGCCCGGGTCGAGGTGCGCGTGCAGCGTGCCAAGCTCACGGCTTGTGCCCGCAAAGTCGTCGAGGAAGACAACACCGCTGCCCGCCCGCATACGATCCTCGGGCGCCTCGCCCTCGAGGAGGAGAACCGCATGCTGGCCCGCACAGAGTTCCAGCTGGCCCTGCTACGGGATCCTGAGGATCGAGAAGCCAGGTCCGGGATCGAGCGGTTGGACCGCCAGGCGACCGGCGACTGACTTCGCGTCGCTGGGCTCTCACAGCGCGGCGTTCGCAGGTTAGTTGACCACCGCGTCGCGGACGAAGCGCACCACCGCCTCCAGGATTTCCGGTGTGTCCGGGTAGCTAGGGTCGCGGCGGTAGGCGCGGCTCGAGTAGTCGGATTGGAGCTGGCAGATCACGTCGGCCACGGAAAGTACGTCGAGATCCGCGCGGAATTCGCCGGCGTCGATGCCGCTTCGGAGAATGGAAGCCACGAGCTCCCGATGGGCGTGGATCCGGTCGAGGCCAGCGGAGGAGCCCCGTGGCAGATGCCGTGGCAGATGCCGTGGCAGATGCCGCGGCAGTTCCAGTGCACGTTCGCCGCGAAGCATGGCCGGGAGCAGCGGGTGGCTTCTGCAGAACTCGACCGAGCGCCGGAACATGCCTTCGAGGGTTTTGCTGGCGGGCTCGCTCGCGGTATCTCGCGGGACCATGGCGCGCACCCAATCGCGAATGATCTCCGTCATCACGACTTCGAAGAGATGATCCTTGTCGCGGAAGAAGCGGTAGAGCAGCCCGTTGGATACGCCGGCTTCACGGGCAATCGCGCCGACCGTCGCGCCGGAGTACCCGAGCTGGCCGAAACAGGCGCGTGCTGCCGAGAGGATGCGATCACGCCGCGCTTCGCTCTCTTGTTGGCGCCTGGATTTCTCAATGATTCCAGCCATCTATCGTCCAAGTTCCAGAATGAACAAATCCTATCAGAAGTTCATTGAAAATCCCGGCTCAATCGTTCATCTTCTGGTCAGCCCGTATCAGGAGCTTCCATGTCAGATCTCGGTTTTCGCGCTTTCGATGCAGATCATCACTACTACGAGCACGAGGACGCGTTCATCCGCCACATCGATCCCAAGCTGAAGCGGCGCTGCATGCAATGGGCGGAGATCAACGGCCGCAAGCGTTTGTTGGTCGGGGGCAAGCTCAACTCGTTCATTCCGAACCCGACCTTCGATCCGGTCGCCAAACCGGGGATCCTTGACGCATTCTTTCGCGGCAAGAATCCGGAAGGCAAGAGCATGATCGCGCTCTTCGGTGAGCTCGATCCCATCAACCCGGCCTACCGGGATCGCGATGCGCGGGTGAGTCTGGTGAAGAGCCAGGGGCTCGACGGTGCGTTCATGTTCCCAACCCTCGCGGTGGGAATGGAGGTTGCGCTTTCCCACGATCCGGAGGCGGCTTGTGCGGCGTTCCGCGCGTTCAACCGTTGGCTCGTGGAAGACTGGGGCTTCAGTTACCAGGATACGCTGTTCGCCGCGCCGTACATCCCGCTCATGGATCCCGCCTGGGCGGTGGAGGAGCTCGAGTGGGCGCTCGCCCAGGGCGCGAAGATGATCTGCATGACGCCTGGTCCGGTTGTCGCAGGCGCCGTCACCCGCTCGCCGGGGGACCCGATCTACGATCCTTTCTGGGCCCGGCTGGGCGAGGCAGGGATCACGCTTTCGATCCACGCGGGGGATGCGGGCTACAACCGCTTCGCCGACGAGTGGGGCGTGGGCGGAGACTTCCGAGCGTTCGACTACGACTCGTTGCGTGCCTGTCTCTCGCCAGCGCCGGCGGCAGACACGCTGGCCGCGATGGTCTGCCATGGTTTGTTCACACGGCATCCGAACGTCCGCGTGGCCACCATCGAGTGCGGGAGCCAATGGGTCGGCCCGCTGCTCGCGCGGCTCAAGAAGGCGTACGGCCAGATGCCCTTCGCGTTCGAACACGATCCGGTGGAGCAGTTCCGCAGGAACATCTGGGTTGCGCCCTACTACGAGGACGATCTCGAGGGCCTGAAGGCGGCGATCACGGCGGAGCACGTGCTGTTCGGCTCCGACTACCCGCATGCCGAGGGCCTCGCGGTGCCCACCGACTTCATCCATGACTGCAAGGGCTACGACCAGGACGAGATCCGGTTGGTCATGCGGGAGAATGCCATGGGCCTGATCGTGCCGCGTCCGGCCAGCGCGGCGTAGAGGCCACGCGACGGCGCCTCCCGGGTTTGGCATGTTCCGCCACCCAAAGGGAGGCCGCCGTGACTGCATATGCCGCTGAACTCGAAGCCGCTCTCGAGGCCGTCCGGGCCGCCGCACGGGTCTGTCGTGCGGTTCAGCAGCGGCTCGTCACTGCGGATACCCTCGAGAAGAAGGACAAGAGTCCCGTCACCGTGGCGGATTTCGCTTCCCAGGCGATCGTCTGCCAGCGGCTCGCGGGCGTGTTGCCCGAGGATCTGGTGGTGGGCGAAGAGGATTCCGCCGAGCTGCGCGCAGAGGATCAAGCGGGGCTGCGGGCCGCGGTCGCGCGAGAAGTCGCGGCCGAGGTTCACGGGGAGGTCGATGAAGCCACTGTCCTCGACTGGATCGACCGGGGTGGCGCCCAGGCCGACACGGGGCGCTACTGGACCCTCGATCCGATCGATGGCACCAAGGGCTTTCTGCGTGGCGAGCAGTACGCAGTGGCGCTCGGGCTGATCGAGAACGGCCAGGTCGTGCTCGGTGTGCTCGGCTGCCCGAACCTGGAAGGGCACGAGGGCCCGGGCCTGCTCTTCTCAGCGGTGCGCGGCCAGGGCGCGCGGGAGCACGCGCTCGCAGGAACCGGGCAGGGCACTCCGCTTCATGTGGCGAAGGTGGCGACCCCGGGCGAAGCGCGCTTCTGCGAGTCCGTCGAATCGGCCCATTCCGATCAAAGCGAATCGGCGAGAATTGCGGCCCGGCTCGGGATCACCCAGGAACCGTTTCGCATCGACAGCCAGTGCAAGTACGGAGCTGTCGCCCGGGGCGACGCTTCGATCTACCTGCGCATGCCCACCCGCAAGGACTACCGCGAGAAGATCTGGGACCACGCGGCGGGAAAGATCGTGGTGGAAGAGGCCGGCGGCCGCGTGACGGACGTGTTCGGCAATGACCTCGATTTCTCCCGGGGGCGCACGCTCGAGGACAACCGCGGCATCGTTGCGACCTCCGGTGCGATCCACGACGAGGTGATCGCCGCAGTGCGCGAGGTGCGCGGCGAGTAGGGCTCAGCTCGGCTCGGCCTGTCGCTTCAGGATGCGCAGCATTTCGTACCGGATCCAGCCGCTGAACGGGCGGATCGCCAGCCAGTAGAGGCGAAACAGGCGCCGGGTCGTCGCGCCCAGGCACTGCACGCGCGTCTCCGTCGAAACGAGGGTGCCACTGTCGGTGGGAAGCAGGTGAAAGTTCCAGGCGATGCGCAGGCCCTGGGTTGGCGCGAAGGCGCGGAAGGCCTCTGCGTTTTCGATCTCGACCGGCCGCGCGCGACGGGCCATCAGGCCGAGCACGAACTCTTCCGGAGGCTGCTCTTCCAGAATCGCGAAGCCGGGCCCGTCGCCCAGCAGGGCGTCCAGGCGGAGATCCCCGGAAGGCAGGCCGCGCATTCGGAATAACGCACGGGTGATTCTCGAAGCGTTGAAATCGAGGTGGCGTGCGACAGGAAATGCCCGTTCCGGTGGAACAGCGACATGGATGGTGTGACGTTCCGAGACCGTGAACTCGGGGAGGTAGGCGTCGATGCGCATCTAGGCGAGCGGCCAGATCCACGGGATGACCGTCAACGCAACTCCGGCGCATAGCAGGTCCAAGGGCAGGCCCACGCGCACGAAGTCGGTGAATCGATAGCCTCCGGGGCCGTAGACGATCAGGTGGGTCTGATAGGTCACCGGGTTGGCAAAGGCGCAGTTTGCCCCCATGGCGATGGCCATGATGAAGCCGCGCGGATCCGCTCCGACCTGGCTCGCGGCCTGGATGGCGATGGGAAACATGATCGCCACCGCTGCATTGTGATGCAGGAATTCCGAGAGCAGGACGGTCACCAGATAGACGGCGGCCAGCGTGATCCAGGGGCCGAGGTGGCCTGTGCCGTCCACGAGCAGGCTCGCGATCTCACTGGCCGCGCCGGATTTCTGCATGGCCAACGCGATGCCGAGGCCGGCGCCAATCACGACGAGCACATTCCACTCGACACTCTGCCGCGCGATCCGTCCATCGATGCAGCGCGTCGCGATGAGCGCGCCGACGGCGATGAAGGACGCGATGGAGATCGGAAGAATGTCGAGGGCGGCGACACCGACCATTCCAACCAGAATGGCGATGGCCAGGCCGGCCTTCTCCGTGCGCGGTGCCACGTGGCCGCCGATCTCGCTCACCAGGTAGAAATCCGGGCTGTTGCCGTGGGCGCGCATGAAGCCGGCGGCGGTCTGGAGCAGAAGGGTATCCCCGGGCCGCAAGACGATCTGGCCGATCTTGCCTCCCATGCGCTCGCCGTTGCGGTGCACGGCCACGACGGCGGCATCGAAGGACGTCCGAAAGTTGGCATCCCGCACACTCTGGCCGCGAAGCGGCGAGCTGCTCGAAATCACGGCCTCGATCAAGCGGCGCTCGCGCGGTTCATCGCCGCCCGTGCCATCCGCATCGTCCGTATCGGCGACGAGGCCAGGAAAGCGCTGAAGATCGACGATCGTCGCGACGGCGCCCGCGAAGACCAGCCGGTCCCCCTCCCGCAGGACTTCCTGGGGAGAGACCGGCGTGAGGGTTCGCCCGCCCCGGTCGATTTCGACCAGGAAAAGGCCGGGAAGTTGGCGAAGGCCGGCCTCCTCGACGGTTTCACCGGCCAGGAGGCTGCCCGTTTCGACCCGCATCGCGGCGGTGTACTCGCGTCTCCGTTCATCGAGCTGCTGGGCGAGGTCCTGGCGCGCCGGGATCAAGCGGGGCGCGGCAAACACGATGTAGGCGAGTCCGACGATGCAAACGGGAAGCCCGACGGGGAGCAGTTCGAAGAAACCCATCGCCGGCATGTCGGCCTGGACGATCAAGCCCGCCACCGTGAGGTTGACGCTGGTTCCGATCACCGTGAGCAGGCTGCCGAGGATCGTCGAGTAGGAGAGTGGGATGAGGAATCGGCTCGGCGAGAGGCCTCGGCGGCGCGCCCACTCGATCACCACCGGGGTCATCATGGCGACGATCGGTGCGTTGTTCAGGAAGGCCGAGAAGCCCGCCAGGGGGGGGCACATGCGGGTGAGGGCCGAGGTTTCTCCCCGTGCCCGACCGAACAGGCGCACCACGGCCGCTTCCAGCAGGCCGGTCTCCCGCAGGCCCGCGGAAACGATGAACAGGGCTCCAACTGCGGCCATCGCGGGGTTCGCGAAACCGGAGAAGGTCTCCTCCGGCGTCAGTACACCGGTCGCGGCCAGGGAGAACAAGCCTGCCATGACGATGAGATCCGGCCCTGCGACCTCCCGCACCATGGCGGCCACCATCAAGACGAGTACCGCGAGCGTGAGCCAGCCGTCGAATCCCATCGAGGTGCCACCATACCGGGATGGCCGACGATCCGCGACAATTCGCCGATGTCCGATCTGGCCTCGGAAACCATCGCGCCCGGGTTCTCCGAGCGCGCCTTCTATCAGAGCGAGTTTCGGGGCCGAACGCTTGCGCTAGCGGCTCCCCGATCTGAGGATCTGCGCCATCCCGCCGTGACCGACGCGCTCGACATCCTGGAGAAAGGAGGCGGGCGGGTGGTGCTGGTCGCGCCGGATCGGGACGCGCTGGATCTGCACACCCACGGTGCCACATTTCCCGCTTTGGAGGACCGGCTGGAGGGCGTGTTGTGGCGCCAGTTGGACAAAACCGCTCGGGTGGGTGTCCATGTTGGAGCCGACGATTTCGCCGCTGCGCTTCGCGGCTTGGCGGCCGGATTGCGCTTCTTCAAAGTGGTCCGACTCGATGAGGAAGGGGGTCTCGAGACCGTCGAGGAAGGTCGCCATTCCTTCGTCGACCTGGAGGAGCTGAAGGGTTGGCTGGCCGAGGGAGGTAGCAGCCTGGCGGGAGCCGACCGCATGGCGCTCTGGAAGGAAGTCGCGGCCCTTCTTGGCGCCGGCCTTCCCGCGGTCAATGTGTGTACCGCCGCCGGGCTGACCGAGGAGCTCTTCACCTACAGCGGCGTCGGAACGCTGTTCACGCGGGAACGTTATGTCGGCGTGCGCGCATTGACCATCGACGACTACGCGGCCGCAGCCGACCTCGTTGCCCGTGGCATGGAGGAGGGCTACCTCGCGCCGCGCAGTGAAGCGGAGATCGATCGTATCCTGGTCAGCGGCTTCGGCGCCTTCGTCGAGGATCACCACCTCGCGGGGATGGGCGCGCTTCTCCATTGGGACGACCAGGGCGAGATCAGCGCCCTGTATACGTTGACGCGGTTTCTCGGCGAGGGTGTGGGCCAACACCTGGTGGCGCATGCGGTCGAGCGCGCCGCATCCCTGGGATTGCGCGGCATCTTCGCCTGCACGACCTCGGAGCGTGTCGCGTCCTTCTTCGAATCCGTTATCCGATTTCCCGCTCCGCGGGAAATCGGATAACGGAAACAGCGGAAAGAACGTCCCCGCCTCTTCCGCGTCCCCGCCTCTTCCGCGTCCCCGCCTCTTCCGTGCCGGAGGTGGACTGTAAGCCGGGTTCTGTTCCGGCCCGGAGGCCGGCAAGGATCATTCATCTAGGCGGCGCATTGCTGCGTCGCTCCAGCACTCTCACCCGGACACCGGGCCCTTGCGGACCTTGGGCGGGCCGCCCTCAGCGATGTCCCTATTCGAGCTTGCTCCAGGAGGGGCTTGCCCCGCCGCCGGTCACCCGGCTGTCGCGCGTGGGCTCTTACCCCACGTTTTCACCCTTGCCTGTGCCTCCTCCGGCTATCCCTCTCAGAACAGCCGGGATCAAAGGCCATCGGCGGTGTCGTTTCTGTGGCGCTTTCCCTCGGGTCACCCCGGGTCGCCGTTAGCGACCTCCCTGCCCTATGGAGCCCGGACTTTCCTCCCGCGGGCGATGCTTGCCCGCCGGCGATCCTCCGTCCACCTCCGGCGGGCAGAGGCTACCCGCTCACGTCCGCGGCCGCTTCAATCGGCCTCCCCGCGGGGTGTCGGTTGGTTGACCTGGAGGTAAGTATCCGATAGATACTTAGCCCCGTGTCCGAGCACGCCTCCCCCACACCCATTCCTCGGCCCGGCGAGATCTTCGATCCCGTCGCGAGGGCACTCGATTGGATCGGCGACAAATGGGCGCTCGTGCTCATTCGCCACCTGCTGCGAGGCCCCCGCGGCTTCCAGGAACTGCGTCAGCGCACAGGCATCACGCCGCGCGTGCTCTCCAACCGGTTGCGCCAGCTCTCGGCGGCGGGCTTCGTCGGCACCCAGGAGCTCGACGGCGGGCGGCAGGCCTACGCCGCGACCGAGCGGGCTCGCGAGCTCGAGCCCGTCATCGCCGCGATCGCCCGCTGGTACGTCCACCATGCGGTGGAAGAGCTGGATCTGGACATCCAGCAGTTCACTGAAACGTCGGCCATCTCGATCCTCGAGTCCTTGCCCTTCCTGTTGAAGGAGGAGCTGGCCAAGGAGGCGGATGTCGTCTTCGAACTCCGGCTTACGGGCGAGGGCGGTGGCGTCTGGTCCATCCATATCCACGCCGGCCAATGTCGGGTCGAGCCCGGCTTCGCCAGTGGTGCGGACGTCCGGTACACGGCAGATGCCCGTGTCTGGTGTGCCGTTGCCCTCGGGCTCCTCGATGCCCGCGACGCTGCCAAGCGTGGCCTCCTCGAAAAAGAGGGCGGCCGCGAAGCCATGGATCCTTTCTTTCATCAGCTTGCCCGTCCAGTGGCTCCGAGCACGTTGCCGGAGACCTCGGGCGGAACCCAGGAGTAACAACATGATCTCATTCGGACTCACCGAAGAGCAGGAAGTCGTGCGCGACGCCATGCGCGAGTTCTCGGAGCAGGTGCTCCGCCCCGTGGCGCGCGAGGCCGACGAAGCCAGTGCGCTTCCGGACAGCGTGCTCGACCAGGTATGGGAGCTCGGCCTCACCAACACCCAGCTGCCCGAAGAATTCGGGGGCGGTGGCGAGCCCCGCTCGCCGATCACCAACGCCCTGATCCTCGAGGAGCTGGCGTTCGGTGATCCGGCCTTGGCGATCGCCACAACCCATCCCTCGGTGTTCGCGTTCGCGATCAACGATTTTGGAACCGACGACCAGAAGGCCAGCTACTTGCCGCGCTTCTGCGAGGAGCGCTTCGCGTCGGCCAGTCTGGCCTTGATCGAGCCGTCCCCGGCATTCGATCCGCTAGCACTCCAGACAACGGCTGAAGCGAAGGAGGGCGGTTTCGTTCTCACCGGGAGCAAGAGGTTCGTCGTACTTGGCGATCGCGCCGAGCACTTCCTGGTGGTCGCACGCAACGCCCAGAGTGCGGGTACGGGCATCGAAAACCTGGACGCGTTCATCGTGCCCAAGGGTGCGAACGGCCTGACCGTCGGTGATCTCGAGCTGAATCTCGGCATGAAGGGCCTGCCCACCGTGAGCCTCGAGCTCGAGAACGTGGAGGTTCCGGCGGAAGCACGCCTTGGCGGCGAGGCGGGTATCGATGCGGCGCGTCTGCTTGCGGGCACCCGCACTGCCAACGCGGCATTGCTGGTCGGCCTGGCTCGCGCCGTGCGCGAGTACGCGATTCCCTACGCCAAGGATCGCCATGCCTTCGGCGAAGCGATCGCCCAGAAGCAGGCCATCGCG